>NZ_JBFBBA010000018.1:0-156267 GCF_040682455.1 Streptomyces sp. NPDC051183
GGTGCACCCGAGGGGCCCGCAGCTCCTAATCAGCGGTCGAGTCGTCGTGAGACACCGGGTGGCCAGGTGAGCTGAACCATCAGGGGCAACCGGCTCAAAGCCATACCCGGTGTCTCTGGATCTCTGGACCTTACGACGGCCCGTTCAACCCATGCCAACAACGTAGGACCGGCTGAACGCATCAACCACCGATCCGATGACCCGAAGGAAGCTGCCTAGATGCCGATACGGGTGACGAGGAGTGCCACGTCGTCGTCGGCGGCCGCCGGGACGAGGTGGGTGATCAGCGAGTCGCACAGGTGGTCCAGCTGCCGCTGCGGGTCCGCGAGCAGTCGGGTCAGTTCGGCCAGTCGCTCGTCGAGGTCGCAGCCGCGGGCTTCGATCAGCCCGTCGGTGTAGAGCACGAGGAGGCTGCCCGGCGGTACGTCGATCTCGGTGGGGGTGAAGTCGATGCCCCCCACGCCCAGGGGGACCCCGGGTGGGGTGTCGAGGAGCCGGACCGTGCCGTCGGGGAGCACGAGTGCGGGCGGCGGGTGTCCGGCCCGGGTGACGGTGCAGTGCCCGGTGGCCGGGTCGCAGACGACGTACAGGAAGGTGGCCAGCATGGGCTCGGCGAGGTCGCCGAGGACTTCCTCCAGCTGGTGCAGCAGTCGTACGGGGGGAAGGTCCAGGCGGGCGAGGGCCCGTACGGAGGCGGACAGCCGGCCCATGACCGCGGCCGCGGCGATGCCGTGGCCCATCACGTCGCCGATGAGCAGGGCCGCCTTGCCGCCCGTCAGGGCGAGTACGTCGTACCAGTCCCCGCCGACCTCGTTGACGTCGCTGGCGGGGAGGTACCGGTGGCTGACCTCGATGCCGGGCGGCGGGGTGATGTGCTGGGGCAGCATGCTGCGCTGGAGGATGACCGCGGTCTCGTGCTCGCGGTGGTAGAGCCGGGCGTTGTCGATGCTGAGTGCGGCGCGGGCGGCGAGTTCGCCGGCGAGGGTGACGTCCTCGGATCCGAAGGGTCCTATCGGACGGGTGCGGTAGAAGGTGGCGACGCCGAGCACCGTCTCGCGGGCGACGAGGGGTGCCATGACGAACGAGTGCACTCCCGTCGCGAGCAGTTGGGCGGGTTTGGCCGAGTGCCGGGCGGCGGGGGCGATGGCCTCCTCGTCGAGGCGGGCGACCAGGAAGGGCTGCCGGGCCGCGAGGGCCTGGGTGTAGGGGGCGCCCACGGGGAAGGTGAGCGTCCGGCCGAGCGGGGCGAGGATGTCGGTCACCCTGGATCCGGACAGCGGGGCCTTGCCGAGGCGCCGCAGGGCGACCCCGCCGGCCAGCCCCGTGCCGGGCTCGTCCCCGCCCGCCAGCACGTCCAGGACGTCCACGGTGACGGCATCGGCGAGGCGGGGCACGGCGAGATCGGCGAGTTCCTGCGCGGTGCGCTCCAGGTCGAGGCTGGCGCCGACGCGCATGCTGGCTTCGCTGAGCAGGGCGAGCCGGCGCCGGGCCGCTTCGGCCTCGACGTGGTCGCGCTGCTGCTCGGTGATGTCGACGAGCGAGGCGATGACGCCGATCGGCATCCGGGCGGGGTCCTCGACCCGGACGTACGAGCACGACCACACGCGGTCGTGCTCCGGTTCAGCCGGTGTCCGCCCGACCCGGCGGCGGTCGAGGACCGGCCGCCCGGTCTCCAGGACCTGCCGCATGGCCTCCTCCATTTCGAGGGCGTTCACCTCGGGGAGGATCTGCGCGAGGCTGCGTCCGACGTGCGCCGATTCGGGCAGGCCGTTCATGGCTTCGAGCGCGGCGTTGACCTGGAGGAACCGCAGCTGCGTGTCGAGGATGGCGATGCCGACCGGGGAGCGGGCGAACAGGCCGTCCCACACCGCCGACGATCCCCGGATACGGCGTGCGGCGTGGGCGTCGGCGGCGAAGACCAGGACCGTGGCCGCGCCGTGCCTGCGGTCGGAAACCGGGCAGGCCCAGATCTCCAGCTCCAGCGGGTGTCCGTCGCGGTGCCAGGCGGTCACCGTTCCCATCACGCCGCGCCCGGTGGCCGCGGCTTCCCAGAGGGAGCGGCCCAGGCTGCGGTCGGATCCCGGGTGCAGGAGGTCCGCGATGTTGCGTCCCAGCATCTGGGGCGGGGCGTAGCCGAGCAGTTCCTGCGCGACCTGGTTCCAGCGCACGATCGTTCCGTCGGCGCTGGTGGCCACCAGGGCGACCGGCAGCGCACCCAGCCATCCGCCGGCCGCCTGCGCGGCGCCGCTGATCAGCTCGTCGACCGGGAGCTCATTCATCCGGCACCTGTACCGGCAGACCTTCCGGGAGGCGTGTCTCCACGGATCCATCGTCTGCCGGTACACGCGGCGCCGCCTGCTGGTCGGCCGACCCGACGCGCTGTTCCGCCTCAGTCACTCATGGTCACTACAGCTTCCGGCACAGGAGGGCGTCCGGCGTCTTGCCCTTGGCCCAGGCTCCGGTGAAGGCGATGCCCGCGGCGTACTCGTCGGTTGCGCACTGCCCCTTGAAGTTGCCGTGGGCGAACTCTCCTCCGGGGGCTCCGGCCGGCCGGCTGTCGCCGCGGTCGAACCAGACGGTACGGCCGCCGGCGGCGAGGGTCCGGCCCGCCCGGGCGCACAGGACCGCGGAGACCGCCTGGCCGCGCACGCTGTAGCCGATCATGAACTGGTTGGGGCCGCACTGGTACTTCGTGTAGCCGCCCGCCCAGTCGCCCTGCTGTACGTAACGCTCGTCGGTCACGACGGTCGGCGCCGGGCCGGCGGCTGCGAGGCCGGCGGCCCCGGAGTCGGTGCACAGGCCGCGACCGTCGCGGTGTGCCAGGCCGACGAGCCGCTGTCCGTCGGGGCACGCGCCCTTGCGGGCTCCCGTGTCCCAGTCGCCCAGCGTCCGTACGCGCACCGACTGGACCGCGTCGGCGTGGTCGAGGTTGAGCATGTCCCAGGTGGCGGAGACGGCTACCTGGCCGCTCTTCTGGGGCGAGGTGACCAGGCGGTTCCAGTTGGCGGCGCGCCAGTCAGCGCCGTCGAGGATGCCGGAACGGCGGCCTGCCGCGTCGAAGTTGAGGATGGACCAGGTGCCGTGTCCGGCCCAGCCGACCAGGGGCCAGTAGGCGAAGTCGGTGTCGTTGGCGACCAGGTGGTCGACGAGGTTGCCGAACCAGGCTCGTGCCTGGGGGTTGGCCTCGTCGCTGCCGATGCCGAACTCGCTGATCCACAGGGGCGCGGTGAAGTGGCTGCCCGTGTCGGACGCGACGTAGAACGCCTGGCGCCGGAGGGTCGCGAACAGGTCCTCGCGGGAGAGTTCCTGGTAGCGCGGGTCGTGGGTCTCGCCCATGCCGGTCGCGCCGGTGTGGTTCGGTCCGGTGTAGCCGTAGAAGTGCGCCGCGTAGACCAGCTTGTCGGAGGCGACGAGGGTGTGCGAGAGGGTGCGCACCGGTTCGAGGGTGGGGCGCCCGTGGGGCAGTCCGTCGGCCGGAATGCCCTGCCAGTTGATGCCTTCGACGATCACCAGGAGGTCCGGGCTCGCCTCGGTGAGGAGCCGGTCGCCGAGGCGCTGGGACGCGGCCCACCAGTCGTGGTCGTTGCCCCAGTTCCAGTTGGCGTCGTCGGTGACGGTGCGGCGCACCTCGTTGTAGAGGTCGGCGCCGACGACGCGCTTGTTGTCCTTGTAGCGGCGGGCGAGGTTGATCCAGTCGTTCTCCCACTGCGCGGTGGACTGGCTGGTGTTCCAGCGTTCGTTGCCGTCGAGGCCGCAGCAGAAGCGTGAGGTGTTGGTGTGGTTGTTGAGGATCACCGCGAAGCCGTCGGCCGTGGTGGCGGCGATGACGGCGTCGAAGACCTGGAGGGGGGTCTTGCCGCGCAGGTGCGGGTTGGCCGCGACCGAGGCGTCGGAGACGGGGCGCTGGTCGTGCAGCATCTCGTTCGAGAACGGCAACCGGATGCTGTTGATGCCAAGTTCGTGGAATCCGGCGAGGATCTGCGGGATCGGGGCGCGGTCCAGGCCGAGGGGCATCTGGTCGGCCTTCTCGCCGTCGTGGTGGCTGGCCGGGTCGTTGATGTCACCGGAGCCGCTCCAGGACCCCTGGGCGCCGTGCCAGTTCCCGGACTTGAGCTTGAAGCGGTTGCCGTCGGCGTCGACGACGTAGCGGCCGCGGGTGCTGAGGGGCGGCCGCCAGGAGTCGGCCAGGGCTGCCGGGGCGCCGGCCGCCGCGGGAGTCGCGGCCGTCGTGGACGCGGTCGTGGACGCGAGGGTCGGGGAGGCGGCGCCGAGTGCTCCGAGCAGGAGCGCTGCGGCGAGCATCGCCGGCAGTACGGGTCTTCTCACAGTGTCCTCCGAATGCCTTGGGGGGTGGGGACGTGCGTGGTGGGGCGACGGGGCGCTCGGCTCCTCAGCTGCCGAGGACGGCGACGCCCCGCGGTTCGAGGGTCAGGCGGCGGACGAGGGGCCGCCTGCCGTCGAGAAGGTCTCGCCGGGCGGTCGGCAGCATCAACTGATAGGTGTCCTCGGTGTGGTTGAGCAGGACGAGGACGTCGTGGTCCGCGCCGTGGCGGATCACCGCCTGGATTCCGGCGGGCAGTCCGGGCACGACGGGGGCGACTCCCGCGTCGGCGAGCGAGCGGTCGACGATGGCCCGCATGGTGACGGGATCGGGCCGGGTCGCGACGTAGCGGGCGGTCCCGCGGCCGTGGGTGTGCACCGTGGCCGCCGGGCGGTCGTCCCAGTCGGGTCCGGCGAAGTGGAGTTCGGGGCGGGCGCCGGTGAGCTTCACGTCCTCGCGCCACAGCGACGCCGGCGCGGGGACGGGGACACCGCCCGCCGGGGCCCGCAGCAGGACCGCCTCACCGTCGGCGGCCGGCCAGAACTCCTCGACCCGTACGCCCAGTACGTCGCCGAGCGGCGCGGGATAGCCGCCCGTGTGCACGCGGTCGTGCTCGTCGACGATCCCGGTGAAGAACGAGGCGAGGAGGGAGCCCCCGTCCGCCACGAAGGTGCGTATCCGCACGGCGGTCTCGGCGGAGAGCAGGTAGTGGCCGGGCAGCACGAGCAGCTTGTACGGCGAGAGGTCCGCGGAGGGGTGGACGACGTCGATGCCGACGCCCGCTTCGAACAGGGGGGCGTAGTGGTCGAGGACCCGGTCGAGGCAGCGCACGCCGTCCGAGGGGTGCGAGTCGAGTTCGAGCGCCCACCAGTTGTCCCAGTCGAACATGACCGCGACCTCGTTGCGGATGCGCGTGCCGGCCAGCTCGGGCACCAGGGCCAGTTCGCGACCCAGCTCGCGCACCTCGGCGTGCACCCGGGTGCCGGACCCCGCGTGCGGGACCATGCCGGAGTGAAACTTCTCCGCGCCGCCCCGGGACTGCCTCCACTGGAAGTACATGACGGCGTCCGCGCCCTGCGCAACGGCCTGCCAGCTCCACAGGCGCATCCGGCCGGGGCTCTTGCCCCCGTTGCGGGCCCGCCAGTTGACGGCGGACGGGGCCTGCTCGGTCAGCAGCCACGGCTTACCGCCGGCCGCCCCGCGCAGGAGGTCGTACGACAGGGCGGCGCCGATGTGCGCGGCCTCCCAGTGGGGGTCCGGGTAGCTGTCGAGGGCGAGTACGTCCATCTCCGGCGCCCAGGTGTGGACGTCGACGGCCTTGTGCCCGGCGAGGAAGTTCGTGGTCACCGGTGTATCGGGGGTGATGCGGCGCAGCACGTCGCGTTCGAGGGTGAAGCAGGTGCGCAGCGCGTCGCTGCTGAAGCGCTTGAAGTCGAGCTGCTGGGAGGGGTTGGGGTAGGTGGGGGCGGCGCGCGGGGGCAGGACCTGCTCGAAGGAGGTGTAGCGCTGCGACCAGAAGTCCGTGGACCAGGCGTCGTTGAGCGCGTCGACATCGCCGTAGCGGGCCGTCAGCCAGGTGCGGAAGTCGGCGGCGGAGACGTCGCAGAAGCATTCGGCGACATGGATCCCGTACTCGTTGCCGATGTGCCACAGGCCCAGCGCCGGGTGGTCGCGGTAGTGCGTGGCGACGGCTTCGACCAGGCGGACGGCCCGGTCGCGGAAGACCGGGCTGGAGGGGCAGAAGTGCTGGCGGCCCCCCGGGGACAGGATGCCTCCCGCGGCGGTGACCGGCAGGATCTCGGGGTGCTCGACGGCGAGCCACGGGGGCGGTGACGCGGTCATGGTGGCCAGGTCGGCGGTGATGCCGTGCGCGGCCAGGTCGTCCATGACGGTGTCGAAGAGGCCGAAGTCGTAGGCGTCGCGGGCCGGTTCGACACGGGCCCAGGCGAAGATGGCGAGGTTGACGAGGTTGACGCCCGCCTCGTTCATCAGGCGCAGGTCTTCGGCACGGGTGGCCTTGTCCCACTGCTCGGGGTTGTAGTCGCCGCCGAATCCGAGGCCGCCCAGTCGCGCACTGAGGGCTCGGGCACGGTCTGGTGCCGGAGAGTTCATCTTCCTTGCTCCTTCAGGTACTTCGGTCAGCGACGCGGTGGCGCCGCGCTGTCGCGCGCCACCAGGGTCGGCATGACCGACACGATGGAGGAGTCCGTCGAGGGGACGCCTTCGATCTGGCTCAGGAGCCGGTCCACGCAGGCCGCACCGACCCGGGAGAGGTCCTGGTCCACGGTGGTCAGCGGCGGGAGGAAGTGGGCGGATTCGGCGATGTTGTCGAACCCGACCACGCTCACGTCCTCGGGCACCGGCCGCCCCGCCTCCCGGAGCGCCCGGACCAGGCCGAGCGCCATCTGGTCGTTGGCCGCGAACACCGCGGTGACTTCCGGTCGTTCGGCGAGCTCCCGGCCCGCCCGGTAGCCGCTGTCCGCGCTCCAGTCGCCGTACACGGCCTGCGGGATCGGGGCGCCGGCCGCCCGGAGCACGCGCTGCCACGCCTCGGCGCGGCGGCGGGCCGGGTGCGAGTCCTGCGGGCCGGCCAGGTGCCAGACCGTGGTGTGGCCGAGCGCCAGCAGGTGGTGCACGGCGATCTCGGCACCGGCCGCGTGGTCGGTGTGGACGCCGGGGTAGCGGTGGCCGTCGCCGCCGTCGACGACGACGACCGGGAGCCCCAGGGGGAGGACCAGCGAACCGGCCAGGATCTGCGCCTCGTTCACGATGACCCCGTCGACCGCGTGACCGCTCAGCCGGTGGAACGCTTCCAGTACCGCTTCCTGGGTCTGCGCCTGCGGGACGACGACGTTGACGGAGTAGTCGGTGGACTGCACGGCGGAGACGATCGATTCCAGCGTGCGTGCGTTCCCGTGCGCCTTGAGGTCGAAGCTGATGACACCGATCGTCCGGAACTTGCCGGTGGCCAGCGCCCTGGCAGCGGTGTTGGGCCGGTACCCGAGCATGTGTACGGCCCGGACGACCTTGTCGCGGGTCGCCTCGTCGACGCGGGCGGTCGCGTTGACCACGCGGGAGACGGTCTGCGCCGAGACTCCCGCCATGGCCGCGACGTCCGCCATCGACGGGGGCCGGGGGCGGTCCGCGGCCGGTGAGCGGGGCTTGCGTGGCTGCTGCCCATCCTTCGCCATGGTGCAGTTCCTCTCGCACTGTGCTGTCCGGGCATCTTCCTGAACGGCATCATGTTTGCGCGAACATGCTGCGTAGGTCAACACGTCACAGAGCTGCTTCGGACAGCAGGACCACCTGGCTGCCGGCTTCGCCATCTCCCAAATCCCTTGAAATACAAGAGAACCGACGGTCCGACAGGAGAGTCGGCCAAATGCCTTGACACTCGCCGAGGGCTGTCGACACACTTCCGAACCGCGCCACCATGTTGGCGCTAACATGCATCGGAGGTCTTACCCGTGAGAGCCGCAGTACGGCGCAACCTCACCGCCCATGCGTTCCTCCTGCCGTTCCTCTGCGTCTTCGCCGTCGGAGTCGTCGCCCCCCTGGTGTACTCGGTCAACCTGAGCCTCTATCAGGAGCGCATGATCGGCGGAATGACCTTCACCGGGCTGGACAACTACACCAAGGCCTTCAAGGACAACCTGTTCCATGCCGGCCTCGGCCGCGTCGCACTCTTCTTCGCGATCCAGGTCCCGGTCATGCTCGGCCTCGCGCTGGTGGCCGCCCTCGCGATCGACAGCGGGCGGCTGCGCGCGCCGGGGCTGTTCCGCATCGGCATCTTCGTCCCGTACGCCGTTCCCGGTGTGGTCGCGGCGCTCATGTGGGGCTACCTGTACGGCGACCGCTTCGGCCTGGCCCGCGAGATCGGCGACCTCCTGCACACCGAGGTGCCCGACCTGCTCTCCGGGAGCTGGATGCTCGCGTCGATCGGCAACATCGTCACGTGGTCGTACGTCGGCTACAACATGCTGATCTTCTTCGCCGCGCTGCGGTCCGTACCCGAGGAGCTGTACGAGGCGGCCGAGGTCGACGGCGCCGGTGCCTTCCGCAAGGCGTTCAGCATCAAGCTGCCGGCCCTGCGCCCGGCGCTGCTGATGGCCACGACGTTCTCGGTGATCGGCAGCTTCCAGCTCTTCAACGAGCCGAGCGTGCTCCAGTCCCTGGCTCCGGCCGCCGTCTCCACCAACTACACGCCCAACATGTACGCCTACAACCTCGCCTTCGACGGGCGCCAGTTCAACTACTCGGCTGCCATAGCCGTACTGCTCGGCCTGGTGACCGTGATCGTCGCGTACGCCGTCCAGCGCGCGACCGGCCGCAGGGAGCGCATGCTGTGACCACCGCAACGCCCCGGCCCGCCCGCCGCATGCGCAGCCGCGGCCGCAGCCGCCGTCCGGGCAGTTCCACCGCCCTGACCGTGGCGATGGGCCTGATGCTCGCGTACACGCTGATCCCCCTGGTCTGGCTCGCCATCAGCGCGACCAAGTCCAACCAGACCCTGTTCGACTCCCCCGGCCTGTGGTTCGGGGACGGCTTCCACCTGTTCGACAACATCCGGGACGTCTTCACCTACGACGACGGGATCTACCTGCGCTGGTTCGGCAACACCCTGCTCTACGCGGTGGTCGGAGCGGGCGGCGCCTCGATCATCGCGACCATGGGCGGCTACGCCCTCGCCAAGTACGGGTTCGTGGGCCGCCGGGCCGTCTCGGCCCTCGTCATGGGAGCGATCTCGATCCCGGCGTCCGCACTCGCGGTCCCGACCTACCTGCTGTTCAGCGACATGGGCATCGTCAACACTCCGTGGGCGGTGCTCCTGCCCTCCCTCGCCAGCCCCTTCGGGCTCTATCTGATGCGGGTGTACGCGGCCGAGGCCGTCCCGGACGCCATGCTGGAGGCCGCCCGCATCGACGGCGCCGGAGAGCTGCGCATCTTCCTCACCATCTCGCTGCGCCTGCTGGCTCCCGGCTTCGTGACCGTGCTGCTGTTCACGCTCGTCGCCACCTGGAACAACTACTTCCTGCCGCTGATCGTGCTCAACGACCCGGAGCTGTTCCCCCTCACCGTGGGGCTGCGCCAGTGGGACTCGCTCGCGCAGGGCGGCGCCGGCGCCGGCGCCATACCGATCCTTCCCCTGGTGATCACGGGGAGCCTCCTGGCGATCGTCCCGCTGATCGTCGCCTTCCTCTTCCTCCAGCGGTTCTGGCAGTCGGGCCTGGCCGCCGGCGGCGTCAAGCAGTAGCCCGCCCCTCCCCCCTCTCTCCCCCTCCCTCCTCCGCACGTCCAGTACGAAAGGATTCGCAATGAGCAGGTTCCTGCGGCTGTCGGTTCTCACCCGTACGCTCACCGCGGCCACCGTCGCGACCCTCTCCTTCTCCCTCACCGCATGCGGCGGCGGATCGGGCGCCTCCGACGGCGGCCGGAAGGGCGACCCCGAGGCCGTGCGGGCCGCGCTCGACAAACCCGCCGAGATCACCTTCTGGACCTGGGTCCCGAACATCGACAAGACGGTCGCGCTGTTCGAGAAGAAGTACCCGAAGGTCAAGGTCAACCTCGTCAACGCGGGCCGCTCCAAGGACGAGTACACGAAGCTGACGACCACGCTCAAGGCGGGCACGGGCGCCCCCGACGTCGTTCAGATCGAATACTTCGCGCTCCCCCAGTTCGCGATGACCAAGTCGCTGGTCAACCTCGCCGACTACGGCGCTGCCGGTCTCAAGGACCGGTTCGCCGAGTCGGCCTGGTCCCAGGTCAGCGTCGCCGGCGGGGTCTACGGCATACCCCAGGACACCGGCCCGATGGCGATGTTCTACCGCAAGGACATCCTCGACCGGTTCGGCGCGACGCCTCCGAAGACGTGGGAGGAGTACGGCGCGCTGGCCAGGAAGATCCACGACATCGATCCGAGCGTCCGGATCACGTACGTCGACCCCGGTGACGCGGGCACCTCCAACAGCCTGATCTGGGACTTCGGCGGCAAGCCGTACACCGTCGACGGCGCCACCGACGTCACCGTCGACCTCAAGGACGACCCCGGTGCCAAGGCCTACGCCGACACCTGGGGCCCGATGATCGAGAACAAGCTGGTCGACTCCACCGCGAGCTGGAACGACGAGTGGTGGAAGTCGATGGCCTCCGGAAGGTACGCGACCTGGCTGGCCGGCGCCTGGGCGCCCGCCGTGCTGGAGCAGAACATCCCGCAGAGCAGGGGCCAGTGGTCGGTCGCCCCCATGCCGGGCGGAGTCAGCGCGGAGAACGGCGGCTCGTCGGTCGCGGTGACCACGCAGGCGAAGAACAAGGAGGCCTCGGTCGCCTTCGCCCAGTGGCTCAATTCCGACCCGGAGGCCGTGAAGTCGCTCAACTCCGAAGTCGGCCTGTTCCCCGCGACCAAGGTACTGCTCGACGACCCCGGCTTCCGCGGCGCCCAAGTGCCGTTCTTCCCCGGCAGCAAGCCGAACGAGACCTTCGCCGACATGTCGAAGGCCGTGCGGCCCGGCTGGCAGTACCTGCCGTTCCAGGTGTACGCGAACAGCGTCTTCAAGGACTCCGTCGGCCAGGCCCTCCAGCCCGGCGGGAACCTGCCCGGCGCGCTGGCCACCTGGCAGGAACGGCTGAAGGCCTACGGCAAGGAACAGGGCTTCACCGTCAAGTAGTCCGCAGTCCGCAGCTCCACGAGTCCGCAGCTCCATTCCGTACGGCGGCGGGCCGCCGGGCCCCAGACCCTCCGGCCCGCCCACGAGGAGGAACCCCACAGGCATGACGACACTCGAACTCCCCCTCCTCGACGGGGAACACTGGTGGGGCGGAGCGGTCGCCGAAGGCCGCCGCATGCCCTACCCCGACGGCTACACCTTCGACCTGCGCGACGTGCTGGCCAACCAGGGCATGCCGCTCTTGCTCTCCGACCGCGGCCGCTGGGTGCACAGCGAGCACACCTTCACCTTCACGATCGCCGACGGGCTGCTGACCGCGCACGCGCACGAGGCGCACGCGGTCATCGAGCACGGCGAGGGGCACGGGACCCTGCGCGGGGCGTACGGCGACGCGATGGCCCGCCACTACCCGCCGTCGGGCACGATGCCCGACCCGCTCCTCTTCGGCGCACCGCAGTACAACCTGTGGATCGAGACGGTGTTCGAGCCGACCCAGGCGAAGGTGCTGGCGTACGCGGAGCGGTTGCTCGCGGAGGGCTTCCCGCCCGGCGTGCTGATGATCGACGACCGGTGGAGCAACGACTACGGGGACTGGACCTTCCACCCCGGCCGCTTCCCCGATCCGGCGGCCATGGTCTCCCGGCTCCACCAGCTCGGCTTCAAGGTGATGCTGTGGCTCGTCCCCTACGTGACACCGGACTCCCCCACCGCGCGACACCTCGGCGACCGGGGCCTGCTGGTCCGCGACACCGGTCCCGGCGCGCAGGGGCGGGCCAAGGTCGCCCGGTGGTGGAACGGCTGGAGCGCCGGGCTCGACCTCCTCGATCCGCGGGCACGGGCCTGGCTCACCGGGCGTCTGGAGGCCCTGCGGGACGACATCGGCATCGACGGGTTCAAGTTCGACGGCGGCGACGCGCCCTGGTGGCGCGCGCTCGGCTGCGCGGACCCGGAGGCGTACACCCATGCGTGGAACCGCTTCGGCGTCGACTGGCCGCTCAACGAGTTCCGTGACGCCTGGCGCGCCGCGGGCCTGCCGCTCGCCCAGCGCCAGCAGGACAAGTACCACCTGTGGGAGGGCCGGTTCGGGCTGGACAGCCTGATCCCGAACGCCCTGGCCCAGGGGGTGACCGGCCACGCGTTCACCTGTCCGGACATGATCGGCGGCGGCGAGTTCCGCTTCGTCCCGGGCGAGGACGGCGAGGGCTTCGACGAGGAACTCTTCGTCCGCTACGCCCAGATCGCCGCGCTGTTCCCGATGATGCAGTTCTCCACGGCGCCGTGGCGCGTGCTCTCGGCCGACGGCCTGGCGATCGTCCGCGCGGCCGCCCGCCTCCACACCGAGCTCGCCCCGGAGATCCTCGCGCTCGCCGAGCACGCCGCGGCCACGGGCGAGCCGATCCAACGCCCTCTTGAGTGGGTCTTCCCCCACCAGGGCTACGCGGCGGTCACCGACCAGTTCATGCTGGGCGACACCCTGATGGTGGCCCCGGTGGTGACCAAGGGCTCGGCGGGGCGCGAGGTCCGCATCCCGCCGGGCACCTGGCTGGCCGACGACGGCCGGTCGTACGCGGGCCCGGCGACGGTGTGGATCGACGCGCCCCTGGCCCGGCTGCCGTACCTGCGCAACACCGCAGCGCCGAACGCGTGAGGCACTGCCGGGCAGCGGGCTGTGCGCCCCTGCCCGGCAGCCCCGGCTGGTGCCGTGCCGGGGCGGCGCGACCCGGTGGACCTTTCCGGTCACGGCACTAGCGCACGGGTGCCGGCTCGACGCGGCGGGCGCCCGCGGCGGGGGTGACCGTGAGGGTGCGCGGGGGGCGGTGGCCGGCGGCTCCGAAGGCGGCCGTGACGCTCTCGCCCACCATGCCTTCCCGCCCGGCTCGCACCAGGGCGATGACGGAGCCTCCGAAGCCGCCTCCCGTCATCCGGGCGCCCAGTGCCCCGGCGTGCAGCGCGGCTGCCACGGCTAGGTCGGTTTCCGGGCAGGAGATGCGGTAGTCGTCGCGGAGCGAGGCGTGGCCGTCGGTGAGGATCGGGCCGAGTGCGGCCGCGTCCCCCTTCCGCAGCCGGGAGACGGCTTCCTCGACCCGGGCGTTCTCGGTCACCACGTGGCGGACCAGCGGGACGAGTTCCTGCGGCAGGGCGCTCAGGGCCTCCGGGAGCTTCCCGGCGGGCAGGTCGCGCAGGGCGGGCAGGCCGAGCAGTGCGGCCGCGCGTTCGCAGCCCGTGCGCAGGGCGGCGTACGCCCCGTCCCCGAGGTCGTGCGTGACCCGCGTGTCGATCACCAGCAGCCGCAGTCCCTGGCCCTCCAGGTCGAAGGGGACCTGGAGGTGGCGCTCCGGGGTGCGGGCGTCGAGGTGGAGTGCGGCCCCGGCGGTGCAGCAGACGGAGGCCATCTGGTCCATGATTCCGCAGGGGACGCCGACGAAGCCGTTCTCCGCGCGCTGGGCGGTCCGGGCCAGTTCGGCCCCGGTCAGCCCCAGTCCGTACAGCTCGTCGTAGGCGACGGCTACGGCGCATTCCAGCGCGGCGGAGGAGGAGAGGCCGGCGCCGGTGGGCACCGTGCTGTCGAAGTGGAGGTCCGCGCCGCCGACGGCGTGTCCCGCCTCGGCGAACGCCCAGACCACGCCGGCCGGGTAGGCGGCCCAGCTCGTGACGGCGCCGGGGGCCAGCGCCGCCACCGCCAGTTCGGTGATCCGGCCGTCGCCCTGCGCGCTGTGCAGCCGCAGTCGCCCGTCCGTACGGGTGCGGGCGGCGAGCAGGGTGGTCTGCGGGAGGGCGATCGGGAGGGCGAAGCCGTCGTTGTAGTCGGTGTGTTCGCCGATGAGGTTGACCCGGCCCGGTGCCGCCCAGACCCCGTCCGGGGAGTCGCCGTAGATCTGCCGGAAGGTGTCCGCGGCCCGGGCCGCCCGGCTGTCGTCGTCCGATGGGTGCGTCCGGTTCACGACAGGGCCTCCCTGAGTCGCCGCGCGGCCGTCTCGGGACCCACGTCGTTGATGAAGGCTTCCGTCCCGGACTCGGTCCCGGCGAGGAACTTGAGCTTGTCGGGAGTCCGCCGGATGGTGAACAGCTCCAGGTGCAGGGCCAGTTCGGCTCCCTGGGTGCGGGGCGCCTGGTGCCAGGCGGAGACGTACGGCGTGGGGGGCGGCCCCTGCGGCCGGTCCGGTACGGGGAACAGCCGGTCGAAGCGGCGCAGCAGGTCCAGGTAGATGCCGGGGAACTCGGCGCGCTCGGCCTCGGTGAGGCGGGTCAGGTCGGGGACGCGGCGGTGGGGGTAGAGGTGTACCTCGTACGGCCAGCGGGCGGCGTGCGGCACGAAGGCCGTCCAGTGCTCCCCGGCGGTCACCACCCGCTCGGTGGCGCCGCGGGCGCGGGTCAGCAGGTCCTCGAAGAGGTTGCGTCCGGTGGTGGCGCGGTGGGCGGCCGCGGCGGCGGTCATCTTGGCGGTGCGCGGCGTGACGAAGGGGAAGGCGTAGATCTGGCCGTGCGGGTGGGAGAGCGTCACCCCGATCTCGGCGCCCCGGTTCTCGAAGACGTACACCTGCTCGGTGCCCGGGAGGGCGGAGAGTTCCGCGGTGCGGTCGGTCCACGCGTCTAGGACCAGGCGGACGGCGGCCGGGGTGAGGTCGGCGAATCCGGCCTCGTGCTCGGGGGTGAAGCAGACGACCTCGCAGCGTCCGGCTTCGCCCGCGAGGGAGGGGAAGCGGTTCTCGAAGACGGCCACCTCGTAGTCGGCGGCGGGGATCTCGCCGAGCCGGCCGTCCCGGGAGGGGCAGAGCGGGCACTCGCCGGCGGGCGGTCGGTAGGTCCGGCCCTGGCGGTGGGAGGCGATCGTGATCCAGTCGCCGGTGGCCTCGTCGCGCCGCAGTTCCGGGTGGCTCTGCACGCGGTCCAGGGGGCGCAGGTCGGGCGCGTCGCGCACGGCGCTCTCGTCGCTGTCGAAGTAGATCAGTTCGCGGCCGTCCGCGAGTTTCGCGAGGGTCTTCTTCACGCCCCAAGACTAAACAGATTCCAAAACAAATCAACAGCTCCAAGCAATAATTCCCCAGGATCCGACAATCACTGCGTGCTATGTTGTTGCTTTCTGACCGTTTCCCCGACGCCCGGGAGGGACATCGTGGCCGAGCAGGCTGCACAACTGGCCCATCAGCGACGCGCGTTCATCCTCGCCGCGATCCAGCACGACGGCACGGTACGGGTGGCGGACCTGGTCGGACAGCTCGGCGTATCGGACATGACGATCCGCCGCGACCTGGACGCCCTCGCCCGGCGCGGCGCCGTGGAGAAGGTCTACGGCGGAGCCGTCGCCACCGCCGGGGCCGGGGCCAGCGGCCACGAGCCCGGGTTCGACGCCAAGTCCGACCTGGAGGGGGCCGCCAAGGCCGCCATCGCGGCAACGGCGGCGACCCTGGTGGAACCGGGCAGCGTGGTCGCGCTCTCGGGCGGCACCACCGCGCACGCGGTGGCCGCCCGGCTGCTCGGCGTCCCGGGGCTCACGATCGTCACCAACTCCCTGCCGGTGGCCGCCCTGGTACGCGCCGCCGGCCGCGACGGCGGGACCCCGGCCCCCACCCTGCTGCTCACCGGCGGCACCCCCACCCCCTCGGCCGCACTGGTCGGCCCGGTCGCGGACCTGGTGATCGGATCCCTCCACGTGGACCTGCTGATCCTCGGCGCGCACGGGGTGGCGGAAGGAGCCGGGCTGACCACACCCAACCTCACGGAGGCCCAGACCAACCGGGCCCTGGTCGCCTCGGCGCGGCGGGTCGCCGTCGTGGCCGACCACAGCAAGTGGGGGGTGGTCGGGCTCAGCGGTTTCGCGGGGCTGGACCAGGCCGACTGGTTCGTGACGGACGCGGGGATGCCCGCTCCGGCCCGCGCCGTCCTCAGGGAGGCGGTGGGCGAACTCCTCATCGCGGGCGAGGAGCACTGACCGCCGCCGGGATCCGAAAGCCCGCGGCCCGCAGCGCGCTGCCCGCTGCCCGGATCAGGCTCCGGCGCCGGGTTCCCCCGGAACCGGCCCGGTGGTCGCCCGGATGACCAGTTCGGGGTCGAACAGCAGCTCCCCCGCCGGTACGTCCCGGTTGCTGACCAGTGCCAGCACGCTGCGGCCCACCTCCAGCGCCAGCCGGTCGGCGGGCTGGCGCACCGTGGTCAGCGGCGGGTCCGTGAACTCGGTGATGGCCGAGCCGTCGTAGCCCACCACCGACACGTCACCCGGCACGGAGCGGCCCTGGCGGCGGACGCCCCGGATCGCACCGAGGGCCATGTAGTCGCTGGCCGCGACGATCGCGGTGGCGCCGAGGGCCAGCAGCGGGCCGACGGCGGCCTGGCCGCCCTCGACCGTGTAGGACTGGCGCACCACCCAGCGCTCCGGGTCCTCGATGCCCCGCTTGGCCATGGCTTCCAGGAAGCCCCGTACCCTGCGGTCGGCGGGCTGGTTGCCCGCCGGTCCCGAGGCCATCCCGATCCTGCGGTGGCCCAGCCGGTGGAGGTGGTCCACGGCCAGTTCCGCGGCGAGCGCGTCGTCCGTGGAGAAGACCGGGGTGGGCACGCCGTCCGCGAACTCGCCGTTGATCCCGACGTAGGGGACCCGGCGCTGGCGCAGCAGTTCGTACGTCTCGGTGTCGGCACCCTCGACGGTGTTGGACGCGGACAGGAAGACGACGGCCGCGACACCCTTGTCGACGAGCGCGGAGATGAAGTCCCGCTCCTGCACTCCGCCGGGGAAGGCGGGGCACAGGACCGTCTTCAGTCCGTGCGGGGCGAGCGCCGACTCGATGCGCTCGGCCACGTCCGCGAAGAACGGGTTGGACACGAACTCGGTGATGACCGCCACCAGTTGGCCCTGTGTCTGCCGTTCGTAGCCGAGCTCCGCCATGGCCTGTTCGACCGCGTCCCGGGTCTTCTTCGACACGCCCTGGCGTCGGTTGATCACCCGGCTGACGGTCGCCTCGCTGACCTGGGCGCGGGCTGCGACCTCGGTGATCCCGACCTTCATCGCGGTCCTTCCGTGATCGTGAGCGATGCCAGACCGCCGCGCGGCACGGACAGCGAGTGTGCTCCCTCCGGCAGGAACGCGGGCGGACCGTCCATGATACGGCCGTCCGGCCCCTGGACCACGCCCTTGATCCGGCCACCGCCGCCCCGCACCTCGACCATCACCCGGTCCCGGTCCGAGCCGTTGACCAGGTGGAAGTGCCGATGCGCGGAGAAGTCCAGCGGGACGACCCGGTCGCCGTGCACGCTGAGCAGACAGTGCTCCCCGGCGCTCGCCCGCACCAGCGGGTACAGCTCGTCGGGCCGGCCCGGTTCGACCTCCCCGTCCAGCAGCAGCTCGCGGTGCAGCCGCCACTGCCGCAGCCAGAACCCGACCGCCTCCCGGTGCGCAGCCGGTACCCGGTCCAGCCGTACGGAGATCTGCGGGACCGCGTGCAGGGCCCCGATCAGCTGCCGGGCCACCGTGGCCACCGGCGCGTCGGGCGACCACAGGAGCATGTCGGAGTGGACGGCGCCGCCGACGGCCAGCAGTGCGGTGTCGAGGGTGCGGACCCGGTTGGCGGTCGCGTCCGCCGGGCAGTCGAAGGAGCGCAGCATGTTGCCGAACGGGGCCATGCCGGGTCCCGTGTAGGGCTGGCGCAGCTCCAGCAGCAGGCCCGGGCGTACGGCTTCCAGGGCCGCGCGCAGTTCGGTCAGCAGGGCCACCATCGCCCGTCCGACGTCGCCCGCGCCGTCGTCCGCGTACACCATGGCCTGGTCGAGGAAGTCGAGCTTGAGTCCGTCGAGTCCGTACTCCCGGACCAGTCGGACGCAGAACCCGACGACGTGGTCCCGTACCTCGGGGCGGCGCGGGTCGAGCACCTGCGCGCCGGGCACGGTGGCGGGGGCGGGCGCGCAGTGCGCCCACCGCTCGTGGCAGGCGGCGCCGGGGCCGAGCAGCAGGGGCGCCACCCAGGCCAGGTAGGCCAGCCCGTGGGCCCGGACCCGGGCCACGTGCCCGGCGAAGTCGGGGAACTTGGCCGGGTCGGGCTGCCAGTCGCCACAGCCGGAGTAGCCGCGCCCGTAGCCGTGTTCCTGCCAGCCGTCGTCCAGGATCAGGGCGCCGCAGCCGAGGCCGGCGGCCAGTTCGGCCTGGGTCTCGACGGCGCCGGCGCTGACGTCCTGGTTGAAGGCGTACCAGGTGGAGTAGGCGGGGGTGCGGGCCGCGTCGGGCACCGGCATGGGGGTGAGTGCGGCGGCGAACCAGGCGCGCAGGGCCCGCGCGGCCACGGCCACGGACGGCGAGCGGGGGACGAGGAGGATCCGGTGGGGCTCCCGCGAGGCGGGCAGGCGCAGGTGGACGACGTGGGTGTCGTTCTCCTCGGACACCCCGAACCTCAGGGCCGCCTCGGGTACCGGGTCGGCCGCGGCGAAGGTCAGCAGGGTCGCGCCGGAGTGGTCGTAGAGGCAGCCGGCGGCGTGTCCGTCGACCAGCGAGACCCGGGTGCGGCCCTCCCAGTCGGCCAGGAGCGTACGCCGCCAGGCGCCCTGGGGGTGCCAGTATCCGGCGGCGTCGCCGAGGGGCACGGAGAAGCGGACCTCGACGGGGGCTCCGTCGGAGCGCACTTCCAGCAGGCGCACACCACCGGCGGGCGCGGCGAGGGACCAGGCGGGGCGGACGCCGGGGGCGAGGACGGCGAGCGAGACCCCGTCGAGGAGGGGCTCGTACCGGGCGGGTTCCAGGTGCGCCGTGGTCACGGCCTCGGTCGGGTCCGCCGGGGCGGTGGTGGTCTGCACGGTCACTCCTTCACGGCGCCGGCGAGCAGGCCGGACACGAACTGGCGCTGGAGCGCCAGGAATACGAGGGCCATCGGGATCGCGGCGGCCGCGGTTCCGGCGAGGATCGCGCCGTAGTCGGTCTCGTCGAGGCCCTGGAGGGAGGCCAGGGCCACCGGGATGGTGAACGAGGCGCCGTCGCGCAGGACGATCAGCGGCCAGATGAAGTCGTTCCACTGGTAGAGGAAGAGGAAGATCGCCAGGGCGGCCAGCGCGGGCTTCATCGGCGGCAGCACCACCTTCCAGAACAGCCGCAGCTCGCCACAGCCGTCCATGCGGCCCGAGTCGAGGAGCTCGTCGGGGAGCGCGGCCATCGACTGGCGCATCAGGAAGATGCCGAAGGGCAGGGCCAGGTTGGGCATGATCACGGCCTGGTACGTGTTCAGCCAGCGCAGCTCGGCCATCATCTGGAAGAGCGGTACGAGGGTGACCTGGGAGGGGATCACGAGCCCGAGCATGAGCAGCCCGAACAGGGCCTCGCGGCCGCGGAAGCGGTACTTGGCGAAGCCGTAGCCGGCCAGGGTGCAGACGGCTCCGGCGCACAGCGTGTAGACGACCGCGATGAGCAGGGAGTTGAGGACGACCCGGCCGAACTGCGCGGTGTCCTGGAGGGTCCGGAGGTTGGTCGCGAGGTGGCCGCCGGGCAGCAGCGGCGGCGGGCTGTCGAAGATCTCCGCGGAGCTGTGGGTGGCGGCGACCACGAGCCAGTAGAAGGGGAGCAGGACGGCGGCGAGCGCGATGGCCAGTCCGGAGGTGAGCAGGATGCTCCTGCCGCGATGGCGGGCGGCGGTCATGGCTTCTCCCCCAGGAGGCGGAACTGGATCACGCCGAGGATGCCGATGAGCACGGCCAGGGCGTAGGCGATGGCGGAGGCGTATCCGAAGTCGAAGTATTTGAAGGCGTTCTGGTAGAGGTACACGCCGATGGTCAGGGTGGCGTTGTCCGGGCCGCCGCCGGTGAGCACGAACGGCT
The DNA here is from genome assembly GCF_040682455.1 of Streptomyces sp. NPDC051183. Taxonomy (NCBI): domain Bacteria; kingdom Bacillati; phylum Actinomycetota; class Actinomycetes; order Kitasatosporales; family Streptomycetaceae; genus Streptomyces; species Streptomyces sp. NPDC051183. The sequence continues at coordinate 19,771 of NZ_JBFBBA010000018.1, forward strand.
CGTCGAAGATCTGCAGGGTGCCGATGGTGGAGAGCACCGTGGTGAGCAGGAGCGCGGGGCGCAGTCCCGGCAGGGTGACGTGGCGGAAGGACGCCCAGGCGCCGGCCCCGTCCACGGCCGCCGCGTCGTACAGCTCGGCGGGTACGGACTGCAGGCGCGCGAGCAGGATCACGGCGTTGTAGCCGGTGTAGTGCCAGGTCAGTGCGATTCCGAGGGAGACCTTCGCCCACAGGGGGTCGGTCAGCCACGGCACGGGGTCCGCGCCGACGAGCCCCAGCAGCCAGTTGACGAGCCCGTAGTCCTTGCCCAGCAGGACGGAGAACATGATGCCGTAGGCGACCAGACCGGTGATCATCGGCAGGAAGAAGCCGAGCCGGAAGACGGCGCGGCCGCGCAGCAGGGTGGAGTTGAGGGCCACGGCGAGCCCGGTGGCGAGGGCCAGCATGAGCGGCACCTGGACGGCGAGGATCACCGCGGTGTTCTTCAGGGCGGTCCAGAACAGCGAATCGCCCAGCAGCCGGGTGTAGTTGTCGGCGCCGACGAACCGCTCGGTCCCGCCGACGGTCTTGTGGAGGCTGATCATGAAGGACCGGCCGATGGGGTAGAGCTTGAAGGCGGCGAACAGCAGCAGCGCGGGCAGTACGAAGAGGTACGGGGCAGCGCGGCGGCGCGGCCGTGTCCGCGGGGCCGCCCCCTTCGCGGGGGCGGCGGGTGCCGCGCGGCCGGTGAGCGTCGCGGTCATCGGGAGACCTTGCGCCCGGTCTGCTGGGCGAGCTGGTCGGCGGCCTCCTTGAGGACCTTCGCCGGGTCGGCGCCCTTGAGCAGCACCTTGGACTGGGCGTCGGTGACGAGCTTGAGGGCGCGGGCGTAGTCGGCGGTGTAGTTGAAGGCGGGCGAGGGGGCCTTGAGGGCCTCCAGGAAGATCTCGCCCTTCTTCTGGCCGCCGAAGAAGGCCGCGGGCTCGTGGAAGACCGCGTCGTCGTAGGCCTTCATGAGGGCGGGGGCGATGCCCTTGCCCTTGTAGATCTGGACCTGGGACGCCGGGCGGGTGAGGACGAACTCGATGAAGGACCAGGCGGCGGCCTGGTGCTTGCTGCTGCCCGCGATGGCGAGGTGGGTGGAGTTGACGGTGGCCGCGGTGGCGCCGCCCCGGCGTACGGCCGGGGGAAGCCGGACCTTCCACTTGCCGGCCTCCTCGGGGACCTGCTCCTCCAGGATGCCGCCGAACCAGGTGGGCAGCGGCAGGACGGCCGCGGTCCCCTGCTTCAGCGAGCTCATCAGGGCGTTCCAGCCGCCGGCGAGGTCGCTGACGAGGCCGGCGTCGTTCATGGTCTTGATGAGGGTCATGGCCTTCACGGCCTCCGCGGAGTCGAGCGTGATGTCCCCGGCGAGGTTGAAGTAGAAGGAGCCCTGCAGTTGCAGGAGCATCTGGAAGAAGTTGGCGGCGTCGGCCTGTGAGGCGGGCTTGTCGATGCCCAGCAGGTGGGCGCCGGTCTTCGCCTTGATCTCCTTGCCGGCCTCGATGGTCTCCTCCCAGGTCTGCAGGGCTCCGGCGTCGACCCCGGCCTTCTCGAAGAGGTCGGCGCGGTAGTAGAAGCCCGCCGAGTTCGCCTCCCAGGGAAGGGCGTTGACGCGCTTGCCGTCGGGGGACACGGTCTGCCACAGGCCCTGGGCGAAGGCGTCGCGGTGTGCGTTCGCGCCGAGCGGGCCGAGGTCGGCGAGGCCGCCGGGGAACTTCTCCACGTAGCCCGGCAGGTAGTCGACGCCGATGTGCAGGACGTCGGCGAGGCCCTGGCCGCCCGATGCCAGACCGGTGGTGATCTTGTCCCAGATCGCCGGGTTGCCGATGTCCTCGACCGTCACCTCGATGTCCGGGTACTTCTTGTTGAACTCCGGTACGAGGGCCTTCATTTCGGCGGCCGGGCCCTGCCAGGACCAGACCGAGATCCTGCCCTTGTCCTTCTCGCCGCCCGCTCCGCCCTGGCCGGTGTCGCCGGTGCCCGAGCAGGCGGTCAGTCCGGCGAGCCCGGCTCCCGCCGCGATCGCGCCGCCGATCCGCAGCACTCTTCGACGTTCCAGTTCCATTGCTGACCACCCCTGCTCGCACCGTTGCGGAAGCCTGACTGGCCGGGACTGTAACAACGTCAACTCTCGACTTGCAAGCCTGAGATGAAAACTTTCAGTTCGATCCAGCAAGCGATTCTTGTGAGATCCATTGCAAACCGTCATCGCCGGTTGCTAGCGTGCCGCGCGCCCAGCTCACCGCTGACCGGTCGCCCCACCACAACCCGGGAGAACCCGATGACGCGTTCCCGTGTGTCACTGCTGTCCGCCCTCGCCCTGCTCGTGCCGCTCACCCCGCTCACTCCCCTCGCCCTCGGCAGCCCCGCCGCGGCGGCGCCGCCGGGTACGGCGGCCGGGCAGGCCGCGCCCGCCGCGCCCGCCGCGCTCGCCGTCGCCGACCCCGGCTTCGAACAGGGCGGTACGGGCTGGCAGTTCACCTCCGGTACCGGGGTCGCCACGAACTACCCGCACGGCGGGGCGCGGCTCGCGTACCTCGACGGCGGGCCGGGGATGAAGGTGTCCCAGGCCGTGACGGCCACGGGCCGGGGCGTGTACGACATATCCGCCTGGATCGCGACGGGCGGGCCGAACGGCCGGTACGTCGCCCGCGTCAACGGCGTGGTCGCCGCATCGCAGACCCTGCCCGGCGCCTCCAACTACCGGCGCTACACGCTCAGCCGGATCCCCCTCGCCCCGGGCGACACACTGGAGATCGCCTTCGAGTCGGGGGACGCCTGGGTCAACTCCGACGACGTGATGCTCTCCCCCGCCTCCCCGGCGGACCCCCGCATCAGCTCCTCGGACCCGAAGATCGTCGAGATGTTCGACTGGTCCAAGCGGAAGGCCAACAGCTGGGTCCACCTGCCCGGCACCCGGGGCCCGCTGAACGTGGACGAGCGCAACACCGGCGGCAGCGGCACCGGGACCTACGGCGCCTCGTACTGGGCCGGCTACGCCAACCGCAGCGGCTACTACTCGCGCGACATGGCCCACCAGCTGGCCGGCGCCGGGGTCCTCGGCCTGCACGCGGAGAACAAGGCGATGCTGCGCTCCTTCGCCGCGTCCGCCACCGCCGCGCACAAGTACTACCCGGCGTGGGCGCTCAACTTCGACACGCGGACCTACCTGTCGATCGACTACAAGAGCCCCACGAACTTCGTCCGCGAGGTGCCCGCCACCTTCGAGCTGGTGCAGAAGTCCGAGGAGGCGTACCGCTGGAGCGGGGACCGCTCCTACCTCGACGACCCCGCGCTGTGGGACTTCTACCGCCGCGCCACCGACGAGTTCGTCACCCTGCACGACGGGCTCAAGGACAACGGCGCGGTCAAGGTGGCCGAGGGCACCGGCCAGGGCATCTTCCAGGGCACGGCCAGCTACAACGAGCAGAGCGACGAGCCCCTCGCCGAGGCCGGCGACGCGATCGGCTCCCAGTACCAGGCGTACGCGGCGATGGCCTCGCTCGCCCGCGGCAAGGGGGACTGCGCCCTCGCCGACCGGTACGAGGCCAAGGCCCGGGACCTGAAGGCGTACTTCAACTCAACCTGGAGCGGCACCGGTTCGGGCGCCGACATGGTGCGCGGCTACACCACGGACGGGCGCGCCCTGACCGGCTGGGGCAAGGAGAACAGCTGGTTCATGCCGATGAAGCAGATCGTGGAACCCGGCCCCCGCCGGGAGGCCTACCTGGACTACATCGACCAGCAGGCCTCGGGACCGGACCGGCCGGACAACATCGAGGCCCTCACCTACCTGCCGGACACGTTCTTCCGGAACAACCGCAACGACACCGCCTGGAAGTGGATGAAGGACGTCTACGACCGCAAGGACATCCAGCACGTGAACACCACGCAGGGCACCAACGGGGACTACCCCGAGGTCTCCTTCACCCTGGTCGGCCAGACCGTCGAGGGACTGATGGGCGTCGTACCCAACGCGCCGGCGCGCACCCTGAGCACCCAGTCCCGGCTCCCGTCGGGCATGGACTGGCTGCGGATCGACGACCTGCGGGTCGGGCAGTCGACCTTCTCCCTGCGCCACGACGGGGCGACCAAGTCGTCGCTGACGCACGGCTCGGGCACCGCCCCATACACCTGGGAGGCCCGCTTCCCCGGCTCGTACGCCACGGTCACGGTCGACGGGGTCGCCCGGCCGGCCCGTACGAAGGTGGTCGACGGGGTGACGTACACCTACGTGACCCCGGTCGTGGCACCGGGCCGCACGGTCACGGTCCAGGTCGGCTGACGCCGTGGATCAGTCCGACTCCGCAAGGCCCGTGACCTGCCGCACGTGCAGCAGGCTCGGGGCCGCGAGGACCTCGTGCAGCTGCTGGAACATGCGGCGCGCCGCCACCGCGTTCCAGTCCGCCGGGAGCAGTTCGCTGGGCAGACCCGGGTCGAGGTAGGGCAGCCGGCGCCACTGGGTGAGCATCGGGACGTAGTGGCCGAAGGCCTCGGCGCCGTCGATCTCGCGCTGCTGCGCCAGTCCCTCGGCGACGGGGCCGTACTCCTCGGTGAACGTGGCGTACTGCTCCTGGATCGCCGGGAAGTCCCACCACGAGCTGACCGTCTCGGGCAACTCGCTGAAGGCGGCGTAGTCCGCGGCGAAGAGGTGCACGTAGTCGCTGAGCCCGAGCCGGATGAGCATGTCCCGGGCGTCGCCGAGGAGCCGGCCGGGCGCCAGCCACACACCCGGGGCGATGTTCCCGAACCCCAGCCAGGTCAGCCGGGTGCGCAACTGGTAGCGGTACGACCGCTCGGACTCCGGTACGGAGAAGACGGCCATCGCCCAGCCGTCGCTCAGCTTCGCCGGTTCCAGGCTGCCGAAGATGCGCCGGTCGCCCTCGTCGAAGACGGGCTGCGCGGCCGGGCTCAGCCGGTAGCCGGTGGCGCCCCGGCGCTCCGGTTCGAGCACGCCCTTCTTCTTGAGGCGCGAGATCGCCGAGCGCACCGCCGGGCCGTCGACGTCCAGCTCGGACATCAAGGTGATCAGGTCGGCGACGGAGATCCACCCGCCGAGGCGGCGCGCGAACGCCCCGTAGACCGTGTTGATCAACGAGCTGGGCCTGAGGGGAGTGTCCGCCATGATCGCCTTCCGTCGTGTGCGGTCGCGATCCTACCGAGCCGGGAGGACGGCGCACCGTCCAGGCCCGGCCCGCGGCTCGGCGGACGCACGGCGACGGGGCGGCGCGGCGGCGTCATCGCGCGTAGGCCCCCGAAAGGAGGTGGCCCGCTCCGGGGGCCACCGCCGGGAGGTCCAGGGCGCGCAGCATCTGGTGGGCGGTGCACACTGCCGCCGAGACCACGGGCTTGCCGAGGAGCTGCTCGGCCTCGTCGATCGCGCCCAGCGAGGGCATCTGGACACAGGCGGAGAGCACGACGGCGTCGGCGTCGCTGTGGTCCAGGGCCTTGGCGAGCCCGGGGAGACGGGCGGGGTCGTGCGCGGCGACGTCCAGGTTGTTGGGGATCTCCAGGGCCCGGTAATCGAGCACCTCGATGCCCTCGTGGGTGAGGTAGTCGACGACGGTCTGCGTCAGCGGGCGCATGTACGGGGCGATGAGGGCGATCTTCTTCGCCCCGAGGGTCTGCAGACCGTGGACGAGGGCGCCGGCGCTGGTGACGACCGGGGCGGGCGCGCCGTTCTCCACCGTACGGGTGTGCAGGCGCTCCTCGGAGGCACGGTGGTAGCCGAGCCCCATGCTCATGATGGCGACCAGGCAGGCGTAGCCGAGCACGTCGACGTGCGCGTCGGAGAGCTCGACGGCGCAGCGGTCGGAGTCGGCGTCCATGGCCTTCAGCTGCTCCGGGGTCACATGGGTCATGCGCATCCGGCTGGAGTGGAAGGTGAACCGTTCCGGCGCGATGGCCTCGCGGGCCCGCAGGATCGCCGGGACCTCGGTCTCCATCGTGACGTTGGAGCTCGGCACGATCTGGCCGATGCGGTAGGTGCGGGAGGCGGGCTGGGCGGGGTGGGACACGTTCGCTCCTCAGCGGGCGTCGACGACGGGGTTGGTGAGGGTGCCGATGCCTTGGACGGTGGCCTCGACGGTGTCGCCGGGGTGCAGGAACTCCGGCGGGACCATGCCGGCGCCCACACCCGCGGGCGATCCGGTGGCGATGACGTCCCCGGGTTCGAGGGTGACGCCGGAGGAGATGTCGGCGATGAGGCGGGCGATGGGGAAGAGCATGTGGCGCGTGTTCGACTTCTGCTTGGTGACGCCGTTGACGCGCAGCGAGAGGTCGAGGTCCATCGGGTCCCGGATCTCGTCGGCCGTGACGACGGCCGGGCCGAAGGGCGCGTAGGAATCCTGGCCCTTGGAGAAGAACCACTGGCCGGAGCGCCGCTGGTCGCGGGCGCTGATGTCGTTGACGATGCTGTAGCCGAAGACGTGGTCGTACGCCTCCTCCTCGCTGACGCGGAAGGCGGTGCGGCCGATGACGACGGCGAGTTCGCACTCCCAGTCCAGCTGTGCGGTCAGGTCGGCGTTGTGCAGGATCGGCTGGCCGGGGCCGGTGACGGCCGTGGCGGGCTTGCTGAAGAGCACCGGGCGCGTGGGCCGCTCCTTGTCGGTGTCCAGGCTGCGGCTGGACTCCTCGACGTGCTCGACGTAGTTCAGCCCGACACCGATGATCTTGCCGGGGCGCAGCGGGGCCGCCAGGGTCACGTCGTCGAGCCGGTGGACGGCCTCGGCCGGCCGGCCGGGGGCGGCGAGCAGTCCGCGGAGGGTCTCCTGCGCGGCGGCGCCCGCCCGGATGAAGGACAGCAGGTCCAGGGGGACTTGTACGCCCGCCCGGTCGGCCAGGGCGGCGATGTCGAGGACGAGGTCGTCGACCTGCGCTCCCAGGCGGTGGGGCGAGTCGTCGAAGGTGTAGGTGACCAGCCGCATCGGGTGCTCCTTGCGTGTGAGTGGAAGAGGGGGATCGGGGCCGGAGGTGCTCCGCCGCGCCGGGGCCGGTGTCAGGGCCGGCGGCGTCCGGCGCGGCGGAGCGGTTCAGGAGGCGGGCTGGTGCCCGCCGTTGTCGGTGTACGCCTCTTCGCGGTGGAAGCCGAGGGAGCGCATGACGGGGAAGTCGTTGAAGGAGAAGAGGCAGGCGTCCTCGGACTGGTCGAGGTTGTGGTGCTCGTGCCAGGCCCAGGAGGGGACGCAGAACATGTCGCCCTGCTGCCACTCGAACCGCTGTCCGGCGATCACCGAGACCCCGCGCCCCTTGGCGGCGGTGTAGATCACCGAACCGGTGTGGCGGTGGGCCGAGGTCGCCTGGCCGGGTCGCAGGAGCTGCATGTGCGCGCCCATGGTGGGCATCACCGAGCCGCCGGTGAGCGGATTGGTGTACTCCGCGATGACGCCGTCGTACGGGGATCCCTCGGTGGCCCTGGCGAGGTTGCGCAGGGCCTCGTAGGTGGGCTCCCAGGGGAACGCCAGGAGCGGCGAGTAGGGCCGGGTCCACTTCTCCACGCCGTAGGGCAGGAGGTTCGCGCCGTACGTCAGCACGGAGGAGTTGATGACCTTGCCCGGGGTCTGGTACAGCTCGGGGTGAACCTCGTAGAAGCCCGCGTCCAGGGCGTTGACCAGCGGGATGTCGAGTCCGTCCTGCCAGATGACGGGGGCGTCGTCGGCTTCGTTGCCGTGTTCGTGCCAGGTGCCGTTGGGGGTGATCGCGAAGTCGCCGGGTCCGACCTTCAGCTTCTGGCCGTCGACGATCGTCCACGCGCCGGTGCCCTCGTGGACGAAGCGCAGGGCGGCGGCCTGGTGGCGGTGGGCGGTCATGGCCTCTCCCGGGCCCATGATCTGCAGGCCGGTGTAGAGGAGTCCGACGGCGGCGCTGACGTCCTTGCGGCCCGGGTTGACGAGCATCACCACGCGGCGGCCCGCGTCGTCGGCCTTGACCAGGTCGAGGGCCTTGCGGACCAGGGGCCGCAGCTCGCTGTAGCGCCACAGCACGGGGACGGACTTCGGCTGCGGGTACCAGGGCTCGATGTCGTTGGCCACGGTCCACAGGGCGCCGGCTTCGAGCTGGGCGAGTTCGCCGTAGAAGGCGGCGAGTTCGGGAGAGTCGGCCACGCGTGCTCGGCCCAGACGGTTGTCGTCGTACTCGGTGGTCATGCGTCCTCCTTCGGGATGGCGGCGGGTTCGGCCGTGAGGGGCCCGGCGGGGTGCGCGGGGTCGGTCGCGAAGGTCACCGGGGTGCGGGGGCGGTTGTCGACGTGGAGCTGGAAGACGTCGAACCGGTTGTAGTGGCCGACGATGTCGTGCATCTGCTTCGGCTGGATGCACTTGGCCAGGTCGATCTCGGCGTAGACGATGCCCTCGGTGTCGATCAGCGGCTCGGTGACGGGCCGGCCGTCGGGGCCGAAGATCCCGGACAGGGCGCTGCGGGGGCGGGCGAGCATGCGGCGTACGTCCTCGTCGTCGCCCGCGATGGTGTCGACGATCTCCGGCGAGATGGTCGAGCAGGCCACGACGGAGAAGACCTTGCCCTCGAAGCTGTGGGCGGCGGTGCGCACGGCGATGGCGTCGGCCATGTCGTAGTCGGCAGGTGCCACCGGAAGGGCGATGTAGCAGGAGGCGTGCACCAGTTCGCCCTGCGCGAGCAGGGTGAAGCGGGCCAGCGTGTTGGTGTTCTCCCCGCAGGCGAGCGCTCCGAGGGGGCCGACGGGGGTGGGGTGGACGCGCAGTGAACTGCCGTCGCCGCCGGTCCAGGTGAGCTTCTCGGCCCAGGTGGGCACCAGTTTGCGGTGCACTCCGAGGAGTTCGCCGTCCGGGCCGATGGTGAGCAGGGTGTTGTAGAGGACGCCGAGGCTGTACGGGCCCCGCTCGTTGACACCGATGACGAGGACGACCCCGTACTGGCGGGCGGCGGCCCGCAGTTGGTCGACGTACGGGCCGGGAACGTCGATGGCCGAGCGGTAGAGGCGCTCGAACCAGGGCGAGCCCTGGACCGGGGTCATCGTCCAGTTCCAGTACGGATATCCGGGGACGAACACCTCGGGGAGGACGACCAGTTCGGCGCCGGCGGCCGCGGCCTCCGCGATGAGGGCGATCGCCTTGTCGACGGTCGCCGCGGCGTCCAGGTACACGGGGGCCGCCTGCACGGCCGCGGCGGTGAAGCGTGGCAGGTTGTCCATCGGTTCTCCAGGTCAGCGGGCGGCCGCGGCAGCGGCCGCGGGGACGTGCGGAACCCAGCGCTGGTGCACGGGGGCGGAGGCCTCGCGGAGCAGCTGGAGGCGGGGCGGCACCCGGTCGGTGCGGGCGCGCGGGGGGCGGCCGCTGCCCGCCCGCCAGGATGCGGGCCAGGGCGCCGCGGGACCGCTGTAGCCCTGGGCGGCCGCGGCGTGCAGGGTCCACAGGGGGTCGTGCAACTGGGCCCGGCCGACGGCGCACAGGTCGGCCCGGCCGGCCAGGATGATCGAGTTCACGTCGTCGTACGTGGAGATCGCGCCGACGGCGATGGTGGGCAGGCCCGTGGCGTTGCGGATCAGGTCCGCGAAGGGCGTCTGGTAGCTGCGGCCGTAGCGGGGCCGTTCGTACGCGACGACCTCGCCGGTGGACACGTCGATCGCGTCGGCTCCGGCGGCGCCCAGGGCGCGGGCGATCTCCACCGTGTCGGCCTCGCTGGTGCCGCCCTCGGCCCAGTCCGCGGCGGAGATACGGACCACGAGGGCCTTGCCCCCGGGCCAGACGGACCGCACGGCGCGGAGCACTTCCAGGGGGAAGCGGAGCCGTCCGGCGAGACTGCCGCCGTATTCGTCCGTCCGCACGTTCGTCAGCGGGGAGAGGAAGCCGGACATCAAGTGGCCGTGGCCGTACTGGAGTTCCAGCGCGTCGAACCCGGCGCGATGGGCGCGTTCGGCCGCGGCGGCGAAGTCGCGCGCGATGGCGTCCATGTCCTCGCGGGTCGCTTCGCGCGGGATCACGGCGCCCGCGCCCCAGGCCAGCGGGGAGGCGGCGACGAGGGGCCATCCCTCCGCCCCGAGCGGGACGGCCCGGCCGTCCGCCCTGGGTACGCCGGTCGCGGCGCGGCGGCCGGCGTGGGTGAGCTGGATGCCGAGGCAGGTGTCCGACTGGCCGTGCACGAAGTCGGTGATGCGCCGCCAGGCGGCCTCCTGCCCGTCCGTGTACAGGCCGGGGCAGCCCGGGGTGGCCCGGCCGTCCGCGCTGACCGCGGTCATCCCGGCGAAGACCAGGCCGCAGCCGCCCAGGGCCTGGGTGCTCAGGTGGACGAGCTCGAAGTCGCCCGGGATCCCCTCGCGCGCGGTGTACAGCGCGGTGGGCGGCACGACGACGCGGTTGCGCAGGCGCAGGCCGCCCAGTCGCATCGGGCGGAACATCGGCGGGGCGGCGGCCGCGGTGCCGGCCGGAGCGGCGGCCGAGGCGCTCCCGCTCCCGTCCGCGTGCCAGGCGTCGACCGCGGTGGTGAACTCCTCGTCGCGTACGCGCAGGTTGTCGTAGGTGACGCGGCGGCTGCGGGTGAGGAGGTTGAAGGCGAACTGCGGGGGGTCCTGGGCCGTGTAGCGGCCGACGTTCTCGAACCATTCGAGGCTGGCCTGCGCGGCGCGCTGGGTGGATTCGACGACCGGGCGGCGCTCGGCCTCGTAGGCGGCGAGCGCCGAGGTCACGTCGGGGTGTTCGTGCAGGCAGGCGACCAGGGCGAGCGAGTCCTCCATGGCGAGCTTGGTGCCGGAGCCGATGGAGAAGTGGGCGGTGTGGGCGGCGTCGCCGAGCAGGACGACGTTGCCGTGGCGCCAGGAGGCGTTGCGTACGGTCGTGAAGCGTATCCACTTCGAGGCGTTGGGGATCAGACGGTGGCCGTCGAGGTGGTCGGCCAGTATCTCCTCGCACAGCCGCACGCTCGCCTCGTCGCTCTCGCCACGGGCGAACTCCCGGTCGGCGAGGGCCTCGAAGCCCGCCCGCCGCCAGTCGTCCTCCGCGATCTCCACGATGAAGGTGCTGCGCTTGTCGTCGTACGGGTAGGCATGGACCTGGACGCTGCCGAAGTCCCGCTTCTCGACGATGAAGGTGAAGGCCTCGAAGACCCGGTCGGTGGACAGCCACATGTAGCGGCAGTGGCGCTCGTCCAGGTCCGGGCGGAAGCTTTCCGCGTACGTGTCGCGGGCCGCGGAGCGGATCCCGTCCGCGGCGACCACCAGGTCGTAGTCGGCGGAGAGTTCCTCGACGGGCGGCGCCTGGGTGCCGTAGTGCACGTCCACCCCGAGCTCCGCGCAGCGCCCCTGCAGGATCTCCCGCAGCCGGTTGCGGTCGAGGGCGGCGAAGCCGTGGCCACCGGAGACGTGGACCTCGCCGCCGTAGCGGACGTCGATGTCGCTCCACCGGGCGAACTCCGCGGACATCGCCGCGAACACCTCGGGATCGGCCTGCGCGATGCCGTCCAGCGTCTCGTCGGAGAAGACGACGCCGAAGCCGAAGGCGTCGTCGCGGGCGTTGCGCTCCCAGACCGTGATCTCCCACTCCGGTGAGAGCTGCTGGGCCAGGGCCGCGAAGTACAGCCCGCCCGGCCCCCCTCCGATGACTGCTACACGCACGGTGTTCCTCCTAGTGGTTCCGGACAACAGAATATGTTGACTATTTGACGACCGTCAAGAATGCGACACATCCTGTTGGCGCACCCCTTGCTCACGCGATGAGTTCGGGAGCCTGCGGACCGGCCTTCGTGAGGACCTCCCGCACGTCGTCGGGCCAGGGCGTGGAACCGGTGGCGCGCGAGGCCGAGTGGGCGATGACCATGCGCCCGGTGGCGGCTGGCTCCTCGCCCTCACCGCGCACGGTGAAGGCGTAGTGCAGGGAGCTGGCCCCGACCCTGACGACCTTCAGTTCGGTACGGACGGCCTCGCCGAACCACAGCCGGGCCCGGTAGTCGGCCTCGAAGTGGACGCGGGGCGTACTGCCGAAGAGGTGGGCCAGTCCCAGCCGGCGCAGCAGGACGGCCTCGGCCGCCTCGACCCAGCGCACGACCGTGGAGTGGTGGTAATGGCCGGCCGCGTCCGTGTCGGGCCATTCGACCCGCCGCTCGATGACGACGCTGGGCAGGTTCGGCTCGTGCGCTTCGGGGCATCCGGCGGCGCAACTGCCCGTCGGCTCGGGGACCGTCCGCTGCTGCGGGGTGGAAGTGTCCATGGAAGTGCCTTTCAGGGGGTGTCCGGATTGGCGCGCCTGCGCAGTTCGGCGCGCCGGAGCTTGCCGTTGCTGGTGCGCGGGAGGTCGGTGACGAACTCGACGGCGCGCGGGTACTTGTAGGGCGCGACGGTCTGCTTGACGTGGTCCTGGAGCTCCTTGACGGTCGCCCCGTCGGGCGCGACGCCCGGACGCAGGACCACGTACGCCTTGACGACCATCCCGCGCTTGTCGTCCGGGGCTCCGACGACGCCGCATTCCTCGACGTAGGGGTGGGCGGCCAGCGCCTTCTCCACCTCGGGGCCGGCGATGTTGTACCCGGAGGAGACGATCATGTCGTCGCTGCGGGCCACGTACCAGAAGTAGCCGTCGCCGTCCCGGACGTAGGTGTCGCCGGTGATGTTCCAGCCGTTGCGCACGTACACGCTCTGGCGCGGGTCCTCCATGTACCGGCAGCCGGTGGGGCCGGTGACCGCGAGGAGCCCGGGCTGCCCGTCCGGTACGGGCTCGCCGCCTTCGTCGACCACCCGGGCGCGGTAGCCGGGGACGGGCCTGCCGGTCGAGCCGGGCCGGATGTCGCCGTCGGAGGCCGAGATGAACACGTGGAGCATCTCGGTGGCGCCGATGCCGTCGATGATGCCGAGCCCGGTGGCGGCGTGGAACTCCTCCCACACCGCGACCGGCAGCGCCTCCCCCGCGGACACGCAGCGGCGCAGGCCGGCCAGCTGGTGCACCGCACCGGCGTCCATGATCGCCCGGTAGGCGGTGGGCGCCGTGAAGAGCACGGTGACCCCGTGCTCCTCCACGAGGTCGGCCAGCCGCTGCGGGCCCGCCTGCTCGACCAGCAGGGTCGCCGCACCCACGGAGAGGGGGAAGACCACCAGCCCGCCGAGCCCGAACGTGAACGCCAGGGGCGGGGTGCCGGTGAACACGTCGTCCTGGCGGGGCCGCAGGACGTGGCGGGAGAAGGTGTCGGCGTTGGCCATGACGTCCCGGTGGAAGTGCAGGGTCGCCTTCGGCCGTCCGGTGGTGCCCGAGGTGAAGGCGATCAGTGCGATGTCGTCCGCCGCGGTGGCGACGCCGGCGAAGCGCCCGCCCTTCGCGGCGCAGCGCGCGACCAGGTCCTCCGCGCCGGGTCCGCCGTAGGCGAGCACGGCCGGGCCGGGGGCGTCGACGGCGGGGAGCTCGTCGAGGAAGCGGTGGTCGCACAAGGTGACGGCGGGCCGGCTGATCCCGTACAGCTCGGCGAGCTCACCGGCGCGCAGCAGGGGCATGGTGGTGACGGCGACCCCGCCGGCCTTCAGGACGCCGAACCAGGCGGCGACCAGCCAGGGGTTGTTGGGGCCGCGCAGCAGGACCCGGTTGCCGGGGACGAGACCGAGGTCCTCGGTCAGGACCTGGGCGACCTGGTTGGCGCGCTCCAGCAGGTCACCGTAGGTCCAGCGCTCGGTGGGGGTCAGCAGGCAGGGCCTGTCGGAGCCCCAGCGCCGGACGGCGTCGTCGAGCAGCCGGTGGGCGCAGTTGAGCCGGTCGGGATAGTCCAACTCCGGTAGGTCGAAGTGGAGTTCGGGCCACAGGGGGAAGGGTGGGAGCCGATCGCGACAGAACGTATCGACATGGGCGGTAGGGGAGAGCTCCATGGGGGCGGCACCTCGATCTCGGGGCAGCGGGGAGAGTGGAGCAAGTATCTCGCTAATCTTGCGACCGTCAATGATTCGCAATAGACGGATTCGGTTAACAGCTTGTTACACGTGTAACAAGCGCTATGCTAGGCACCACCCCGAGATCAGTGCAAGCAATTCGGACAAAACGCGCGATCGGTGCGGTGGTGCAGGGGCACGTGTAACCAGGCGCGTCGGGTCCGCGGGCCGTGGATCACGCGCGGCGCGGAGGGGGCCGGTGGTGCCGGACGGCCGGGGACACGGTACGAAGTCCCCTTTGAAACCTCCCCTTCCTGAAGGGAAGGGGATTCCTAGCTCACTTTGCCTGTCACCTAGCAGGTGCCGGGTCTTACGAGATCAGCACTAGCCGGGTTGAGACCAGCCCGGACGAGCATCACGCGGGCGGAGTTCTTCTCCCTGGGGGACACGAACCCGCACGCGGTGCACGTATACGTTCGTTCCGAAAGAGGCAGTGCGTGCTTGGTTCTCGCTCCGCACCGTGCGCAGTCCATCGTGGTGTGCGCGGGATTCACGAGGTGGATGGTGCGGCCGTGCTTGCGGCCCATCTCGATCAGCGCGGCCTTGACGGCGCTGATCGCGGCGTCGGCGGCCTTGCGGGCCATGGTGGTCTTCGCGAGGAACTTGGGGCGGAAGTCCTCCACGGCGAGGTGGTCGAAGTCGCGGACGACGGTCTTGGCCCACTTGCGTCCGGTGTCGGTCCGCTGCCGGGCGATCTTCTTGGACACCTTCGCCGCGGCCTTGCGGTAGCCGGCGGTGTCGGGACGGTTCCTCGGCGTCGCCCGGCGGGCCATCATCCGCTGGTAGCCGGCGAGTTTCCGCGCGGCGCCCTTCCCGTGCTGGGCGTGCGGCAGGTCGTGTGCGTCGGAGGTGGTGGTGGCCGTCTCCTTCACGCCCCAGTCCACCCCGATCACGCGACCGGTCGCGGGCAGCGGTTCGGCCTCGACGGTGACGACGAAGCTCGCGTACCAGTGCCCGAGGCTGTCCCGGTACACCCGAACCGAACTGGGCGCAGACGGCAGGCCACGCGACCACACCACGCTCAGGACGATCCCGCCCGCCAGGTGCAGTCGGCCGTCCCGCAGCCGGAAGCCGCGGGCCGTGTAGTTCAGCGTGGGCAGCGCCTCACGCTTGCGCTTGACCCGGGGCATCCCGGCCCGCTGGCGCACCGGCAGCCGCGCCTTGATGTCCTTCAAGGCCTTGGCACGGGACTTGGCGAAGTCCCGGATCACCTGCTGCTGCGGCACCGAGCTGCCCTCCCGCAGCCACGCCATCGACTGCCGGGCCCCGGTCAGCATCCTGTCGAGCCGCGCCGGACCACACGCATCGCTCCCACCCGTGGCCCGGTTGGACTTGTGGACCTTGCGGGACATCGCCACGCACTCGTTCCACACCCACCGACACCGCGCCCACTCGCCTTCAAGCCCGGCCAGCGCACCGGACGACACCCGCAGCCGGAACGTGTACCGGGCATGCCCGGACCCCTCCTCGGCCATCGCTGTCGTCCTCCCGCTCCGGAACCTAACAGCCCCCACTGACAACGAAAGAGAGCACAGGTCAGAGAAGATGCGCAGGGAACCCCGGCGCTTCGCGCCTCCGGTCCAAGGGACCCATTCCTCCCCGGCCTGAAGGCCGCGGCATCCTGGGAGAAATCAGGTGAACGTACAGATCCAGCCCGCGACCGTTCGCGTGTTCATCGCCCTCGCCCCGCCCGACGACGCGAAGGAGGAACTCGCGCGGGAGCTGCGCCCCGCCTACGACGCCTACCCGCACATGCGGTGGAACCGCATCGAGGACTGGCACATCACCCTGGCGTTCCTCGGCGAGCTCCCGGTCGGGACCGTTCCGCTCCTGCGGCCGCCGCTCGCCGGGATCGCGGCGCGGCGCCGGCCGCTGGAGCTGGCGCTGCGCGGCGGCGGGCACTTCGGCGAGCGGGTGCTGTGGAGCGGGATCGACGGGGAGCTCGACGGGCTGCACCTGCTCGCCACCGAGGTGCGCGCGGTGGTCAAGGAGTGCGGCATCCCCTTCGAGGACCGGCCGCTGCGCCCCCACCTGACGCTGGCCCGGTCCCGCCGCAACGATTCCTCCAGCGCGGTGGAGGCCGCCGACGGCCTCGGCACGTTCACCGGCCGCCGCTGGCCGGCCGAACGCCTGCACCTGGTCGGCAGCAACATCGGGCGCGGCCCGGGGCGGATCCACTACCGCGACATCGAGTCCTGGGGCTTCGACGGCGGAGCCTGAGCCGGGTCCGGCGCAGCCGGGATGCGCGGGGTCCGCCGTGGGCGGCGCGGGCGGCCGGTCGCGCAGCGGCGCGGTCGCACCGCCGGGCGCGGTCGCCGGGACGTTCGCCACGGGCCGCGCCTGGTCCGGCCTGGCCTGGATGCCGCGGGTCCGCCGGGCGGCCCTCGCGGGGGCGGCGCGGACCGCAGATCGCGCAGCGGCGCCGGTCGCACCGCCGGGCGGGGTCGCCGGGACGGCGGCCGTCGGGACCTCGCGTACGGCCACGGGCGCCCGGTCGGCCGCGGCCCCGCGCGGACCAGGGTCAACAGCGTGCCTGGCAGCACCGCCAGAGAGGCGGACAGGCACGTCCAGGCGGTGACAACCCGGAGTGCGCGACCGGTGGTCGAGCCGCACTCGCCGGCGCGCGCCGACTCGTCCTGGACGGCAGCGATGGCGGCGCGCCCCCTCGCGACGGCATCGCGGTTCCCGCGAGCGTGGTTCTGCTCGATGGGCGGGACCAGGCTGCCACCGGGTCGGTACGGGCCGCGCGACGGGCGACGGTGAGCGGCCCGGCCGCCGTCGCCGCACAGCCCGACCGCGGCGGACAGCCTCGGCGCGCTGCGGTCAGGTGGAGCACCTGGAGTACGTCCGCCGGCGCCGGGTGGGCGCCGGCGGTCCCCGCGGTGGTCGGGCTCCCGGCCGCGCGCAGAGTGAGGGCGGCTCTCGCCCGGCGGCGGTGCCACGGGCTCCTCGTCGCGACCCGGGTCGGCCGGCGGCGGGGCTCCGGGGACCTGGGGAACCGGTCGGCACGGCAGGCCCTCGGCGTCCGTCGCATCTCGCGCCCCGACGGCGTTGCTCGCCCGGCTGGTCCGCCGGCGCCAGGTCGGCGCGGGCGGGCCGCGCGGTGGTTGGGGCCCCGACGCCCGGCGGCGGTGTCACGGACTCGTCGCCCGGGGGCCTCGCCGCGACCCCGATCAGCCAGCGGCGCGGGGGGGGCCGTTGCCGTGTATCGGGGCGCCGGGGCCCGGGGGCGGCGACCTCCGGGTGCGTCACATCTCGCGCGCCCGACCGCACGGTTCGGGGCGCGGGGCGATGTTCGGCGGCCCGCTCCACGTCGGGGCCTCAGGGAGGCGCCGGGGTGTGCTGCCGGCCGTGGGCGGAGCCGTGCTCCGAGCCGTGCCCCGAGCCCTGCTCCGCGCCGTGCGACGCGCCCGGCTCCGAGCCGTGGGACGTGCCCGTCTCGATGGTTCCGCCGAGGCGCTCGCGCAACGGCGTCAGCGCGTCCGCGGAGGCCGCGGTCACCACCCACCGGTCTCCGACGAGGTAGGTGCCGCCGTACATCCGCGATTCCGCCAGCCACGCCCGCTGCCCCTGGCCGGCGGCGAAGGTGGCCATGCGGTACGCCTCCGGCCCCGTCCCGCACGCGCCCTCCTTCAGTTCCTCCGCGTCGACGGTGATCTCGGCCGTGCAGCCGAGGGCCGCGGCGATCTCCGCCACCGTGGTGCCGGGCGCGGCCGCCGGCCCGGGCTCCTGCTCCGTACCGTGACCGGCCGTGCATCCGCCGCACCACAGCGAGGCGAGGAGCACGGCCACGCAGGGCACCAGGTGGCGGCCGGTGACGCGAGCCGGTCGGGGCACGGCCCGGTCACCCACCGGCTCCACCGGCCGGGACCTTCTTGCCGGCGTCGGTCACGGCGAACCACAGGCCCTGCTTGTTGTGCCCGTTGGTCTGCCCGGGCCCGGTGTCGCCGGTGAACAGGTAGACCGGCCAGCAGTCGATCGTCAACTGCTCCGTCCCGTCGGGCCGCTTCACCGATCCGACCAATTGCGACTTGATTCCCGAAACCTTCGACTTGTCCACGGCGGCCGCGGGCTTCCAGGTGTCGAGGCAGGCACCGAGGCAGCCGAGTTTCATCGGCCAGGCGCTGTCCTTGTCGAATCGGTAGAGCGTACGCCCCTCACCGTCCACGAGAATCTTCCCGAGTTTCGAATCGGCCGAAACGGAGAGCTCTCCGGCGGTTTCATTCTTCGAATGCTCCATCTTTCCGTTGTTCTCCGCATTCTCCGTCTTCTCCGTCTTCTCCGCGCCCTTCTTGTCGACGGCCTTCTTCCCGTCGGCCGCCAGCGCGTGCCAGGTGCCGCCGACCCCTTCGCCCTTCGCCTCGCCCGGCCCGCCGTCCTTGGCGTAGCGGTACACGGGCCAGCCCCCGAGGGTCAGCTGCCGGGTGCCGTCGGAGCGCAGGACCGAGCCGAGCATCGCCGCGTCGATGCCCCCCGAGGCCGTGGCGTCGTCCGCGGGTACCACCGGCCAGGCCTTGGCGCAGTCGCCTTCGCAGTTCGAGGCGGGGGGCTTGGCCGTGTCCTTGTCGAACCGGTAGAGCGTGGCCCCGGCGCTGTCGGTGACGACGCTGCCGACGTCCGCGATCTCCCGTACGGCCAGCTGCCCGGCCGGTCCGTTCGCCTCCTTGCCCGTCCCCTCCCCGGCCGACGGGTCGGCGCCGGCGCCGCCCGAGCCGTATCCGGAGCCGAATCCCGAGTCGTATCCGCCGCCCAGGGCCTTGCTGTCACTGGCCGGCTGTACGGAATTCACGTTGCGGGAGGTTTCGCCGCCGCTGCCGCATCCCGCGGCCAGCAGCAGTACCGCGATCACCGATCCGGCGGTCGTCACCCGACGCCTGTTGTCCACGATCACTCACTCCTTCGAGTTCAGCCCGGCGCTTTCGCTTACGTGCTCATTCATATGGCCTGAACGGTCCGCCGAATTGAAAATCCAAGGAATTTGTCAGATCGCGCCAATCGGTGAACTCGCCCCGGCGGCAGCCGTTCACCGCCGGCTCATTCCTGAATGCGCAGGGCGAGGGCCGGGCAGCGCCGCACCGCCCGCAGGGCCTTGGGCCGCAGCCGTCCGGGCACCGGCATGACCCCCTGCGCGGGGTACCCGTCGGCGTCCAGCCGGACCACGTCGGGCAGCAGGTCCACGCACAGGCCGTGGCCCTTGCACAGCGTCCAGTCCACGACGAGCCGTTCGGGGTTCTCGTCCGCCGGCAGCGGCAGCGCCCCGAGGACGGGCCGCCCGCACCCGCTGCCCAGCGCGTGGTCGCGGAACTCGTCGGGGAAGACGGCCAGCGCGGACGCCACGAAGGACGAGGTGCCGTCGGGGTGGCTGCACGCGCCGCGCCCGCGTACGGCGCGCATCCGCGCCTCCACGGCTTCCAGCGCGGCTCTCCCCCCGCCGCCCGCGAGGTCCTCCACCGCACCGGCCAGCGACGGCAGTCCCCTGACGCACGGCCCGCACTGCCCGGCGGACTCGTCCGCCATCCAGCGGGCCACCCGGGCCACTTCCCCGGCCGGGCAGGTGTCCTCGGGCAGCGGCAGGACCGCCCCCGCCCCGAGAACCGCGTCGAAGGCGGCGAGGGAGGCCCGGGAGAGCGCCGCCGACCGCGCCGCGGCCGGCGTGAGCCACCGGCCGTGGTAGCCGCCGACCAGGACGCCCTGGCCGGGGGCCGATCCGCAGAGGTCGAGGACGTACGCGAGCGAGGTCCCGGTCGGCACCTCGACGACGGTGGAGCCGCCGACCGTCAGCAGGATCGTGCCCGGCTCGGTCGGCAGGCCGGCCGACCGGTAGCCCGCCTCGCCGAGCCGGGCAGCGACGGCGAGCTGGGCGTAGGTCTCGGTGTTGGACAGGAGGGTGGGCAGCGTGCCCAGTCCCCGTTCGCTGGTGCGCACCTTCTGCCCGGAGGGTCGCGCGGCGCCGCCCTCCAGCCCGTTGACGAGTGAGGTCCCCTCGCCCGTG
Organism: Streptomyces sp. NPDC051183; assembly: GCF_040682455.1. NCBI lineage: Bacteria > Bacillati > Actinomycetota > Actinomycetes > Kitasatosporales > Streptomycetaceae > Streptomyces > Streptomyces sp. NPDC051183. The sequence goes on from NZ_JBFBBA010000018.1 coordinate 39,653, forward strand.
ACGAAGCGTTCGGGGAGTCTGACGACGCGGACCCGGCTGCCGACCGGGCCCCGCTCGGCGACGGCGGCGCGCAGCGACTGCTCCACGTCCTCGCGGGTCACTCCGACGACGATGTCCTCGGCGCCCAGCGCGGCGGCGGCCAGCAGGGCGCCGTCGAGCACGAGGTGCGGCACGTGCAGCAGCAGTGCGGTGTCCTTGAGGCAACTGGGTTCTCCCTCGCTGCCGTTGACGACGACCGCGGTACGCCCCTCCCGCGCCCGGGCCGAGCGGGTGACGGCCCGGAGTTTGCGGGCGAACGGGAAGCCCGCCCCGCCGCGCCCCCTCAGGTCGATGCCTTCGGCGAGTTCTACGAGGGCGTCGCTCGGGTACGGGGGCAGCGCGCCGTGCACGGTCAGGTGGCCGACCCGGTCGAGGCGGGCGGCCGTGTCGAGCCCGGCCAGCAGCCTGGGCTGCCCCACGCATCCGAGGGCCGGGCTCGTCACCCCGGTCATCGCCGCCCCCGGCCGGCCGGGGAGGGCAGGACGAGGGGCTGTTCAAGGGTCTGTTCGCCGGGCGGCTGGTCCAGTTGGCGTGCGAGCCGCGCCGTCAGCAGCGCCGTCGGCTGTTGCAGGGGCTGGCGTACGAAGGGCTGCGGGGGCCGCGCCGGCGGCTCCGGGGCCGTCTTGGGGGCGGTGGCCGGGGCCGGGGCCGCGGGCCGGGCGGGCGCCGAGCGCATCCGCGCCCGCAGCCGCAGGGTGAGTACTGCGGCCACGCCGACCAGACAGAGGGCGTACGCGACGGTCACCCAACCGCTCGCGGCGCGGCCGGACTTGAGCCCGTGGACGAGCGAGGCGCCCCAGGCCGGGTACGCGCCCATGTGCAGGGCGCGCCACCACACCGACCGGCCCTTGGTGGCGAAGGCGCTGCGGACGGCGCCGGAGACCGCCACGGCGACGAAGAGGTATCCGGCGAGGGTGCCGAGTCCGATGAGGAAGGGCCGGTCCCGGTCCGCGAAGGGCACGACGGCGGCGGCGACTCCGGTCTGCGCCTCGGCGACCTTGACCCAGACGTGCAGGGCGAGGAAGCCCAACCCGGAGACGGCGAGGGCCCGGTGGGCCCCCTGGGCGACGATCCGGTGCCCGGAGGTGAGCAGCGTACGGTCCGTGGCGGCCAGGCCCCACAGGACGGCGGAGGTGAGCGAGACGAGCGAGAGCACGCCCGCCCCGTAGTCGAGGAAGTCCCACAGGTGCGTCAGGGCTCCTGCCCGGGCCGCCACGAAGAGGGAGACGAGGGCGGCGAGGGCGCCCACGACCAGGGAGGCCGGGTTCGGTCCGCCGCCGGCGGACAGCAGGGGCGGGCGCCGTACGGCCCGCCGCCCGACGGCCGCGGCGGTGGCCGCGCCGGCATGCCGTCTGGTGCGCCGGGCCCGATGAGAGCGGGGCATACGGGTCTGGGGCAGGGGCATCGAGTTCTCCCATACGCCCGGGCCCGAGCGCTCCACCTCGCACTCGGCGCCCGGGGCAGTCGTCGGAACTGCTCCGCAGCGGGCGGGAGATGGATGCCTCGCCGACCGGGGAGCGGGGGCCGGAGTGCAGAAGCATCGTGGACCTTCGCAACGCCTCCACAGTATTTATCGAATCGTGACAAGTTCTGGTGGCCACGGCATCATCACGTCGAACACCCCCGGAAGATTCCCTTCCAACGGTGCGGTGGCGACCGGGTCCAGGCCCTGTCGGCCGCCACACCTCCCCGACGGCAAATTCGAGGCAAAGTCGCGGGACTGCAAGTGGACGGCACTCTCCTGGAGGGAGTACGAGGTGCTCAACTCACCTGTCGGCACCGGCCGGCGGGGAGGGTGGCGGTCTCGGCAGGCTGGTCACCCTTCCACGGGGCGGGCCGTACCCCGGCATGAACGAGGTAACAATGTGCGAACTTCTGAACCGCATCTGGTCCCGCCCGCGGGGCGAGTGGACCCGGGTCCTGCGAAGGGAGCTGCCCGCGCTGGCCGCCGGGATAGTGGACGAACTCCGGGAGGGGATCCCCGGATTCGCCGAGCTGATCGAGGACGTCGGCGAGGACGTGGTCAGACAGCGGGTCGAGGCGGGACTGCTCACCTCCCTGGGCTACCGCGAACCGGCGGACCGCGGCCGTCGGGCCGACCCGCAGCACGGCCTGGCCGAGGACTGCGGCCTGGGCGGCGACCGCGGCCCGGGCGAGGACGGGGACCTGGTCAGGGACGGGGACCTGGTCGGGGACGGAGCCCTCGGGGAGGAACACGCCCGGGAGCCGGACTCGGCCCTGGATCACCGGGAGCGCCACAGGGTGCGCGCGCTGCCCCCCTTGACCGTCGTCCCCCCGCAGGGCCTGGGGCCGGGGCCCGAGCGCGCCCGACGCGAGCTCTTCGCCGCCCTTACGGGTGACATGGCCATGTCTGACATTGCCCTTGCGGAACTCGCCACGGCGGCCGGCTGGCCCCTCCCCTCGGCAGTACGGGCCATCGCCCTCGCCACCCCCGGCGAGGCCCAGCAGCTGGCGGCCGCCCTGGACGACGGCCTCGTCGGCATGGTCGGCGGCCAGCCCTGCCTGCTCGTCCCGGACCAGGACCCGGAGGCCCGTACCGCTCTGGAGGCCGCGCTGCGCGGCCGGTCCGCCGCCGTCGGCCACACGGTCGCCCTCCGCGACACCGCCTCCTCACTGCGCTGGGCACTGCGGCTGCTGTCCCTCACCCCCACCCGGGCCGGCCTGGACGCCCGGGCCGTCTTCGTCGACGACCACCTCTCGACGCTGTTGCTGCTCCAGGACGAGCCCCTGGCGCACGCGCTGGCGGCACGCTGGCTGCGGCCGCTCGCGGACCTGACCCCGCGCCAGAGCGAACGGCTCGAAGTGACGCTCCTCGCCTGGCTGGAGGGCGGTGGCGCGCCCGAGGCGGCCAAGGCCCTGAGCGTGCACCCGCAGACGGTGCGCTACCGCATGCGGCAGCTGGAGAAGCTCTTCGGGCCCGGGCTGCGCGATCCCCGGACGCGCTTCGAGCTGGAGATGGCCCTGCGCAGCCGCCGCCTCATGGCGCAGGTACGGCGCCAGAACTCCCGGGTGAGCCGCCGGCCGCGCCCGGTGACGACGGACTTCCGGCCGCAGCTGGGCATGGGGCGCATGGCCCGCGTCAACGGCCTCTAGGCCCGCCCGCCAGGAACCGGCGAGTCCCCCACCGGGCGGTCCCCGGCCCCCGCCCCAGCGGCGCGGGGGGCCGGGGACCGCCCGTCCTCGCTACGGGCCGACGAGTACGGCCGAAGCGCCCGCGCGCAGCGCGGCGTTGAGGTCGAGCAGCTCGGCGTACGCCCGGGAGCAGGACCGGCACGCGGCCAGGTGGCGGCTGAGCCCCCGCCCGCGCGGCGCCCCGCGGCGCCGGACGGCCGCCCCGAGTACGGAGCTGTAGTGGCGGCAGCGGTCATCGGCCGCGGTGTCGAGGTGGGCGTTCAGGTAGGCCTCGCGCAGCCCCTCGCGCGCGCGGAAGGCCAGCGAGGTCACCGCGCTCGGGGTGATGCCCAGCAGCAGCGCGACGGGATGCCGGCAGTCGTCCTCGACGAGGGTGTGCCACAGGACGGCCTTCCAGCGCTCGGGCAGGGTGTGGAAGGAGCGTGCGACGAGCCGGCGGTCCTCGCTGTCGAGCAGCTCGCGCTGCGGATCCCCGTCGGAGGGGGCCGGCCGGCACCAGGATTCCACGTCGGGCGTCAGCACGGTCCGCCCGTCGCCGGCCCGCCACTCGATCGCCGTGTGGCGGACCACCGCCAGGAGGTACGGGCGCCAGTGCTCGCGGGGCCCGGCGCCGGACCGGACGGCCTGGAGGGTACGGATGAAGGCCTCCGAGACCAGGTCCTCGGCGTCCTGCGGTGCGCGGCAGCAGGCCCGCGCGCAGGCGAGGGCGGCGGCGCTGTGGCGCCGGTACAGGAGGTCGCAGACGCCGGGGTCCGCCGCGCCGGACGCGTAGGACCGCCTCAGGCGCAGGATGAGGTCCCGGTCGCCGGGCGGGGTCTCGTACCCGCCCTCGCGTCCCGGAGCGGCCTTGGTGTGACGAGAGCCGGACATGACACTCCTCATGTGTTCCAGGGCCCGCGGGCCCCTTCGGGCGACGGCAAGGTGCGGTGCCGGTCCGAAGTCGGCTTCGGACCGGCACCGCTCTCTCGGGGCGACGCGGGAGGGGGAAGGGGAGGTCGCGCCGGCCCCGGGCTCCGGCGGGTCTAGCGGCAGGCGCGCCCGCCGTTGATGCAGCGCACCGCGTTGGACATCAGGCCGTCCGACATGACGTTGATGAAGTCGCCGTGGTCGGTGACCGGTTTGTGGAGCTGCTCGGGGAAGCTGTCCACGGCGAACCGCGCGCCGGGGCTCACCCCGTAGGTGATCCGCTGCACCAGCTGCGGGATGGCCTTGAAGCCCTTCGGGCAGGATCCGTCGCGGCCCGCGAAGGCCACGTGGGTGCGGTGGTTGGCGCTGTCGGCGTTCTTGCCGTCCCAGCAGCTCTGGAAGTTGAAGGTGCGCACGACGTCGCTGCCCTTGGGGCAGATCGGGTACTTGTCCTTCAGCTGGCGGTTCTCGAAGCCGGTGCAGCTCCAGGAGGCGTTGGCGTTGGCCGTGCCGTTGGTGAGCGCCTTCGCGTCGCCGGTGATGATCCGCAGGAACCGGGGCATGGCTGCGACCCGGCTGACCGCGCTCCCCTTGAACTCGATCGTCACCTGCTTCGGGCGCAGGATCGTGCCGACGTTCGCGTCCTGGCCGCCGCCCGGCGCCTTGGCGTCCGCTTCCGCCCGGCCGTCGCGCAGGCGCAGTACGGGCCAGTAGTAGGTGGACTGGTCGCCGTTGGTGCAGGTGGTGCCGGCGGCGGCGAGGCTGTTGTTGGTGGAGAAGGCGTCCGTGGCCTTGTTGCCGACGTAGTCGTGCATGTGGTGGGCGCCGTTGCTGACACCGGGCGCGACGATAACGTTGTCGGGGTTGAGGTGGCGGTTCTCGTTGCGGCCGCACTGCACGGCGAAGGATCCGGTGGAGGCGCCCGCCCGGCGGGCCGGGGTGCGCACGTTGGGTTTGACGGTTCCGATGGCGACGAAGTCGCTGCGGGCCGGGCCGCCGGCCTTGCTGCCGGTGCCGCCGCCCTTGGCGGCGAAGCCCTGCGCGTCGCTCTGGGCCCCGTTCTGGGCCCCGCTCTGGGGCTGGTCCTGGGCCTCGTCCGGGGCCGCCGGCTCGTCGGCCGGGTCGGCGGCCGGGGCCTGCTGCATCGTGCAGGCGCTGAGCTCCTCCAGTCCTTCCGGGCGGGCGGCCGACTTCCCGATCGCGTCGGACACCCCGGATATCGTCGTCGTCCGCTGCTCCTTCAACTCGCCGAGCAGGACTTCGCCCCGGGCCTTGCCCGAGGCGAGCTTGCCGTACGCGTCGGCGACCTGGCTGTCCAGCTCGGCGAGGTTCTCGTCGACCTCGGCGCGGGCCTGGTCGGGGACCTCGCGGAGCCGGTCGCCCACGTCGGGGCAGTCGATGGTCGCGGTCACCGGCGCCCGGCGGGAGTCCTGGCCCGCGGAGGCGCCCTGCGCGACGATCACCACTCCGCCGCCGCCCAGGACCAGGGCGGACACCACGGCGAGGGCCTTGTGTGACGGTCGGAGGCGGCGTTTGTGGCCCTTTTGACTCATGCGATCACTTCACTTCGTCGGTCGGGAAACGGTGGAGGGTGCCGGCGAGGCGTCGGCGAGGCCGTCGAAGTCGACGAGCCCGCTGTCCTCCAGGACGGTGATGTGGTCCAGGACCGTGGCGTTGGCGTCGGTGGCCAGGGCCCGGACCATGGAGTTGCGCGTCTGCGCGCGCACTTGGGCCACGAGCGCGAAGACCTTGCCGTGTGCGCGGCGCAGCAGCTGGATGAAGAGCCGTTCGTACTGGGCGCCCTGGGCCCGGTCGAGCTGGTCGAGCCAGCCCTGCTGCTGGGCGGTGGGCTGGTTGGGCAGGTCGACGCCGAGGGCCTGGCCCACTTCGATGACCCGTCGGTCCAGTTCGGCGTGCCCCTCGACGAGGTGCATCCCTGCGGTGCGGACCGATGGGCGCGTACCGCGCTGCTGGGCCTGTCGGCCCGCGGGCAGCTCCCACAGCCCGGCGAGCCGCACCTTGCGGACGAAGTCCCGGTCCTGGGGGGTGAGCGGGCCGAAGGCCGTGCTCAGGACCCCGGCACCGTCGTCGTCGCCGACCGGGGTGGCGGCGGCCGCGGACCGGCCGCCGAACTTCTGCACGGGTATCAGCAACGCGATCAGCGTGAAGGCGAGGGCTCCGATGACGATGCCCGTGCCCATCACGTACCGCGAAGCGAGCGACATGCCTCCGACGGTCGACCGGCGGAATGACAGCACTGTGCCTCCTTGCTACGGGGGCCGGGAGGGCCGCGGGGCCGCAGACTCCGGTGATCGCGCCGTCCGCACCCGCACTCCCGGGTGCCAAGGGACGCTAGTGCCAGTTGTGGTACCGGTGTTGAAGGACCATCACGATTGGACAAACATCCGGGCAACCCCTCGAAGGGCTGGTACGGTGCGCGGCCCGACGGGTCGGCTCCCTCAGTGGGGCCGAACTTCCCGGGCGTGTCGGCCAGTTGTCCGGATTTGAGCTCCTTCGTGAGGAGCACACGGCCTGACCCTTCGGGATGATTCGCCCAGGGCTCCGGTGTAACAGGGTTGGCGGGGAACCGACTTCACGGAAAGGAACGGCTCCCCTTGCGCATGAAACGCTTCGCACCGCTGATCGCCGCTGCCGGCGCCATCGCGATGTCCCTCCCCTTGCTGTCCGCGGCTCCGGCGTCCGCCGCCCCCGCCCCGGACCACTCCCCCCAGAAGCCGGCCTGGGCCCGCTGCAGCCCCGAACAGCCGGCCTCGTACGAGTGCGCGACCATCAAGGTGCCGCTCGACTACCGGCGCCCCGAGGGACGCAAGCTCGACATCGCGATATCCCGGATCAAGAGCGAGAACCCGGCCAAGCGGCACGGGGTCATGCTGCTCAATCCGGGCGGGCCGGGCGGTTCGGGTCTCGACCTCCCGCTGATGATGAACGAGGCGATGCCCAAGGACGTACGGGACCAGTACGACCTCATCGGCTTCGACCCCCGCGGGGTCGGTGCGAGCAGTCCCGTCACCTGCGGTCTGAGCGACGCCGAGCAGGCCTTCGACCGCCCGTACCGGCCGGAGACCTTCCCCTCGGACGTGGCCTGGGCCCGCACGGTCGCGGAGAAGTGCCGGGAGAAGTCCGGCTCGGTCCTCCCGTACATCACCACCCGCAACACGGCGCGCGACATGGACTCGATCCGTGCGGCCCTGGGCGAGCGGAAGATCTCGTACGTGGGCTACTCGTACGGGACGTACCTCGGCGCGGTGTACACGCAGCTCTTCCCGAACCGTACCGACCGCTTCGTCCTCGACAGCGGCGTCGACCCCGACCGGGTCTGGCGCGGCATGATCCAGGTGTGGGCGACGGAGGCCGAGCCGGCCTTCGCGCGGTGGACGCAGTGGACGGCCGAGCGCGCGGGCGAGTACCAGCTCGGCGACACTCCGAAGGCGGTGTCCGACACCTTCTGGGCGCTCGTGGCGCGCGCCGACAAGGACCCGATCGTCCTCGACGGGCAGAAGATCACGGGCGACGACATCCGGACCGCGCGGGCGCTGTTCTTCTATCCCGCGCAGGCCGCGCCCGTCATCAAGCTGCTCAAGGACGCGGCCGACGGCAAGCCGACGGCATCCGCCCTGCCGGACCTGAAGCAGTTCTCGCAGTCCGCCCGCGTCGCGGGAGCCGCCAGGTCCACGAAGGCGGCGTCGGCGTTCGCCGCCGACCCGGCCCCGGACAACGGCACCGCCGCCTTCTGGTCCGTGCTGTGCGGGGACACGGGCGCCTGGCCCAGGTACGCCGAGCAGTACGAGCGGGACGCCGTCAAGGACAAGGCCAAGTACCCGCTGTACGGGGACTTCGCCTCCAACATCAAGCCCTGCGCCTTCTGGGACCGGCCGGTCGAGTCGGCGACGCCGATGCGGACGAAGGCCGGCGTGCTGACCGTGCAGAACGAGTGGGACTCGCAGACCCCGCTGGTCAGCGGCCAGGACATGCACCGCGCGCTCAAGGGCTCGCGGATGGTGCTGGCCATGGGTGGCGAGGGCCACGGCGTGTACCTGGCCGACGCCACTTCCTGCGCCAACGCCCCGGTCAACTCGTACCTCACGACGGGCCGGCTGCCGGAGCGGGACATCACCTGCCAGACCCCGCCGGCCGGCTCGGAGCGCCGCGCTCCCCTGACCTCGCCGGTGCCGCAGCGCTTCCCGGTCGGGGCGTCGCGCTTCTGACCCGGTAGGGCCCGCGACACCCGCGGGCCAGGACGCCTCCGCTTCTACGCCCGCCTCGACCCGGCGGCCGGAGGCGGGGGCGTCCTCGTCCTCGCGTGCCGCGGCGCGCCGGGTGCGGAGCCCGGCGGCCGCGCTCAGCCGAGCAGGGCGTAGACCGTGGAGGCCTTGGCGGCGGGCTCCCGCTCGCCCTCGGGGGTCATGGTGACGTCCGCGAAGGCCATCCGCTTGCCCAGCTTGGTGACGCGTACGTCGATCAGCACGTCGGCGCCGACCACGGGCCGCTGGAAGCTGGTGGACTGCTGCACGGTGGTCATCGGCCCGTACCCGCCGCGCGCGGCGGAGATCGCGATGACGGTGGCGGTGTCGGCGGCGGCCATCAGCGCCTGGCCGGACAGGCCGCCGCCGTCCCGGGCCAGTTCGTCGGACCACGGCAGCCGCAGCACGGCGTGCCGTTCGCCGGTCTCCCGGACGGTCAGGCCGAGGGCGAGCACCCAGGGGGCGAAGTTCTCGCCGAGGATCAGTTCTGCGTCTGCCGGTGTCAGGGTCACCCGCCGATTGTGGCGGCCCGGACCGGACCGCCACAACACCTTCGGGCGGGCCGGTGGAGGGCTCGTGGCTCGTCGCTCGTCGCTCGTCGAACCCTCCCCCGGCTCCTGGCGGGTCAGAGGCCGGCGGCCAGCTCCGTGCCCTGTCGGATGGCCCGCTTGGCGTCCAGTTCCGCGGCCACGTCGGCGCCGCCGATCAGGTGCGGCTCCAGACCCGCGGCGCGCAGCGCCTCGTACAGGTCGCGGCGCGGCTCCTGGCCGGTGCACAGCACCACCGTGTCGGCGGGCACCAGGCGCTGTTCGCCGTCCACCGTGATGTGCAGGCCCTCGTCGTCGATGCGGTCGTACGTCGCTCCTGCGACCGAGACGACACCGCGGTGCTTGAGCTCCGCCCGGTGGATCCAGCCCGTGGTGGTGCCCAGGCCGGCGCCGACCTTGGTGGCCTTGCGCTGGAGCAGGTGGACCTGGCGCGGGGGCGCGGGCCGCTCCGGGGCGGCGAGACCGCCGGGGCCGGTGTACGAGGTGTCGACGCCCCAGTGGCGGAAGTAGACCTCGGGGTCCTGGGAGGCGCCCTCGCCGCTGTCGGTGAGGTACTCCGCGACGTCGAAGCCGATGCCGCCGGCGCCGACGACGGCGACGCGCCGGCCGACGGGGGCGCCGTCGCGCAGCACGTCGAGGTAGCTGACCACGTTCGGGTGGTCCACGCCCTCGATGTCGGGGGTGCGGGGGGTGACTCCGGTGGCGACGACGACCTCGTCGTAGCCGCGCAGGGCCTCCACGTCGGCGCGGGTGTTCAGGCGGACCTCGACACCGCGTTCGACGAGCTGGTTGCCGTAGTAGCGGATGGTCTCCTCGAACTCCTCCTTGCCGGGGATGCGGCGGGCGATGTCGAGCTGTCCGCCGATGTGGCCGGAGGCCTCGTAGAGGGTGACGGCGTGGCCGCGCTCGGCGGCGGAGACGGCGCAGGAGAGTCCGGCCGGGCCGGCCCCGACGACGGCGACGCGCTTCTTCAGCTTCGTCGCGGACAGGTTGAGTTCGGTCTCGTGGCAGGCGCGCGGATTGACCAGGCAGGTGGTGATCTTGCCGCTGAAGGTGTGGTCGAGGCAGGCCTGGTTGCAGCCGATGCAGGTGTTGATGGCCTCGGGACGGCCTTCGGCGGCCTTGGCGACGAAGTCGGCGTCGGCGAGGAAGGGGCGGGCCAGCGACACCAGGTCGGCGCGCCCGTCGGCGAGCAGCTCCTCGGCGATCTCCGGGGTGTTGATGCGGTTGCTGGTGACGAGGGGGACGGAGACCGCGCCCATCAGCCGCTTGGTGACCCAGGTGTAGGCGCCGCGCGGGACGGAGGTGGCGATGGTGGGGATGCGGGCCTCGTGCCAGCCGATGCCGGTGTTGATGATGGTGGCGCCGGCCGCCTCGATCTCCTTGGCGAGGTGGACGACCTCGTCGAGGGTGGATCCGCCGGGGATCAGGTCGAGCATCGAGAGGCGGTAGATGAGGATGAAGTCCTCGCCGACGGCCGCGCGGGTGCGCCGGACGATCTCCAGCGGGAAGCGCACGCGGTTCTCGTACGCCCCGCCCCAGCGGTCGGTGCGCTTGTTGGTCGCGGCGGCGATGAACTCGTTGATCAGGTAGCCCTCGGAGCCCATGATCTCGACGCCGTCGTAGCCGGCGAGCTTGGCGAGGCGGGCGGCGCGGACGAAGTCCTCGACGGTGCGCTCGACCTCGATGTCGGTGAGCTCGTTCGGGACGAAGGGGCTGATGGGGGCCTGCAGCGCGCTGGGGGCGACCAGGTCCTTGTGGTAGGCGTAGCGGCCGAAGTGGAGGATCTGCATGGCGATCTTCCCACCCTCGGCGTGCACGGCCTCGGTGATCACCCGGTGCTCGGCGGCCTCGTCCTCGGTGGTCAGGCGCGAACCGCCCTCGAAGGGCCGGCCCGCGTCGTTCGGGGCTATGCCGCCGGTGACGATGAGGCCCGCGCCGCCGCGGGCGCGCTCGGCGTAGAAGGCGGCGAGGCGCTCGAAGCCGCCCTCGTGCTCTTCGAGGCCGGTGTGCATCGAGCCCATGATCACGCGGTTCGGCAGGGTGGTGAAGCCGAGGTCCAGGGGGCTCAGCAGGTGCGGGTACCGGCTCTGGGAACTCTGCGGGCTCATGGGGGCATGCCTCTCGCGCGGGGGTGATGAACCTGTTCTAGCGAGCCCGCGCCGGTTTTGCAACTAGGTGCAAAACCGGGTTCGGCCGGTCCCCGGCCGCATTTCCCGGGACCACGGGCCCGGCGGGCCGGGACCTGTGGCGGAGTTCACGCCCCCCGTCCCGCGCACCGGGCGCCTCCACGGCCCGGTGCGGCTCCCCGTAGCGTCTGCCGGATGACCGCACACCACACCCTGACGACGTCGAACGGCATCCGGCTGGCCTACCGGGTCGCCGGCCCCGAGGACGGCGAGCCGCTGCTCCTGCTGCCCGCGCTGGGCGAAACCGCCGGGCACTGGGCCCCCGTACGGGACGGACTCGCCCGGGAGCACCGGGTGTACGCGCTGGACCTGCGCGGCCACGGCGGGAGCGAGCGGACCGCGGAGTACTCGCTCACCCTCATGCGGGACGACGTCCTCGGCTTCCTCGACGCCCTCGGCCTCGACCGGGTGGACCTGATCGGGCACTCCATGGGCGGGGTCGTCGCGCACCTGGTCGCGCAGCGGCAGCCGCACCGCATCGCCCGCCTGGTCCTGGAGGACGTACCGGCCCCCCTCCCCCGCGAACCCCACCCCCCGGTCCGCCCCGAGGGCGACCTGGACTTCGACTGGGCGATGGTGCTCGCGGTCCGCCCCGAGCTGGACCGCCCCGACCCCTCCTGGCTCGCGGGACTCGCCCGCATCACGGCCCCGACCCTGGTCGTGGCGGGCGGCCCCACCAGCCACGTCCCGCAGGACGGCCTCGCCGAACTGGCCCGCCGCATCCCGGGCGCCCGCACCCTGACCATCCCGGCCGGCCACCTGGTCCACGCGGCCGCCCCGACGGAGTTCCTCGCCGCCGTACTCCCCTTCCTCAAGTCATGACCCCGGGCCGCGACCTCGCCCGGCCCCGGCTCCCGGGCGGGGGCCGGAGCCGGGCGCGGGCGCGGGAAGGGGTCAGGCGCGGTGGAGGCGGAGGGTGAGGATCTGGAAGGGGCGCAGGGTGAGGGCGATGGTGCCGTCCGGGGTGGGCGGGGCTGCCGCCGAGCGGGGCAGGGGGCGCTCCAGGAGGTCGCTCTCGATCACCGCCGAGACCGGGAAGCCCGCCGCCAGGGTGGCGTTCGCACGGCCGCCGCGGGACTCGTAGAGGCGGACGATCACGTCGCCGCTGCGGTCCTCGGCCAGCTTCACCGCCTCTACCACCACCGCGTCCTCGTCCACCGAGACCAGCGGGGCGACCGGGCCCGCGCCCGTCAGGCCCCGTTCGGGCAGGTTCAGCGCGTGGCCCTCGCGGACCGCGTCGCCGATGTCCGCGCCCGGGGCGAGCGAGAAGCGCAGGGTGTGGGCGCCCTGGTCGGTCTCCGGGTCGGGGTAGCGCGGGGCCCGCAGGAGCGACAGCCGTACCGTCGTGGTCTGGCCGCCGTCCGGCCGCACGTCCCGGGTGACGTCGTACCCGTACGTGGAGTCGTTGAGCAGGGCCACGCCCCAGCCGGGCTCCTCCGCGTGGATCCAGCGATGGGCGCAGATCTCGAACTTGGCCGCCTCCCACGAGGTGTTGGTGTGGGTGGCCCGGTACACGTGCCCGAACTGCGTCTCGGACGCGGTCCGTTCGGCCTTCACGTCCAAGGGGAAGGCCGCCTTGAGGAACTTCTCCGTCTCCCGCCAGTCCACGTCCGTGACGATGTCCACCGTCTTGGCCCCGGCCCGCAGGGTGATCGCCTGCGACACCGCGGAGGAGCCGAAGGACCGGGTCACCCGGACCGTGGCGGACGACGGATCGGCCTCCGTCACCTCCAGCGAGTCCGCCTCGGCCAGGTCGGTGACCTTGTTGCGGTAGAAGGCGTCGACGTCCCACGCGTCCCACATGTTCGGGAAGTCGGGGTGGATCTGGAGGAGGTTGGCCGCCGCCCCCGGCGCGACCGACTCCCGGCGGCCTTCGAGGTCGTAGGCGGAGACGATCAGGCCCCGCCCGTCGATCTCCACCACCAGCCGCCCGTTGGCGAGTACGTGTCCGCCGCCGTGCCGCTCCTCGACGGTGACGGGCTGACCGGCCGCGTCCGGCCGTCCCGCGCCGCCGGCCGGGACACCGCGCCGGGTGTGCGGGGCGCCGTTGAAGACCAGCTGCTCCTCGCCCTCCCCCGCCAGCGCGAGCTGCGCGGCCAGGACGATCCCGAGCAGTTCCGCCCGTACCGATGCGTAGGTCGCGCGCGCCTCCCGGTGCACCCAGGCGATGGAGGAACCCGGCAGGATGTCGTGGAACTGGTGCAGGAGCACGGTCTTCCAGATCCGCTCCAGGTCCTCGTACGGGTACGCGTACCCCGGCACCCGCACCGCGGCCGTCGCCGCCCAGAGCTCGGCCTCGCGCAGCAGCGACTCGCTGTGCCGGTTGCCCTGCTTGGTCTTGGCCTGGGAGGTGTACGTGCCGCGGTGCAGCTCCAGGTACAGCTCCCCGGCCCAGACGGGCGCGTCCCCGTACTCCGCGCGGGCCTTCTCGAAGAAGGCGTCGGGGCGCTCGATCTCGATGCGCGGGGAGCCTTCGAGGTTCCGCTGCCGCTTCGCGCGGGCGAGCTGCTCGCGGGTGGGGCCGCCGCCGCCGTCGCCCCAGCCGAAGGGGACCAGGGAGCGTGAACCACGGCCCTTCTCCTGGTAGTTGTGGGCCGCGTGCGCCATCTGGGCGCCGCCGAGGTCGGAGTTGTAGGTGTCGACGGGCGGGAAGTGCGTGAAGACACGGGTGCCGTCGATGCCCTCCCACCAGAAGGTGTGGTGCGGGAACTTGTTGACCTGGGACCAGCAGATCTTCTGGGTCAGGAACCACGTGGACCCGGACAGCTTCACGATCTGCGGCATCGCCGCGGTGTAGCCGAAGGAGTCGGGCAGCCAGACGTTCTTCGTCTCGATGCCGAACTCGTCGAGGAAGAACTTCTTGCCGTAGAGGAACTGGCGGACCATCGCCTCGCCGCCGACCATGTTGGTGTCCGACTCCACCCACATTCCGCCGACCGGCACGAACTGCCCGTCGGCGACCTTCTTCTTCACCCGCTCGAAGAGCTCGGGCCGGTGGGTCTTGATCCAGTCGAGCTGCTGTGCCTGCGACATGGCGAACACGAACTCGGGGTGCTCGTCCATCAGGGCGACCATGTTCGATGCGGTACGGGCGACCTTGCGCACGGTCTCGCGCAGCGGCCACAGCCAGGCGGAGTCGATGTGCGCGTGGCCGACGGCGCTGATCCGGTGTGCGGAGGCGTTGGCCGGGGCGGCGAGCACCCCCGCGAGCCGCGCGCGGGCGGCGGCGGCCGTGCCGGGGACGTCGCCGAGGTCCACCTCGTCCAGCGCGGAGTCGATGGCGCGCAGGATCCCGTACCGGCGGGCGTCGCCCTCCGCGAGCTGCGTCATCAGCTCGTAGAGGACTTCGAGGTCCTGTACGAGCTCCCACACCTCGGTCTCGAAGACGGCCAGGTCCATGCGGGCGATCCGGTACAGGGGCTGGTCGCCGCACGTCCGGCTGTCGCCCTCGTACGTGGCGCTGTGGTCGACCAGCACCGGGTTGGAAGCGGCCTCCACGTACCACTCGATCCGTTCGCCGCCCGCCGCGGACTCGGCGACGCGCACCCAGTCGTTGTACGGGTTGAGCGCCTTGATCTCCCCGCCGTCGGCCCGGTGGACCAGGCCCTCGCACTGGAAGCCGGGCATCATCCGGTCGAAGCCGAGGTCGAGTACGGCCTCGACCGTACGGCCCGCCCAGGCGGCCGGGACGGTGCCGGTGACCCGGAACCAGGTGGTGCCCCAGGCCGGGCCCCAGGCGTCGCCGATCGCGCAGGGCCCGTACGGGGCGGCCAGGCCTTCGGCGACGGGGACGGGCTCGCCCGGGGCCTCCCAGCGCTCGACGGCCAGCGGGACCGAGCGGGAGCGGACGGCGGGCTTGATGCGCTCCTTGAGGACCCGGCGGAGGCGGTGTTCGGTGATGCTGCGGTCGTCGTGCATGACGGCTGCTCCTGGGGAGGGAAGGGGCGGGTCGGAGGGTTCTGCTCGGGCTCAGGTCTTGACGGCTCCCTCGCCCACGCCCTTGAAGAAGAAACGCTGGAGGGCGAAGAAGAGGAGCATCATGGGGACGAGCGCCGCCATCGCGCCGGCGGCGATGAGCCGCTGGTCGTTGACGGTCGTGGCGCCGGCCAGGGTCTTCAGGCCCAGCTGAAGGGTGTAGTTGTCGCTGTCGGTCAGGATCAGCAGCGGCCAGAGGAAGTCGTCCCAGGCGCCCATGAAGCTGGTGATGCAGACGACGGCCAGCGCGCCCTTCGCCGCGGGGAGGAAGACCCGGGTGAAGCGGGTCCACTCGCCCGCCCCGTCCAGCACCGCGGCCTCCTCGACCTCCGTCGGCACGGCGAGGAAGGCCGCCCGCATGATCATGATGTTGAGGACGGAGACCGCGCCGGGCAGCCAGACCCCGATGAGGGTGTCGACCAGGCCCATCTCCCGGACCGTCAGGAACATCGAGATCATCACCGACTCGAAGGGGAACATCAGCGTCGCCACGAGCACCGTGAAGACCGTCTTGCGGCCCTTCCAGCCCGCCCGGGACAGGGCGTAGCCGCCCATCGCCGCGAACAGCATGTTGGAGGTGACGGCGAGGGCCGCGACGATCAGCGTGTTGCCCACGTACTGCACCAGCGGGAAGGACTCCGCGACCCGGAGGTAGTTGTCCAGGGTCGGCTGCGAGGGCAGCACGCCTTCGTACACGTTCTCGCCCCGGCCGCGGATCGACGTCAGGAACTGCCAGACGATCGGCCCGAGCATCACCACGAGCATCAGGGTCAGGGTCAGGTACCGGCCGGCCAGGCCGATCCGGCGGCGTCTGCGGTCGGCGCTCAACCCTCGTCCCCCTTCGACAGGTGCCGGCCGAGCAGGCTGAAGACCAGCGTCAGGAGGAACAGCAGGATGGACACGGCGGAGGCGTACCCGGTCTCGCCGGAGAAGCCGAGGCCGACCTGGCGGATCAGGAAGGGCAGCGTGCGCGCGCCGCCGCCGGGGCCGCCGCTCTCGCCGCCGAGGATGTAGATCTCGGTGAAGACGCGGAGCGCCGAGATGGCGGAGAGGGTGCCGACCAGCAGCATCATCGGCTTCACCTGGGGGACGGTGATGCTGAAGAAGCGGCGCAGGGTGCCGGCGCCGTCGAGCGCCGCGGCCTCGTAGAGGGAGGGCGAGACGTTCCCGAGGGCCGCCAGGTAGAAAACCATGTAGTAGCCCAGGCCCTTCCACACGGTCACGATCATCGCGGAGACGAGCAGCATCGTGCTGTCGGTCAGGAACGGGATCGGCTCGGAGACGATGCCGAGCTTCTGGAAGACGGTGTTGACGAGGCCGTCGCTGCGCAGCACCCACTGCCAGATCAGACCGACGACGACGGCCGAGGCGATCACCGGGGTGTAGAAGGCGGAGCGGAAGAAGCCGATGCCGGGGATCTTCCTCTGTACGAGGACCGCGAGGGCCAGCGGCAGGAGGACCAGGCACGGCACGACGACCACGAGGTACAGCACGCTGTTGCCGGTGGCGACCCAGAAGTCGGGGTCGGCGAAGGCACGGGTGTAGTTGTCGAAGCCGACGAAGCCGCCACCGCGCAGGATCTGCGCGTCGGTGAAGGAGAGGATGACGGTGTTGACGAAGGGCCAGAGGCTGAACAGGGCCACCATCACCAGGCCGGGCGCGAGGAACAGGTAGGGCGTCCAGCGGTTGCGGTGGGGCAGGCCCGCCTCCGACGTCACTTGCGCACCATCTTGGCGAGCAGTGCGTTGGCCTCCTCCTGCGCCTTCCGCACGGCCGTCCTGGCGTCCTGCTCGCCCTTGATCGCCTTCTGCACCTCGCGCACGACCGCGTCGCCGACCTGGTTGGTCCACTGGACGGGCGTGTTGGCGTCGAGGGCGGCGGTCCTCAGCTGCTCCGCCCCGATGGCACGGGCCAGCGTCTCCGCGTCCTTGCCGTCGCCCCGGTCGGCGAAGTAGGGGTCTGCGAGGCCCTTGGCGTTGGACGGGTAGATGGTGGCCTTCCGGGCGAACTCCACCTGGTTGGGTCCGTTGGTGACCCACTTGGCGAACTCGGCGGCCGCGTCGAGGTGCTTGGTGTCCTTCTTGATGCCGAGCGACTGGGCGTAGATGCCGATGTGGCCGAGCCTGCCGGTGACGGCACCCGCGACGCGGGTGTCGGCGTAGACCTGCGGGGCGTTCTGCTTGATGTCCTTGACGAAGCCCGGGGAGCCGGGGCCGAAGACGAGCTTGCCGCCGCCGTAGAGCTGGTTGACGTCGTCGGACTTGAGCAGGGACTCCTTGGGCATGGCGCCCTTGGCGTACAGGGACTTCATGCGCTCGACCCACTCGACGGCCTTGTCGGTGTCGAAGGTGAAGCGGTCCTGCTGCCCGTTGAGGATCGGGATGCCCATCCTCTGCCAGTCCCCCGGCAGCCGGCCCTTGGGGTCGGCCATGAAGGCGGAGTACCGGCCGCCGGATCTGGCGGCGATCTGCTCGGCGTAGTCGAAGAACTGCTCCACGCTGGTCGGCGGCTTCTCCGGGTCCAGGCCGGCCTTCTCGAAGAGGGACTTGCTGTACGTGAGCACTTCCGGGGTCACGTACCAGGGGTACGCGTACACGCTGTCGCCTCTGCCCGGCAGCTTGAACTGCTCCCAGGCGCCCGGTACGTACTCCCGGGCGACCTCGGCGTCGAGCCCGGCGACGTCGGCAAGCATCCCGCGGTCGCCGAGGAGCTGGAAGGAGTCGGTGGAGAGGTTGACCACGTCGGGGAGGGCGCCGGCCTGGGCGTCGGCGACGAGCTTCTCGTTGTACCCGTCGCCCGGGACGTCCTCCCACTTGACCTCGGCGTCCGGGTACTCGGCCTCGAAGGAGTCGATGACCCCCTGGACGTAGCTCGTGTACACGGGCTTGAGCTGGAGGGTGCGGAAGGTGATCTCGCCGGCCACCTTGCCCGTCCTGCGGGCCTCCTTCACCTCGTCGGCGCCGCCGCTCACGCCGCACGCGGAGGCCGATAAGAGGGTGCCGGCCGCCAGCGCGGCAATGGCTGTACGGGTCACGTTCGAACGGGTCATCGTCGCCGCCTTCGTGAAGTCCGGCCTCGCTGCCGGAGAGCGGTGCCCACGTTCGCCCGAGTTCAAGACGGCGTCAATGGGCCCGAAGTCCCGCTGGCCGACGGCATGCACCCGTAAAATCCGGAGAGGGGACCGGCCGGGCCCCGAAACCGCATGATCAACTGCGACTTGATCTGCGCTGATGCGCTTTAGTCCCAAATCCCCTTGCAGGTACCATCAGTTGAATGACGAAGCGGCTCGTCCGTCAAATTTTGACTCCTTGACACCGGTCCCCGAAGCCCCGCACTAATGCGCTTTACCACGCACACCGACCGGACCTACTTCATGCGGTACTGGACCTTCTCCGCGAGCTTGCCGTCCTTGTAGCAGAAGCGGTAGACCGTCTCGGCGGCGTCCTTGCCGTCGCCGCCGGACGCGTACCAGGAGCAGGACGTGCCGGGCGGCTCGGCCGGGCCGCCCTCCTTGAGGGCGGACTTGATGAAGGTCTCGCCGGACGGCATCTTGCCGCGGACCGCGTCCTCGGCATCGCCCACGTTCACCGACTGGTAGACCCCGGGCTCCAGGAAGGCCTTGTCGGCGACGTCCTTGAGCTTCCCGATGCCGAACAGCAGCAGCACGAGCGCACCCACGCCCAGGACCAGCGCCACCCCGCAGCCGATCAGACAACCCTTGCGCTGTGCCACGCCCGTTCCTCCGTACGTCCCCTGCCCGGCGCGGTTCGCCGGGCCCTCAGACCTTCGCAGGGGGCGGGGCCGCGGAGCTGTCCTCGAAAGTCTTCGACTGCCGCAACGATCGTCGTTCGGGGCAGGGTGCACCGCGTTCGGGGGGCATATCCGTGTATACAGGGAGGGAACGACCATTCGGACGAACCGAGAGGAACCACCGTGACTGACCCCATCGAGCCTCTGATCGTCGTCGGCGTGGACGGCTCGAACCATTCGAGGCAGGCGCTGCGCTGGGCCGTCGATCAGGCCAGGGCCATCGGCGGGCGCGTGCACGCCGTCATGAGCTGGGAATGGAACACCAATCCCTTCGGCGTGAGCCCCACCGTCCAGGACGAGCTGGTCGGCGCCGAGGAGGCCGCCCGGCAGAAGCTCGCCGACACCGTGGCGGAGTCGATCGGCAACTCGCCCGGCGTGCCGGTGTTCCGCCGGGTCGAGCAGGGCGCGCCGGCCCAGGTGCTGGTGGACGCCTCGAAGGAGGCCGAACTGACCGTGGTCGGCACCCGCGGCTACGGCGGCATCAAGGGTGCGCTGCTCGGGTCGGTGAGCCAGCAGGTGGTGCAGTACGCCGCCAGCACGGTGGTCGTGGTGCGCGAGAACGACGGCGTCTGAGCGGGCGCCGGGCTCAGGCCGCCGGGCAGAGCTGCGTGTACGTCCGGATGTAGGTCCAGGGACTCTCGTTGCCCTGTACGTCGGTGGCGCGCAGGGCGTAGACGTGCGGTTCCGGCGAGACGCCGAACAGGCTGATGCTGTTGTTCAGCTCGGAGCCCGGGGCGAGGCCGACCGGATCCCACTTGTTCCTGTCGAGCGAGTGGTGCAGGTCGTAGCGGTGGATGCGGTGCACTGCGAAGGGCTGCCAGTTCAGGACGATCTGCTTCGGCGTGGCGCCGCAGTGCCAGCTCGGGCTCACCAGGAACGGCGGCGTGTCCGTCAGACGGTCGTTGCTGATCAGGAAGGTGTTCAGCCGGCCGACCAGGTCGTCCGCGTCGAGGACGGCCAGTTGCGGGCAGTTCTTGAGGGTCAGCGACACGAGCGTCTTCACCGCGCCGACGGCCCGCAGGTCCGCCCGGCCGAGGTACGCCCCCAGGGCCACCTCGGGGGTGCCGAGCCGCACCGACTGCCGGCACAGCTCGGCCGCCAGGTTGCCCACCGTTTCGCCACTCGCGCCCTGCGCTCCCGCGGCGTTGAACAGCGCTGCGGCCTCGCCGGCGGACTGCTCGTCCGTGCCGCCCGGGGCCGGTGCGAAGTTCGCATCGTAGTCCCGGCGGCTCGGGGGGTCCCGGAGGTCGCCGCTCAGGTACGGGAGCGACTGGACCGCGGGGAGGAGGACGTCCTTCGGGCACTTGCCGTTCGCGAAGTCGAGGACGGCCGTCGACCCCAGACCGAAGAGGCCGTCCCAGCCCCCGGCGCGGCCCGTCCCCGCCGTGATGTCACCGACGATCCCCTTCGCGGCCGCCTTCAGGCGCTCCTTCCCCTCGGGCGTCGGGTCGTTCCACACCGTCGCCTTCAGCTTCTCGCACGTGTCGGCGACCCGGTCGGTCGGCGCCGCGCGGGCCGGCGCCGCGCCGGCCGCACCGACGGGCGGCGCCAGCAGGGCCAGCACGGCCGCCGTCACGACGGTTCCGCGACGACGACAGCGGCGACCACGGCCCGAGACGGGGTTACCGGCGCGAACGGACATGGCTTCACGGCCCCTTGGCAAGAGCTCGAACGTCCGCCCCCATCTTAGTCCCGGCGCCCTACGACGGCGCGCCGCCGGCCAGGTCCGCCGGGTCGGTGTTCGCCCCGCACAGGACCACCGCGACCCGTTCGCCCGGCGCCCGCGGCACGCTCCGCAGGCCCGCCAGGGCCGTGGCCGCGCCCGCCTCGACCACGATGCGGTGCTCCTCCCACAGCGCGCGCCGGGCGGCGGTGATGGCCGCGTCCGGGACCAGCACGGACTCCACGTTCTTCTCCTGCGCTGCGGCCAGCGCGGCCGCCGAGACGCGGGTGGCGCCCAGCGAGTCGGCGGCCACCGAGTCCACGGCCACGTCCACGGGGCGCCCCGCCGCCAGGGCCGCGTTCAGCGCCCGGCAGTTCTCCGGCTCCACCGCGAGCACCCGTACGCCGTGTTCGCGCGCGGCGGTGGCGATCCCGGCGAACAGCCCGCCCCCGCCGACGGCGACGACCACGGCGTCCAGGCCGGGCAGGGCGGCCCGGATCTCGTCCAGCAGGGTCCCGGCGCCCGCGGCGATGAGCGGGTGGTCGTACGCGTGGCTGCTCAGGGCCCCGCTCGCGGCGGCGAACTCCTCGCACGCGGCCAGCGCTTCGGCGTACCGGCCGCCGACGAGCCGTACGTCGGCCCCGTAGCCGCGCAGCCGCTCCACCTTGACGCGCGGGGCGTTGGCGGGCAGGAACACGGTGGCGGGCACGGCGTGGGCGCGGGCCGCCCAGGCGCAGGCGAGGCCGGCGTTGCCGCCGGAGGCGATGGTGACGCCGGCGTCCGGGAGGGTGCCGGCCCGGTGGTGGGCGGCGAGGAAGTTGTGTGCGCCGCGGGCCTTGAAGGAGCCGGTGTGCTGGAGGTGCTCCAGGGCGTACCAGACACCGTCGGCCGCGGGCACCACCGCGACGGGCCGCAGCGCCCCGGCCGTCCGGTCGGCGGCGGCGCGTACGGCGGCGTAGTCGAGCTGCTCTTCCATGGACTCACTCCCCATCAGGCGGCAGGCCGGGCGGCCTCGATCAGCTGGCGCAGGGCGCCGTAGTACACCTCGTGGTCGGTCAGGGCGGGCAGTACGTCGGCCAGCCCGCCCGAGAGGACCGGGAACCGCTCCGGGTCCAGGGCTGCGAGGGCGGCCCGCGAGGCGGCGGTGGCCCCGGCCGGATCGCGGTGGTCCACGAAGGCGGCGCTGCCCAGGGTCAGCAGGTACATCCGGCGGTACGCGGTCATCGCCTCGGCCGGGGTCATCCCGGCGGCCACGCTGTCGGCGAGGGCCGGTTCCACGAGCCGGGCCAGCAGCTGCCGCCCGAGCCAGGGCCGGCCGCCGCGCAGCACGAGCAGTCCGGGGTGCGCGGTGAGCAGCCGGTACAGGGCGGTGAACCGCTGCTCGGCGGCCTCCGCCCAGCCGGTCCCGGCCGGGATCTCGGGCAGCTGCGCCGCGAGGTGCTCGGTGCAGAGGTCGAGCAGTCCGGCGAGGTCGGTGCAGCGACGCTGGACGGTGGCGTGCGAGACCTCCAGCCGGTCGGCGAGGGTGCGGAAGCTCAGCACTCCGGGCCCCTGCTCGTCGAGGATCCGCAGGGCGGCGACGGCAATGGCCCCGGGCGTGGCGCGGTCCAGGGCGGCTGATCTCCTCGGCATGAGATACAGCGTATCAGCCGACGTACCGTACGCCGTATCGACCCCTTCGCATGACGCCGACTACACCCATATTGCTGGTCATCGGCCAATAATCAGCGCCTTATGTTGACAGCGGGTAGTCACACCGCTGCACTGAGCCGTCGACAGCCGTCCCCACGTCAAGGAGACTCCGTGCCGCCTCGCCTGCGCGCCTCGCTCCCCTGCCTGACCGCGGCCGCCCTGCTCGCCCTCTCGCTCTGCCCCGCCCCCGCGGCGGCCGAGCCGACGGCGACCTCGGACACCCCGCTCGCGCTGACCCCGCCCATGGGCTGGAACAACTGGGCCCACTACATGTGCGACATCGACGAGGCCAAGGTCGTCGCGAACGCCGACGCGCTCGTCTCCACCGGACTCGCCGCCAAGGGCTACGACACGGTGACCATCGACGACTGCTGGATGACCAAAAGCCGCGACGCGCAGGGCAACCTGGTCGTCGACACCGCGAAGTTCCCGCACGGCATGGCCTGGCTGGGCGACTACCTGCACGCCAAGGGGCTGAAGTTCGGCATCTACCAGGACGCCGGCTCCCTCACCTGCGAGCGCTACCCCGGCAGCGGCTCCCCCGAGGGCGGCGGCCCGGACCACTACGCACGCGACGCCCGCCAGTTCGCCTCCTGGGACGTGGACTACGTCAAGATGGACGGCTGCAACCTCTGGGTGCCCCCGGGCAAGACCAAGGAGCAGGCCTACCGGGACGCGTACAACTCCGTCGCCAGGGCCCTGCGCGACAGCGGCCGGGACATGGTCCTGTCCGCCTCCGCGCCCGCCTACTTCCAGCAGGGCGAGTGGGGCGGCCCCGACTGGCACAAGGTGCTCGGCTGGGTCGGCGAGACGGGCCAGCTGTGGCGCGAGGGCCGCGACATCAAGGTGTACAAGCCGACCGCGCCGAACACCTCGCGGTGGAGCTCCGTCATGGGCAACTACGGCTACAACCGCTGGCTCGGCCGGTACGCGGGCCCCGGCAACTGGAACGACCCCGACTTCCTGATCGCGGGCGCCCCCGGCCTCACCGAGGCGGAGAGCCGCAGCCAGGTCGGCCTGTGGGCGATGATGGCCGCGCCGTTCATCCTCTCCTCCCAGGTCTCCGAGCTCTCGCCGGCCGGGCTGGCCGCGCTCGGCAACACCGAGCTGATCCGGCTGGACCAGGACCCGATGGGCCGCCAGGGCGCGGTGGTCTCCTCCAACGCCACCTTCGACATCCTGGTGCGCCCGCTGGCGGGCGGCGACCGCGCGGTGGCCGTGCTCAACCGGTCCGGCGCGGCGCGCGACATCAGGGTGCCGCTCGACGAGATCGGGCTGCGCGACGGGCAGCACGGGGCCTGTACGGCCGAGGCGAAGGACCTGTGGAGCGGGGAGCGCCGCGAGGTCTCCGAAGCGTTGACCGGGAAGCTGGGCGCCCACGACACCGCGGTGTGGCGGCTGACCCCGCGCGGCTGCGCCGAGGCCGTGCCCACCGGCCAGATCACCGGGGACGGCGTCAAGTGCGCCGACGGGGCCAACACCACCGGTGTCGGCGCCGTCGTGATGGCCGGGTGCACCGGCGCTCCCGACCAGCGCTGGACCGCGGGCCGCGACGGAACCCTGCGGCTGGCGGGCGAGTGCCTGTCGGCGGGCGAGGACGGCCTGGTGGAGCTGGCCGACTGCGCGGACCGCCGGCAGCCGGGGCAGAGCTGGACCCCGCGCCGCGACGGGGCCCTGATCGAGGACGCGAGCGGACTGTGCCTGACCGCTCCGGCTCCGGTCGCGACCCCGGACGCTCCCGCCGAGCGGCTGCGGCTGACCGAATGCGGCGATCACCGGGTCGACCAGGCCTGGGCGCTGCCGGTCTGACGGGTACGGGGATGAGCGATCAGATGCCGCGTACCCGACGCCTGTCCGCCTCTCTCGCGGTGCTGCCCGCCGCGCTGCTGACCCTGGTCTGCGCGGGGGCCGCGCCCGGAGCCGCGGCGCCCGCGGCCGAGCCGGGGGGCGCCGTACCGGATGCCGTACGGGCGCCCGCGCGGGTGACGCCGAAGCCGCGGGCCCTCGACGCCGGTCCGGCGCGGGCCGCGCTGCAGCGGCTGCTCCCGCGGCACGCCGCGCAGTTCGCCCTCGTACCGGACCCGGCCGCCGGGGCCGACACCTTCACGGTGTCCGGAGTGGCCGGTGCGATCACCGTCCGGGGCTCCACCGGCGCCACCCTGCTCACCGGGGTCGGCTGGTACCTCCAGCACGTCGCCGGCGCCGACATCGGCTGGCCCGGCGACAGCATCACCATGCTGCCCGCCGTACTGCCGCGGGTTCCCGAGCCGGTCACCCGCAGTGCGCTGGTCCCGCACCGGTACGCGCTCAACGACACCGACGACGGGTACTCCGGCCCGTACCGCTCCTTCGAGGAGCACCAGCGGCAGATCGACCTGCTCGCCCTGCACGGCATCAACGAGGTGTTCGTGCAGGTCGGCGCCGAGTACCCGTACTACCGGGCGCTCCAGGATTTCGGCTACTCCGCCGAAGAGCTGCGGGAGTGGATCCCCGGTGCCGGGCACCAGAGCTGGTGGCTGCTGCAGAACCTGAGCGGCTTCGGCGGCCCGGTCACCGAACGGCTGATGCGCGAGCGCGCCGAGCTGGGCGGGCGGATCGCGGAGCAGCTGCGCGGGCTCGGCATGACGCCCGTGCTGCCGGGCTACTTCGGCACCGTGCCGCCGGGGTTCACGGCGCGCAATCCGGGCGGGGCCACGGTCGCGCAGGGCGACTGGGCGGGCTTCGACCGGCCGGACTGGCTGGACCCGAACTCGGCGGCCTTCGGGAAGCTGGCCGCCGCGTACTACCGGGAGCAGCGGGCGGTCTTCGGCGACAGCACGATGTACCGGATGAGCCCGCTGCACGAGGGCGGCCAGACGGGCCCGGTCGACGTGAAGTCGGCGGCGGGTGCGGTGCAGTCGGCCCTGGAGGCAGCACATCCGGGCGCCCTGTGGGCGGTGCTGGGCTGGCAGGACGACCCGACGAAGGAGCTGCTGGCCGGGGTGGACACCTCGCGCCTGCTCATCCTGGACGGGCTGTCCGACCGGTACAACCGCCTGGACCGGGAGGCCCGTTGGGGCGGCACCCCGTACGCGATGGGGACCATCTACAACTTCGGCGGGCACACGACGATCGGCGCCAACACCTCGGTGTGGATCGACCGGTTCGGCTCCTGGCGGTCCAAGGCGGACAGCGCGCTGGCCGGCATCGCCTATCTGCCGGAGGCCACCGGGACCAATCCGGCGGCCTTCGACCTGTTCACGGACCTGGCGTGGGAGCCCGGTCCCGTGGACCAGCGGAAGTGGTTCGCGCAGTTCGCCCAGCGGCGGTACGGGCGGGCCGACCCCGCCTCGGCGGCGGCCTGGGAGGAGCTGCGCAAGGGCCCGTACAGCACTTCATCGGGGCTGTGGTCGGAGTCCCAGGACAGCCTGTTCACCGCCCGGCCGGACCTGGCGGCGGTGGGGGCGGCGTACTGGAGCCCCAAGTCCATGCGCTA
This sequence comes from Streptomyces sp. NPDC051183, assembly GCF_040682455.1. Taxonomy (NCBI): domain Bacteria; kingdom Bacillati; phylum Actinomycetota; class Actinomycetes; order Kitasatosporales; family Streptomycetaceae; genus Streptomyces; species Streptomyces sp. NPDC051183. Next base: position 65,365 of record NZ_JBFBBA010000018.1, read on the forward strand.
CCAGGCCGGTTCGGTGCGCCGCGCCCTCGGTCACCTGCTCAAGGTGGACCCGGCGCTGCGCGGCTCCAGCGCGTACCGCTTCGACCTGGTGGACACGGCCCGGCAGGCCCTCGCCAACCACTCGCGGGTGCTGTTGCCGAAGATCAAGGCGGCCTACGAGGCCAAGGACCTGCCCCGTTTCCGCGAACTCACCGCCGAATGGGCGTCCAGGGAACACCAGTTGGACGCACTCGTCGGATCCGATCCGAACTTCCTGCTCGGCGGCTGGCTGACGGCGGCCCGGTCCCGGGGCGCGGACGCGGCCGAGCAGGACCGGCACGAGTACGACGCCCGCTCGATCCTGAGCGTGTGGGGCCGGCGCAGCACGAGCGAGGGCGGTTTCCTGCACGACTACGCGAACCGCGAATGGGGCGGTCTCGTCTCGGAGTTGTACGCCAGGCGGTGGGCGTCCTACTTCGCGTCGCTGGAGGAGGCCCTGGTCCGGCGGGCCGCGCCCCGCCCGATCGACTGGCACGCCTTCGAGGAGGAGTGGGCGCGGCGCACCACCCGCCACCCGGACCGGCCGGAGGGGGACCCGTACGCCCTGGCGGAACAGGTCGCCGCCTCCCTCCCCGCCACCGGCTGACGTACCTCACCCGGACGGTGGCGATCACATCATGCGGTGATCGTCACCCTCCCGTGGGAATCTCGGTACCCGTGCGGGGGAGATGGCCCGCTGCGGTTCGTCGCGCGGGGCGGCCACTCGGTTCACTGGCTCGGAAATGATCAGGGGCGGTCGTCGGCGCGATCCGACTGCCGCCCCTTCCGACGCCATGACGGCGCGCCGCCGTCGTGCATCAGGCAGGAGTGCGCCGAAGATGTCCGACACCGAACAGGGACGGCCCGAGGCCGCCGCGCCGACGGCCGCACCGGCCGCACCGGCCGCGGGAGGGTTCAACCCCTCCGCGACGCTGGAGTTGCTGACCCTCCTCGCCGCCGGGGTCGCCGATCTGGCCCTCGACCAGTTACGCCAGTCCGCCGACAAGGCCCAGGACGTGCTGCGCCGATCCGATCTGCGGGAACTGCTCACCGACGGGGTCGTGGAGCTGCGCAAGCGCGGGGAGCTGGCCACCGCCAGAGTCGGAGCGGGCTCCGACAACTACCTGGAGACCATGGCCCGCCGGGCCGCGGAGAGGGCCGGTCACCCCCGTGCATGACCACACCGGCTTCAAGGACCGCATCGACGAGGTACTGGTCCGGCTGGCGGACGAGGAGGAGCGTGCCCTGCTGGGCCTGCACGTCGAACTCTCCCCGCTCTCGGAGCAGTTGCGCCGTTCCATCGCCCGCGGGAAGCGCATCCGGGCCGCGTTCCTCTACTGGGGCTGGCGGGCGGCCGGACAGCCCGACTGCGAGGGCGTGATCCGGGCCGCGGCCGCGATGGAACTGGTGCACGCGGCGGCCTGCACCCACGACGACATCATCGACGACAGCCGGATGCGGCACGGGCAGCTCACCGCGCACGCCGCCTTCGCGGCCGCGGGGCAGCGTTCCACCGCGCTGGCGATGATCCTCGGCGATCTGCTGATGGGCTACGCGGGCCACGTCTTCACCTCCTGCGGGCTGCCGGGGGCCTATCTCGCGCGGACCGTACCGCTCTGGTCCACGCTGCTGCGCGAGACCATGGCGGGCGAGTTCCTCGAAGTGCTGCGCACCGACGCGGGCCCGAACCGGGAGCCGCAGGTCGCGGAGTCCCTGGAGGTGTGCCGCTACAAGACGGCCAAGTACACCGTGGAGCGGCCCCTGCACCTCGGCGCCACCCTCGGCGGCGGCTCCCGTGCCCTGCTGGAGTCCTTCTCGGCGTACGGACTGCCCCTCGGCGAGGCCTTCCAGCTCCGCGACGACCTGCTGGGCACCTTCGGCGACCCGGCCAGGACCGGCAAGTCGAACCTGGACGACCTGCGGGACGCCAAGCCCACCGCGCTGCTCGCCCTGACCGTCGCGGCGGCCGGCGAGGACGACCGGCGGCTGCTCGCCAAGCTCGTCGGGAACCCCGAGCTCGGCGAGGAAGAGGCCGCCGCAGTACGGGAGTTGATGGAACGCTGCGGCGCCAGGCAGCAGGTCGAGGACATGATCGGGGAGCGGATCGTCCGCGCCGGCGAGGCGCTGGACACCGCCCCCATGCCGGCGGAGGCGCGATCCGCGCTGCGCGGGCTGGCCGGCACGGCGGCCGACCGGTCGCTGTGAGGCCCACGACGCCGCCCGCGCCGACCTCCCCCACCGAGCCGCCCGTGCCGACAGCCCTTCGGCTCAAGACTCCGAGCACCCTGAACGACGAGGACTGACGTGAACGCCAACGCCACCAACACCGCTCCCCCGAAGACCCGTTACACGCACGCGGCCCTGGACACGCTGCGCACCCAGGGCGATCCGCTCGCCGACGAGACCGTCGCGACGATGTTCCGCCGCAAGGAGGTGGGCGACCTCAACACCCTGATGCGGTTCTTCAGCACCGCCGGGGACAAGCTCCCCGAGAAGCTCCCGGCCGCGGCGGCCGCCTACTTCGAGGCCACCGCCATGCCGCCGAGCTGGGTGGACTGGGACGTCATGGAGCAGGCCCGGCTGTTCTTCATGGACAACGCGGCCCACATCAACACCGGCCTGTCCTTCGCCGCGATGCCCGCGACCTACGCCATTCCCCGGCTCTCGCGGCTGCTCTCCTCCACGCACTCGCTCTCGTACCCCTCCCGGCGCATGGCCAACACCGGCCAGTTCGTCACGTACCTGATGCAGACCAACTCCTTCGCCGAGGGCAGCAAGTTCATCCCCGCCGCGCAGAAGGTGCGGCTCCTGCACGCGGCGGTCCGCCACCACCTGCGCGAGGGCGGCCACTGGGACATCGAGAAGGACGGACTGCCGATCTGCCAGGAGGACATGATCGGGGGTCAGATCTGCTTCTCGCTGCTCGTCCTCGACGCCATGCACCGGCTCGGCATCCACATGAGCGAGGACGGCGCCGATGCCTACTTCTACGCGTGGCGGGTCGTCGGCTCCATGCTGGGCTGTGACATGTCGGCCGTGCCGGAGAACCTGACGGAGGCCCGCGACTACTGCGACCTCTACCTGCTGCGCAACCTCGGACCCTCCCCCGAGGGGGTCAAACTGAACGCCCAGCTGATGCGGATGTACGAGGACGTCGTGCCGGGCACGCTCTTCGACCCGATGGTGCCCGCCACCGTCCGCCACCTCGTCGGCGACACGATCGCCGACTGGCTGGAGATCCCCCGCAGCCCCTGGGACACCGCGGCGAAGGCCGTGCCCGTGTTCCTCGGCCTGCTGGAGACCGTCGAGGACAGCAGCCCCTTCGCGGAGTGGGCGCTCGACAAGGCGGGCTCGATGCTCGCCGGCTTCGAACTGTCCGCGCTGACCCGGGGCCGGGTGATGCACCACGCCATCCCCGCGGAGCTCAAGACCGAGTACGGGGTGAAGCCGCCGCGCACCGGACGCTGGGTGCCGCCGGCGCCCGTGCACTGACGGGGACCGCGGGGCGGGGTCACACTGGCCCTGTGAACGCACAACCCGCACCACCTGCGGACCGAAGCGACCGCCTGCGCGGCGCCGTCAGCGGGCTGGTCGCCGCCGTCGCCGGACTGGCCCTGGCGGAGCTGGCCGCTGCGGCCGTCCGGCCCGAGGCCGCCCCGCTCACCGCCGTCGGCGGAACCGTGGTGGACCGTACGCCGGTGGCGGTCAAGGAGTGGGCGATCCGCCAGTTCGGCACCGCGGACAAGCTGGTGCTCACCCTCGGCATCGTCCTGGTACTGGGCGCGGTCGCCGTGCTGGCCGGCTTGCTCGCCGTACGCCGCCTCCCCGCGGCCATGGCGCTCGCCGGGAGCTTCGGGGCCGTCGGCGCGGTGGCCGCGGTCAGCCGCCCGGAAGCGACCTGGCGGGACGCACTGCCGTCGCTGGCGGGCGGGGCGGCCGCGGCCGCGGTGCTGTACCTGCTGGTCACGGCGCTGGGCCGGCCCCGGCCGGAGCACTCCCCGGCCGGCGGCGCCTGGGCGATGGACCGGCGCGGCTTCGGCCGGCTGGTCGCCGCCGCCCTCGCGGCCTCGGCCGGGGCCGGACTCGCCGGGCGACGCCTGGGTGCCTTCGGCTCGGCGGGGGCGACGGCATCGAGGGCGGGCTTCGTCCTGCCGCCGCCCGCGGTGCCCGCACCGCCGGTACCGGCCGGGGCCGATCTGCGGGTGCCGGGGGTGTCGCGGTTCCTCACCCCCAACCGGGACTTCTACCGCGTGGACACCGCCCTGGTCGTCCCGCGCGTGGACGCGGACACCTGGCGGCTGAGGATCCACGGGGACGGGGTCGCCAAGCCCCTCACCCTGGACCTGCGGGAGCTGCTCGCCCGCCCGCTGGTCGAGCACGACATCACCCTGACCTGCGTGTCCAACGAGGTCGGCGGCCCGTACGCGGGCAATGCCCGCTGGCTCGGCGTGCGCCTCGCCGACCTGCTCCGCGAGGCCGGGGTGCGGCCGCCGTCCCAAGGGGGTCCGGCCGACCAGCTGGTGGCGCGTTCCGTGGACGGCATGACCCTGGGCACTCCCGTCGAGGCCGTGATGGACGGCCGGGAGGCGCTGCTGGCCGTCGGGATGAACGGCGAGCCGCTCCCCTTCGCGCACGGCTTCCCCGTCCGGATGGTCGTACCGGGCCTGTACGGGTACGTGTCGGCCTGCAAGTGGCTGCGCGAGCTCCGGCTGACCACCTTCGACGCGTACGACGCCTACTGGGTGCGCCGGTCCTGGGCCGCGCAGGCACCGGTCAAGACCCAGTCGCGCATCGACACCCCGCGGCCCTCCGCCGACCTGGTGGCCGGACCGGTGGCGGTGGCCGGGGTGGCGTGGGCGCAGCACCGGGGCATCTCCCGGGTCGAGGTACGGGTGGACGGCGGCCCGTGGCAGGAGGCCCGGCTGGGGGACGCGGACGGCGACGACACCTGGCGCCAGTGGGTGTGGCGGTGGGAGGCGACTGCCGGCCGGCACACCTTGGAGGTCCGTGCGACGGACCGCGGCGGCGCGGTCCAGACGGGGGAACGCACCGGAACGGTCCCCGACGGGGCGACCGGCTGGCACTCGGTCCCGGTGCGCGTGGCGTGAACCGGGTCCGAGGTCTTCCCGCGGTGGCTCAGTGACGGTTCACCGGGGTCGCTCCGGTGCCGGGTCCGGCGCAGATCATGGACTGGGGGCCGGCCAGTTCCCGGGCGAGGTGCAGGAGGTCCGGGTCGGTGGGGCCGTGCACCGTCCAGACCACCGCGCCGGAGGGGGCCGAGGGGGCCACGGCGGCGAGCTGTGCGCGGATCCCGGCCTCGGTGACCGCGCCGTGCGGCAGGTGGAGCGTTTCGTAGCGCACCGGCGCGGTGTGCACCTCCCGTACCTCGATCCGGCCGCCGTCCTCGATCAGCAGCTCCGCGAAGCCGCGGCCGCCCGCCTCGGCGGGGCCGCGGCCGTGGGTGTTGCCGGCGTACGCCGCGTCAAGGCCGATGGCGGGGACCAGCCGGTGGTGGACGTGGCCCAGGGCCCAGTAGTCGTACCCGGAGTCCGCCAGCGTGCGCACACTGGTCGGCGCGCAGATCCGGCGGCTCCAGGCGCCGTGCAGGCTGGTGTGCAGGAGGCCGATGTTCACGGTCCGCGGGATCCGCCGGGGATATCCGGCCGCGAGGTCGCGCGTCTCGTCGGGGTCCCCCACCGACTGGCCGTGGACCGCGATCCCGAGGTCCGGCCAGACGACGGTCTCCGGCGCGTCGGCCGCCGGCCAGCGGACCGAGGGCGGCAGCAGCAGCTTGCGCGGCAGCGGCGTCTCGGCGTCGTGGTTGCCGGATACGACCACGGTCGGCAGACCCGATTCGTGGAAGGCCCCGAGGATCTCCTGGAAGGCGGCCAGCGCGTGGCTGTCCGAGTGGCGGCGGTCGAACACGTCCCCGGCGACGAGCACCGCGTCGTAGCCGCCCGTGAGGATCCGGTCCGCGGCCGCGCGCAGCGCCTCGTACGGGGCCGCGTGCGGGTCTATCTCCGGTGCGCCGGCGTACTCCTCCAGCCCGTGGAGGAAGGAGCCGATGTGCAGGTCGGCCAGGTGGGCCACGCGTATTCGGCCTGGATCGGCTCGGGTGGGGTCGGATGAGCCGGGGTCTGGCGGTCCGGGGTCCGCCGGGCCGGGAGGCGCGGCCATCAGCGTGCACCTCCGTGTATCCGGTGGTGGGCGAGGATGAGGTCGGTCTTGAAGGCGTCCCGCTCCAGCAGCCAGCCCTCCGCCCGGAGCATGCCCATCAGGTGGGCGCGGAGCTCCAGGGCTTCGGGGAAGGTGCCCGCCTTGGCGGTGATCTCCGCGAACCAGGCCCGCTCCCCGTCGCTCCCGGTGCGCAGCCGGGACACCTGCAACTCGATCGCGCGGTCGAGCACCCGGCCCGGGTGGTTGGTCTGCCGCACGGGGCCGTGGATCAGGGAGCCGGCCGCCGCGGACTGCGCCCGCTGCCACAGCCCGTCGGGCAGCCGGTCCAGGGCGAGGGCTCGGGAGGCCTCGGGGCCGGGGAGCTCGCCGGGCGCGAGGTGGGGCGCCGGGGCGCGCCGTTTCGCGGAGAAGTCGAGGGTGGCGCTCGTATGGCTGAGGTTGACCCGGGCGGCGCGGAAGCACCCGTCGGCACCGAAGCCGGCCCGGCCCGCCCGTTCGAGCGCGCGCCGCAGGGCCGCCGGGTCGGTGCCGTCGCCGTCGATGCCGAAGCGGGCCTTGTACGCGAGGCGGATGCGCCCCTCGTCGTCGTGGCGCCGCATCCGGACGATCCAGCCCTGGCCGCTGAGGCTCCGCTCGGCGTCGTCCAGGTACTGAGCGACCTCGAAGCTGCCGGCCGCGCCGAGCGAGAGCGTGGCGGCGGCCCCGTCGAGCGGCGCGCCGTCGGCGTCGAGTACCTGGCACGGGTCGACCAGCAGCTTGACCTGGTACGCCCCGTGGTTGATCCGGCGAAGCAGGGCGTCCTCCATGGGTCCGTAGATCACGTCACATACGACACCAGCGCGCCCGGCGTCGTCGGGGCAGCGCCACTGCCCGCAGTCTGAACCTACCCCGGGAGCGCGGCGACGCCACCCGGATGGCCCTCCACCCGGGGGGTACGGGCGCCGTACATTTGACGGATTGTCCGGACATCACTCGTATGTCGCCGTCCCGGACGTCAGGAGCCGGCGCAGTGGAGCTGACCAGTACGTCGTTCCTCGTCACGCTGATCGTCGTCACCGTGCTCGCCATGCTCGCGGCACTGCTGCTGTGGAACCGGATCCCCGGGCCGGGCTGGCTGCGCTGGCCGGCGCGGCTGGTGATGATCGGCCTGTGCCAGCTCACCGCCATCTGCGTGGTGGCCACGTGGATCAACGGGAGCTACGGGCTGTACTCCTCCTGGGACGACCTGCTGGGCACCCCCGACGGCGAGGACGCCTCCGTGATGACGGGGCCGCCGCTGGGCAGGGCCAAGTTCACCCAGGGCAGCGACGGCACCCGGATCACCTACTTCCGCGGCTCCCACTCGAAGCTCGCCGGGCAGGTCACCGTATGGACTCCCCCGGAGTACAGCGCGCCGGGGGCGGACAGGACCCGGTTCCCCGTACTGATGCTGCTGCACGGGTACCCGGGCTCGCCGCGGACCTGGATCGACCTCGGCAACATGCCGGGCGCCCTGGACCAGCTCGTCCAGGTGGGCGCGGCGCACCCGTTCATCCTGGTGATCCCCGAGCTCTACCCGGGCGGGGTGAACACCGACTGCACCAACACCCCGCAGCGCAAGCTGGCCAGCTGGCTGGCGGAGGACGTGCCGGATCTGGTCGCCAAGAACTTCCGGACCCTCCCGGAACCCAAGGGCTGGGGGCTGATGGGCGTCTCGACCGGAGCCTTCTGCGCGGCCAAGCTGCCGCTCCAGTACCCGAAGGCCTTCCGGGCGGGCGTGGCCCTGGACCCGGACCCCCTGACCGGGGATCCGGGCGTGCTGGCCGACCCGGTGCTGCGCGAGCGCAACAGCCCGATGTGGCTGGTCCAGCACGTCAAGAAGGCGGACGTCGGGCTGTTCCTGGCCACGTCGGCGCAGGACAAGGACAGCCCGCCCGGTCAGCTGGCCGCCTTCGTCAAGGCCGCGGAGGGCAGCGGGGTACGGGTCAAGACCCTGGTGCGACCGCAGGGCGGCCACAACTTCCAGACCTGGACCGGGATGTACCCGGACGCGCTGGGCTGGCTGAGTACGGAGATCTCACCGCCGGAGGGCGCCCCGTAGGCCTCTCAGAGGACGTCCTGTTTGAACAAGCGATAGTTCATGGTTTGTGCCAGGTTATGACTGTTTCGCCGGTTGCTCGTTTCGCGAGGTTGGAGATCATCGCGAGGCGGATTCGACCGCGTAGAGAGCCTGGTCGATGCGGCGCCGCCGCTGGAGCAGGCTGGGGAAGAAGCTACCGGCCCGCAGTTTCGGGATCGCCAGTTCCAGGTCGCCGGCCTGCGTGGTCACGGTCTTCTCCCGGTGCCCGTTGCGCCAGGCGGTGCGAGTCTCGGTGCGTTCGCCCCACTCGGCACCGATCCGGGCGGTGGCCTCGGCCTCGATCAGCTCCTGAAGCAGCCGTTCGGCGACTTCGCGGACGAGTTCAAGACCGTCTGCCGAACGTAGTGACTCAAGCAGGCGAAGTAGGTCATGCTGGGACAAGGCCACCGGGCACCCCCTTGGAACGAACTGGCAGTTCACCAAGGACAGTTGCACGGTGGCCTGCCCCGTTCTCAGGGAGCGTTCACCGGCAGCCGATGCACGCCAGGGCACGGAAACGGCGCACTTCCCAGCCAAGATCCGTTACACCACATCACGGGACGCCATCCCTGCCGTGGTCCACGGCTGATCAAAGATCGGATGGTAGATCAGGCCAACAGCCTCTCCATCCGCACACAAATCCAGGGCAGAGAGTCATCCGAATCTAATTTCGATCGACCGCTAACCGATATCGCGCGATTTGCTCCAGTTCCAAATAAAACCTCACCCGAGCGCCGCTAGATATCGATCCACCCAACACCGGAGCCAATCCGTAAATTTCGGCGAATCTTGCTTCGGAGTTGAATCCCCCTCGCAGTATGACCAGACTTCCGGATCATCGCCAATACCTCGGAGGAAGTAGAACTGATACCCCTGATGCATCATGAATACGCGATCGGTTGACTGCAGGAATGGAGGGCAGTCATTTTCATCCAGCAAATCCTTGGAATCGCCCCAGAGGCCGAGCATTTGCGGGAAGAATATATCGCTCCCAACGAATAGACGGCCGGCGGATTTTCCTGCAATCTTCAGAAACTCACGATACGCTTCACCTATTGAGGCGGATTGATCTCCGGCAACTGCAGCGATTTCTGCTGCATCCAACCCCGCGACACGGTGTCTGGCGTCGGTCAATCGAGTGGCTACGATATGGATCGCAGCTCGAACCCGCTCAACCGGAGTGCTATCGCCCCACGTGGGCGGCCATTCTCGATCCCTCATCGCTCTTCGCAACTTTCGATCAAAGTAGAATCTACAGAAGTAGTCACGCTAGTGACAGTAACACCTCATTGCCCTCCCAGCCCGTGGCGACGGGCTGGGAGGGCAATGAGGTGTGGAACGCCCGGACTAATTGAGCAGATCCATGTCGAGCGAGAACAAGCGCACCTTAATGTTCGGATAGCGGGCTGCGAAAGCGGCAGCCACAGCCTGACATGAGTCGCAGACTGGTCGCGAAGATCCAACAGTGAGAGTGCCGGATTTGATTCCGGATTCCTCTACAAGCCGGGCAGCCTGTTCGAATATCTTCTGCTCTGCATCACTTACCCTCCATATTTTCTCGCCGGAGAACTGGTGGTCATTAAAATATGGAGCAGAGCCGACCTGTGAGTTACCTTTTCCACTGCCGGATGGGATATCGTGAACCCCAGTGTTTCCCAGCTTTAGCTCACCGAAGGCTGCCGACTTCTTTTTTCCGATACTGGATGCATCGCGTGCGAGTCTGACCCTGTAGCTGAAATAGCTTACGTCGATTCCGGCGGCAGCGGCATCGCCGACAGTCTCATAGAAGGAGTAGTTTCCTCCCTTTACCACCGTCGGCGCCAGCCGAACACCCGGACCTCCGCCCATCTTCGGCCCAGGAAGTACGAGCAGGCCAAACTGTCCTACCCCGCCAAGGCATTGTGCGACTCCGTCTACCGTGTCGCCTTGCTGGAAGGAATCAATGCCGCGCCGGACCGAACCCATCCCCGTGAACTCGTCCATGCATCCGGTCCAGCCCCATCGGCCGTTCTCCTTCGCGTACTCGGCGCCCGCCTTGCATGAATCCATGTATGAATTGGTGATCCATTTCATACTCGTGGAGAGCGGGATTGATGAAGTTCCCGGTATTTCAGCGGTCCAGCAGCTTTCCTTTCCGCTACCAGGGATCCACCAGCAGGTGCCTGCGGGGTCAAAGCGGTTGGTGGGTGCGTTGCCGACGTAGGCGTAGGAGGATTCCGTTGGAGAGTCCTGACCTGCCGTGTAGGGGTCGTGGCTGGTGAAGCGGCCTGTCGTCTGGTCGTACGAGCGGGCTCGGAGGTTGTAGCCAAGGGCCTCTGTGGGTGTGCCCTCTTCTCCCCTGATCAGCTCCTTGTACTGGCCCGTGTAGCCGAAGTTACTCCGGGGGGCTTCAATGTCGGTAAAGGGGCCGCCGGCGCCGAAGGCATCCGTGTAGTCATACGCCGCCGCCATGGTGCCGCTGGGGGTGGTAAGGCCAGTGATGGAGCCGACAAGGTCGCGATGGTAGTAGACGGCGGCGGAAGTTGGGTAATTCGGGACGTGGCCGTATTCGATTTCGCCGAGGGGGTTGTAGGTGTAATCGGAGTTCACTGCGCCTGTGCTGCTGTACTCGGCGGCGAGGAGCGGCAGGCTGTTGTTGATGTCCCAGGCGCGGGTAGTGCTGTCGCGCTTGGCCCGGTTGCCGTCCGCGTCGTAGGTGAAGGTCGCCCAGGTCTTGGTGCCCTGGGTCATTGCGGTCAATCGGTTCTGGGCGTCGAAGCGGTAGGTGTGTGCACCGGCCTTGACCTGGTTGCCGTCCGCGTCGTACTCGTATGCCACGGTGGTCGCGTCTTGGACCGTCTGGGTGAGTTGGTCCGCTACATCGTGGCTGTAGGCCGTTGCCCTTCCGTCAGCCTCGACAGTGGTCTTGCGGTTTCCGACCTTGTCGTAGGTGTATGCAACGGTCGGGGAGCCCGTGGGGCAGCTGTCAGCCTTGGTGGTCGAGGTGCAGTCTGTGAGTAGGCGGCCGGCGTTGTCGTATCCGTAGTAGTGCGACTTGGCCATGCTCTGGTTGCCGAAGGTGAGATCCACGGAATCGACGCGCCTAGGCTGACCAGCAGGGTCGAGTGTTGCCTGTCGGCTGGTCAGTGTGACGCCTGCCTTGACACTCGCGATGCCGGTCATGCGACCTGCGTTGTCGAAGGTGCGGGTCTCGGTGTAACCGCTGCCGTTGGGCAACTGGGTACTGGTGAGATGTCCAGCGGGGTCGTAGCCGTAGGTGATGGCCGCGCCGTCGGTTGTAGCGGTGCGACGGTTGCCGTCGTCGTAGGTGTAGGTGGTGGCCCGTCCGTGCGGCAGAGTGCGGGTCGTGAGCTGCCCAGCGTCGTCGTAGTTGTAGGTGAAGCCGTTGGTCTGATCGGGTACCGAGGCAGCCTTGAGCCGGTTGCGCGCGTCGTAGGTGAAAGTGCGGCTGCCCGAGCCGTCGACGACTGTCGTGCGGTTGCCGACGGCATCATACGTGGTGATGACGTCGGGGGTTGCGTCCGCGTAGTCGATGCTGGTCGGGCGGCCAACAGGGTCAAAGACGGTCGTGGTCACGATGCCGCGGGCATTTGTGACGGTCTTTCGGTTGCCGTCCGCGTCGTAGCTGTATCGGACCGTTCGATTCAGCGGGTCGGTCACCGAGGTCAGTTGCTGGGCCGCGTTGTAGTCGTAAGTGGTGGTGTGCTGATTGGCATCGACTCGCGTCTTGACGTTGCCGGCCACGTCGTAGGTGTATGCCGTCTGGCCACCGTCCGGAGCAGTGACAGTCTGGATGCGTCCCAGGATGTCGTAGGCGGTTTGAGTGGTCCTGCCGTTCGCGTCGGTTGCGGCGGTCCGCTGTCCGGTTGTGTCGTAGCTGAAGGTCTGTGTTCCGCCCAGAGGGTCAGTCACCTTCGTCGGGTTACCGGCAGCGTCGTACGCATACGTGATGGTGTGTTTCGCTGGATCGGTACCAGGCATGTTCCCTTGGGGAGCAGTCTGGGTCGCTATTCGGCCGCTGGCGTCGTAGGTCCAGCTGATCTTGTGACCCAGCGGAGACGTAGCGGCGGTGCGACTGCCGTCGGCGTCATAGGTGTAAGTGGCAGTCTTTCCCAACGGGTTCTTGGCCGTGCTCAGCTGGCCGGATGGCGTGTAGGTGAGAGTGGTGACCTTGCCCAGGGCGTCGGTCACCTCTATTACGTTGCCGTTGCCGTCGTACTTCCTCTTGGTCACTCGCCCCAGCGGGTTGGTCACCGAGACCGGGCGGTTCGACCCGTCGAACTCTGTGGTGGTCAGTGCTCCCGTCGGGTCGACGGTCTGGGTTCGGTTCCCGTTCGCGTCGTAGCCGTAGGTGGTGGTGTACTTGGCCGGATCAGCGCCGGCGACATTGCCCCGGGGGGTTGTCGTGGCGACCAGGCGGTTCGCCTTGTCGTAGTTATAGGTGCTCTTGCCGCCAGCTGCGTCAACGGTCGCTGTGACGTTGCCGACTGCGTCGTAGACCGAGCTCGTGATGGAGCCGCCAGGCGCCGTCACAGTGACGGGCCGGTTGGAACTGTCATAGGTGTAGCTGGTGACCCGGCCAACGGCGTCCGTCACCTTCGTCTTGTTGCCATTCGCGTCGTATTCGAACGATGTCACGCGACCAGCAGCGTCAGTGATCTTCGCCAGATAGCCAGCGGCGTTATACGCATTGGTGGAGGTGTACTTGGCCGGGTCTGCGCCCGCGACGTTCCCAAGGGGCTCAGTGGTCGTCAGGAGGCTGCCCGCGGCGTCGTAGGTGTACGTGGTCTTGGCGCCCGACGGCGTTGTCTCCGATGTCAGGTTGCCCTTGTCGTCATAGGTGAACGCACGGACCTTGCCACCTGGCGATGTCGTGGTCTTGACCTGGCCCAGAGCGTCGTAGGTGTAGGTCCGCTTGCCGTCCGGGCCATTCTCCTCGGCCAACTGCTGCTTGCCGTCATACGTGTATGTCGTCTTCGCGCCGCGCCCGTCCGTGTACGAGGCGATCTTGTCGCTCGCGGTGTACGTCCACGTCTGTGTGAGCGCGCTCTCGGTCCTGCTCAGCAGGTTCCCACGAGCGTCATATGACATCTTCGTGCGGCTACCGCGCGCATCTACGACGCCGGTCAGCCTCAGAGCCTCGTCGTAGACGAGCTGAGTCATGCTGCCGAACGGGTCGATGCGGGTGCTCAAGACGCTGCCATTGTAGAGGTCGGTCCAGATGCCCCCATTGGAGTCCTTGAAAGAGCTCTCCTGGACGGCACGGGTGAATTCTGTTTCCTTCCCCTCGGCATCAACCTGCTTGGAAACCCGTCCGGAGGCGTCGTAGGTGGTCTGCATGACCTTGCGGCCCGCAGGGTCCGTGATGCCGGCCAGCCGACCAGCCGCGTCGTAGTTGTACGCGACAGTTTTCCCATCCACACCCTTGACCGACGCCAGCAGACCCGCGGTATACCCGTAGGCAATCGTCCGCCCATCGGACAACTCCACCCCCGTCAGCAGGCGGGTGGTGCCGTCGATGCTGAACTTGGTCGTACGCCCGTGTACGTCCGTGGCGGTGGCCAGACCAGCGGCGCTATAGGCGAACATCATGCCGCGCCCAGCCGAGTCCTTCCAGGACGTGAGGCGTCCCGAACCGTCGAACTCGAGAATTCTGCCGTCCGGTGTGGTCAGTTTGAACCCTGAGGCAAGAGATCCGGACAGAGCCGACCGGACCCCCACGGAGACAGCCTTGTAGACCCCGGGATACTCTTCCGTATAGCGCGCCTGAACGCCCGTGTCCGATGTGTAGGTAACAGTCGGGCCAGATATCTCCAGGCGTGTGTCATAAGGAAGTGACCACCCCTTACCGAGTGACCCGGAGGAGGTGTTGGTCGAATTGTAGGCCCTCCCTATACTGAGTGACACACCCGGAGCGGGAATAACGGCGTCCACCGAGGTCTCAGTCAGTGCCCCAGTCGACGTGTTCACCGGGTCACCCATGTGACCGTTGATCGTCGGCCGCCCGGTCGCATCGACGCACACGCACCCCGTCAGCTCCGCTGCCGGAAGCGTGGCTCTGCGCGCCTGAGGCGGCATGGCGGGTGATTTCGCCTCCGCGCTCCAGTTTGTCGCGCAGTTCCAATTGAACGGATTGGAGTTTAGGTCGTCCTTAGCGATTGCGACCTTAATGTAATACTCGTCAGCGAGAGACATTGTGTCGTACTGGCTATTGTAATATGTATTGCTGGCGTGGGCTTCGCCCCAGACCCCGCAGCTTTCATTCAGCAGTACATTATCGGAGGCTCGATAGAATGCTATATGCGCCGCCCACTTGTTGACGCCATCAGGATTATCCCATTGCATTCCACCCCATTCGAGCGGCCAGCTGACATAGCCGATCGGAACGGGCCTGAAATTTGTTGGTGCGCTGGGAGCCGCTCCCGTGGTTACAGCAAGACGAGTGATCAGGGATGGTTCCATTTGCTTCTGCGTGCTCTTGGGGATCCTTGAGTAGGCCCTGACCTCCCCCTTCTCGCCCACGGAGGCAACTCCAGGAGCGTCACGAACCTTCAATCTCTCGATTTGGGCGCTGCGCTCCTCTTTCGTCATCGGCTTTGGGGGCTCCAGAGGCCTGGAGGAGCGTCCCTTGCCCACCGCCCCACCATCAACAGGCGCGACACTTGGGGTGGTGCGCTCGACTTCAGCTCTGGCGGCCACTCCCCCCGTCAAAAGTGACATCGCTAGCGCGCCGACGACAGCGAAGCGACCCACACGCATGCGGATCCACACAACTATCCCTCCCTTTCAGGAGACCTGGCACCTCCCCAGCGCCAGGATTGATCACCGTAACCCTTGCAGAGCCCAACATCACACTGAACCGTTCTGGTTCGGTAGAGATCTCAGAGGACGTTCACACCGCTAATGCGTAGGTATGGAATGGTTTGCCGCTTGGTGAACTTGCCACTATGCAGGGCTTTTACGCAGATTGTGTCGATTCTGAGGCGGGCTTGGAGGCCCCTTTCATCCGTAATCCGGCCGATAGCTCCTGTCCGGTTCGAGGATGACCCGCCGAGTGCTGTTTTGCCTCGCTCGTTCGAGCGATGGCGGCCCTGCGGGGCACGTGCATCAGTGTCTGTATGACGCCGCAGCCCTCCCGCCTGCCCTATCCCAGCGATCTGTCCGATGCCCGCTGGGCGTTGATGGAGCCGATCTTGACCGCCTGGCGGACCGAGCGGCAGAAGACCTCGCTCAACCTCGGTGGAAAGGTCGCCGACCTGCGGGAAGTCATGAACGCCATCCTCTTCCTCAACCGGACCGGGGTGCCTTGGCGCTACCTGCCTCACGACTTCCCGCCGCACACCACCGTCTTCGGGTACTTCAGCGCCTGGACCGCCGACGGCACGATCGAGAAACTCGGCGTCCACCTGCATCGCATGGTCCGTGAGCAGGAAGGACGTGCCGCCGAGCCCACCGCATGCGTCATCGACGCCCAGTCCGTCAAGACCGCTCCCAGCGTGCCCGTCGACACCCAGGGCACCGACGCCGGCAAGAAGATCGTCGGACGCAAGCGCAGCATCGTCGTGGACACCCTCGGCCTGTTACTGCTGGTCATGGTGACCGCCGCCAGCGTCTCGGACAACGAGGCCGGCATACGGCTCCTCACCCGCGTCGCCGTCGACCACCCCACGATCCGCAAGGCGTGGGTCGACACCGGCTACAAGAAGAAGGCGATCGAACACGGCGCCTCGCTCGGCATCGACGTCGACGTCGTCCCTCGAAACGAGCAGGTCAAAGGCTTCTCCGTGATCCCGCGGCGCTGGGTAGTCGAGCGAAGTTTCGGATGGATCATGATGCACCGCCGCCTCGCCCGCGACTACGAGACCAAACCCGCCCACTCCGAGAGCATGATCCGCCTCGCGATGATCTCCAACCTCGCGAAACGAGCAACCGGCGAAACAGTCATAACCTGGCACAAACCATGAACTATCGCTTGTTCAAACAGGACGTCCTCTCAGAACCAGTTGAGGGTGAGGGGGAAGGTGGTGGTTGCGGTGGTGGGGGTGGTGTCGGTTGCGGTGGCGGTGATCTGGACGGTTCCGATGGCCCAGGGTTTGCCGGTGATGCGGCCGGTGTTGGTGTCGAGGGTGAGGCCGAAGGGGAGTCCCGTGGCGGTGTAGCGGGCGGGGGGTTTGCCGCCGGTGGTGGTGAGTTGGATGGTGCAGGTCTGGTTGAACTTGCAGGTCTGGGGGCCGGGGTTGGTGATCTTCAGATCACCCGGAGTCGGCGTGGGCGTGGGTGTGGGTGTGGGTGTGGGGGTCGGCGTGGTGCCGCATCCGGGGGTGGCCTCGGGCGGCAGCGGGACCCGCCAGATCTGGGTGTCGTTCTCGGAGCCGACCAGCAGGTTCGTGCAGTCGGCGTACGTCACCGTCTCGCCCTGGGACTGCGCGGGCAGGGCCACGTCCGCGAGCTTGGTCCCGGCGGCGCTGTACACGGAGGCCGTGTTCGCGCCGAGCGGCCCGCCGCTGCGCAGGGTGTACGAGGCACCCGACGGCGAGAACGCCCCGTCGGTGGCGAACACCGGTCCTGGCCGGACCGCGGTGAGGGTGCCCAGTTGGCCTGCGACCGGCGGCAGCGGAGCCTTGTACAACTGGCCCGCGGCGCCGATCAGTTTGCTGGCGATGTAGAGCTGACCGGTGACGGGGTCGGCGAGCAGGGACTCGGCGTCGTGCTTGCCGTCGGCGTAGGCGAAGCGGTAGGTGACCGGGGTGACCGCGGTGTTGGCGAGCTGGTCGGGTTCGGCGAAGCTGTGCACGGTGATCTCGGCGCGGTTGCCGAAGTTGTCCCCGATGTCGCCGACCAGGATCACCGGACCGCCGGCCGCGTCCTTGCCGATGGCGAGGCCCTCCCAGTCGGTGTTGCCCACGCCGGAGACGGTGAAGGTGGCCTTGAGCTGCCCCGTCGCGCCGTTGCAGTCGATGGCGAAGACCTGGTTGGTGTTGCCGCTGTCGTTGACGGCGTAGAAGACACCGGCGTGCTTGCGGCTCATGGCGAGACCGCTCAGCTCCGCCAGGCCGCCGGGGAGGGTGCACTTCTTCTCGGGCGCCAGGGCGCCGGCGGCCGCTGCCGCTGCCGCGGGCGCGGGCGCGGGCGCGGACCCGGCCGGGGAGGCGGTGGCGCTGCTCAACCAGGCGGCCGCCGGCAGGAGGGTGGCGAGCGCCGCGGTCGCGATGACGGCGGCGGCCCGTGGGGGTGTGAGGTGTCGGGACATGCGCACAATGTGATGGGCCGTCATTCAGTGGCGCCAGCGCCAACGACAGCCCGTTTGAGCATCGTTCAATGCCGTGCGGGCATGCCTGGCGGGTTGTGGGGGCACTTCCGGTCGACCCCGGCCCCGTCCGCCGGGTTGGCCGGGTCGCCGAGCCGCCGGGCCGGGTCAGGGACCCGGCTCCCGTATGGGCGTGTTGTGCCGGGCGTGTGCGATGAACGCGCGCGCCGCCCGGCCCAGCGGGCGCCGGGCGTGCGCGATGCCCACCGGGCGCAGCAGGGGCGGGGTGAAGGAGCGGATCTCCGCGCGGCTGCCGAAGGCCCTGGTCACGACGTCCCGGTACCAGATGAGTGAGCCGCGGCCGTCGGTCACGCCCGTCACCCAGGCGAGGCGCTCGTCCACCTCCAGGCTCGGTACGGGGCGCACGCCCAGGCAGCTGAACATGGCCTCCATCTCGGTGCGCCGGCCGGTCCCCGGGCAGGGCAGCACCATGGGCAGCCCGTCGAGCGTCCGGAACGGCACCGGGTCGGGCAGTCGCGAGCCGATCGGCGAGATCAGCACCACCTCGCGTTCCTGGATGTGATGGGTGGACAGACCGCTGTCGACAGGCAGGTCGACGAGGGCCAGCTCGGCTCTGCCCTCGGTCAGTTCCCGGACCAGGACCTCCCGGCTGTCGTGCTGCTGGAGTCGCACGTCGACGCCGGGATGGCGTTCGGTGAAGCCCGCCACCAGGTCGGTGGCCAGGTCGAGGGCCAGGGTGGGGGTGGTGACGAGGGTGAGGACGTCCCGGGTCACCTTGCCGTGCGGGGTACCTATGTCGTCTATCGCCTCCACGGCGTTGAGGACGGTCCGCGCCAGCCGGACGACCCGGGCCCCTTCCGGCGTGAGGTCCACCCCCCTTCCCCGCCGGGCGAGGAGTTCGACGCCGAGGTCGCGTTCCATGGCCTGGACGGCCCGGGAGAGGGCGGACTGGGCAACGAAGACCGAGGCGGCCGCGCCGGTGATGGAGCGGCAGTCCGCGACGGCGACCAGGTAGCGAAGCTGCGCGAGGGTGGGGGTCATGACCGGACGGTAACCGCGCGATGCTGTACCTGTAAGGGCCGACGGGTGAACAAATGTCCGCCTCGCCAAAGGCTTTCATGCCGGAACGGCGACAAGACAGACCGGTGCGGCATGACCTCGGGCCGGTCGGTACGCCGCCCCGGGGGTCGGGGTCCCGCCGCCCGGGCGGGGAACGCGCAGGCCACCGGCTCGGCGAGGGGTGGATTCCGGTCCGCCCGGGGCGCGTTCGGGGTGCGCTGAGCGTGCCGCGGATGCGAAGCAACGTACTCCGTATGCCCGTTGACAGTGCGCGGTGGCCACCGCACGATGCAACCCGGCATCGGGGAAGTTGACCACCGTTCAAGCCCGCCGCGCCGCGTGGCGGGTCGCCCGGCCGGTCCGTGTGCCGCGCCGCGACGGTTCGCGTCGCGTCGGACCGTGCCGCCCGTTGCCTCCGCTCGTTGCCTCCGTCCTTCGTCGCTCGGACCCCGGTACTCCCGGGGGCGCACCACCGCGTCCGGCCCTGCGAAATGTGACACAGCACTCGATGAGGAGCGCCCGTGACCCCCCAGCCCGAGCCGTCCCCGCTGTCCGAGCCGTCCCCGCCGTCCTCCGCCACCCGCGACCTCGTCGTCGCGGTCACCCCCTTCGAGGAGCCGAACGCCGGGATCACCGCTGCCGCCGAGCGGGCGGGGGCGCTCGGGCTGCTCGATCTCGGGCGGGACCCCGACGCCGCGCGGGCGGCCTTCGCCGAGCTGGGCCGACGGCTCGGGGGCGGCGGGGGCCGTGGGGGCGGCGGGGGTGGCCGGGGCCGGGGTGGCCCGGGCGGTGATCGCCGGTACGGGGTGCGGGTGCCCGCCGGGTGCGCGCTGGGGCCCGGCGAACTGCCGGCCGGGGTGGACACGGTGCTCCTCGCCGACCCGGCGGACCACACCCCCGAGCGGGTGGCCGGGTGGGCCGCGGGCGGGCTGCGCCGGGTGTGGGCCGAGGCCGTGAGCCCGGCGGAGGCCCGGACCGCGGTGGCCGCAGGGGTCGCGGCCATCGTCGCCAAGGGCCACGAAGCGGCCGGCCGGGTCGGGTCGGCCACCACCTTCGTACTGCTCCAGCAACTGCTGGCCGGACCCGGCCCCGGGGTGCCCGTCCTCGCGTACGGCGGCATCGGACCGCACACGGCGGCCGCGGCCGTAGCGGGCGGAGCCGCCGGCGTGCTGGTTGACGTACAACTGGCCCTGACCACGGAGGGAGCAGCCGCCCTGCCGGCCGAAGTGGCCGCTGCCCTGCGGTCCATGGACGGCTCCGAGACCCGACTGGACGACGGCCACCGGGTGTTCGCCCGGCCGGACCTGCCCCGCCCCGAAGGCCCGGTGGCCAGGCTGCTCGGGGCCCGGGACCTGCACGCGCAGTTGCTGCCCGTCGGGCAGGACGGCGCCTCGGCGGCCCGGCTCGCGGCCCGCCACCGCACCACGGGAGGTGTCCTCCAGGCCGTACGGGCCGCCGTGACGGGGCACTTGGCGGCAGCCGCGGCGGCCCGGCCCCTGCTGCGGCCGCGACCCGTCGCGCAGGGCCCGATGACCCGGGTGAGCGACCAGGCGGCCTTCGCCGGGGCGGTGGCCGCCGAAGGCGGGGTCCCGTACCTGGCCCTCGCGGTGATGGAGGGCCCGGACGTACGCCGGCTGCTCGCCGAGACGGCCCGCCGGCTCGGGGACCGCCCGTGGGGCGTCGGCCTGCTCGGCTTCGCCCCGCCCGAGCTGCGCCGGGAGCAGCTCGCGGCCGTCGCCGAGGTGCGCCCGCCGTACGCGATCATCGCCGGCGGCACCCCCGCGCAGGCGGATCCCCTGGAGGCGGCCGGGATCTCGACGCACCTGCACGTGCCCTCCCCGGGGCTGCTGGAGCGGTATCTCGCCGAAGGCGCACGGCGGTTCGTGTTCGAGGGGCTGGAGTGCGGGGGCCACGTCGGGCCGCGGGCCTCGTTCCCGCTGTGGGAGGAGCAGATCGAGCTGCTGCTCTCCTGCCCCGAACCGGCCGCGCTCGACGTGCTGTTCGCGGGCGGCGTGCACGATGCCCGGTCCGCCGCGATGGCGGTGGCGGCCGCGGCTCCGCTGGCCGAGCGGGGAGCACGGATCGGGGTGCTGATGGGGACCGCGTACCTGTTCACCGAGGAGGCCGTGACGGCGGGCGCGGTGCTGCCGGTCTTCCAGCGGGCGGCGTTGGAGTGCGCGGACACCGTGCTGCTGCACACCGCGCCCGGACACGCCACGCGCTGCGCGGCCACCCCGTACGCCGAGACCTTCGAGGCGGCCCGGCGGCGGCTCACGCAGGACGGGACCGAGGCGCGCGCGGTGTGGGAGGAGCTGGAGCGGCTGAACCTGGGCCGGCTGCGGATCGCGAGCAAGGGGCTGCGCCGGGGTCCGGCCGGACTGGAACCGGTCGGGGAGGAACAGCAGTACCAGGACGGGCTGTTCATGCTCGGGCAGGCCGCGGCACTGCGGTCCGGGACGACGACGATCGCCGCACTGCACGGCGAGGTCACCGAAGGCGCCACCGCGCTGCTGGAGCGGCGGGCCCGGGACTTCGCGGCCGCCGCACGGCCGGAGCCGGCCGAGCCGGCCGAACCGCTCGACATGGCCATCGTCGGGATGGCCTGCGCCTACCCCGGGGCACCCGACCTCGCCGCCTACTGGGCGGCCGTCCTGGCCGGGAAGGACGCGGTGACCGAGGTCCCGGCCGAGCGCTGGGATCCGGCGCTCTACTACGACGCCGACCCGGGACGGGCCGGCGAGCGCACCCCGTCCCGCTGGGGCGGCTTCCTGGACCCGGTGCCCTTCGACGCCCTCGCGCACGGCATCCCGCCGGCCTCGCTGGCGGGCATCGAACCGGTGCAGCTCCTGGCGCTGGAGATCTCGGCGCGCGCCCTCGCGGACGCCGGATACGGCAAGGAGCGCGTCTTCGACCGCTCGCGGACCTCGGTGGTGTTCGGCGCGGAGGCCGGCACCGAGCTGGCGGGCGCGTACGGTCTGCGCGCGCTGCACCCCGCATACCTGGGCGAGCTGCCGCCGGAGCTGGACGGGCAACTGCCCCGGCTGACCGAGGACTCCTTCCCCGGCATCCTGGCCAACGTGATCGCCGGCCGGGTCGCGAACCGCCTCGACCTCGGCGGCGCGAACTGCACGGTGGACGCGGCCTGCGCCTCCTCGCTCGCCGCCCTCGACCTCGCCTGCCGCCAACTGCGCGACGGCGACAGCGACATGGTGTTGTGCGGGGGCGCGGACGTGCACAACGGCATCAACGACTACCTGATGTTCGCCTCCGTACGGGCCCTGTCGCCGACCGGCCGCTGCCGGCCGTTCGACGCGGCCGCCGACGGGATCGCCCTCGGCGAGGGCGTCGGCGCGCTGGTGCTCAAGCGGCTCGCGGACGCGGAGCGCGACGGCGACCGCGTGTACGCGGTGGTCAAGGCGGTCGGGGCGGCCAGTGACGGCCGCTCCCTCGGTCTCACCGCGCCCCGGCCGGAGGGCCAGCGGCGGGCGCTGGAGCGGGCCTACGCGCGGGCCGGCATCACGCCGGCCGAGGTGGGGCTGGTGGAGGCGCACGGCACCGGCACCGTGGTCGGGGACAGCACGGAACTGGCGGTGCTGAGCGACCTGTTCGGCTCCTCGGGCGCCGCGCCCGGCTCGTGCGCACTGGGCTCGGTGAAGTCCCAGCTCGGACACACCAAGTGCGCGGCGGGCCTGGCCGGACTGATCAAGGCGGCCCGGGCGGTGCACGCGGGGGTGCGGCCGCCGACGCTGCACCTCACCGCGCCGAACCCGGCGTGGGACGCGGACCGGAGCCCCTTCTTCTTCGACACCGAGGCCCGGCCCTGGACGGCGCCGGTGGAGCGGCGGATCGCCGGCGTGAGCGCCTTCGGCTTCGGAGGCACCAACTACCATGCGGTGCTTGCCGGTTACTCCGGCGCGGCCGAGCCGGTGCACGGCCACGAGGAGTGGCCGGCCGAGCTGTTCTGCTTCCGCGGCGAGGACCGGCGCGCGGCGGGGCGGGCGATGGCACGGCTGGCGGCGCGACTGGAGGAGAACGACGCAGCCGGGCGGCCCTGGGCGCTGCGCGACCTCGCGGCGGAGAACTCCCTCGCCGCGGGCCCGGCCAGGGGGGCGGGGCGGGGTGTGGGGCGGGGCGTCGGCCCTGGTGGGAGCCCTGGCGCCGGCCCCGGTGGCAGCCCTGGCGCCGGCCGGGACACGATCCGGGTCGCGGTCGTCGCCGCCGACCTGGACGAGCTGGCGGACCGGCTGGCGCGGGCCCGGGCGTTCACCTCGGGCCCGGGGGTCCACGTACGGGAGGAGGGGGCGGATCCGGGCCGGGTGGCGTTCCTGTTCCCGGGGCAGGGCAGCCAACGCGTGGGAATGCTGGCGGAGTTGTACGCCGCCTTCCCGGCGCTTCGCGCACAGCTCGACGAGGCCCCGGAGGCGGTTGTCTCGGCGGTGTTCCCCCCGGCCGCGTTCACCGCCGGGGCCCGGGCGGAGCAGCGGGCCGCGGTCACCGACACGCGGGTGGCACAGCCCGCGCTGGGGCTGGCGGGGGTCGCGGCGTACCGGCTCCTCGGGGGGCTCGGCGTACGGCCGGACTGCGTGGCGGGGCAC
Source organism: Streptomyces sp. NPDC051183 (assembly GCF_040682455.1). Taxonomy (NCBI): domain Bacteria; kingdom Bacillati; phylum Actinomycetota; class Actinomycetes; order Kitasatosporales; family Streptomycetaceae; genus Streptomyces; species Streptomyces sp. NPDC051183. The sequence continues at coordinate 88,580 of NZ_JBFBBA010000018.1, forward strand.
TCGTACGGGGAGCTGACCGCGCTGTGGGCGGCCGGGGTGTACGACACGGCGGACCTGCTGCGCCTCAGCGGGCGGCGGGCCGAGGCGATCGTCGCGGCCGCCGGGGACGATCCGGGGGCGATGGCCGCGGTGGCGGCCGCACCGGAGGAGGTGCGCGAGCTCGCGGCGCAGGCCGGGTGCGTGGTGGCGAACCACAACGCGCCGCGGCAGTGCGTGGTCTCGGGCCCCACGGCGGCGGTCTCGGCCGCGGTGGACTCGCTGCGCGAGGCCGGGCTGTCGGCCGAACTCCTGCCGGTGGCCTGCGCGTTCCACAGTGGGGTGGTGGCCGCGGCGGCCGGGGAGCTGGCGGCCGAGCTGGCCGGTACGGTACTGTCCGCCGCCACCGTTCCGGTGTGGTCGAACACGACGGCGGAGCCGTACCCGGCCGAGCCCGGGGCGGTACGGGACCTCGTGGCCCGGCAGGTGGCCTCGCCGGTCCGCTTCGTGGAACAGGTCGAGGCCATGTACGCCTCCGGTGTACGGACCTTCGTGGAAGCGGGCCCCGGGCGGGTCCTGTCCGGGCTGGTGGGACGCATCCTCGGCGGGCGCCCGCACACGGTGGTGCCGCTGGACGTGCCGGGCGAGCCGGGGCTGCGCCGGCTGGTCACGGCGCTGGCGGAACTCGCCGCGGCGGGCGTCCCGGTGGACCCCGAGCAGCTGTTCCGGGGCCGGTGCGTCCCGCTGCCCGAGCGTGCTCCGCGCCGCCCGGGCTGGCTGGTGGACGGCCACCTGGTCCGTACCGCGGACGGCGCCCCGGTCGCCGGCGGACTGCAACCCGCCCGACGCGTGACCCCGGCGGCGCCCGCGGCCGCCGCCCCCTCCCCCTCGCCGGACCGCCGCGAGGAGGCGCTGCTGGAGTACCTGCGCGGGACGCGCGAGCTGGTCGAGGCTCAACGGGACGTGCTGCTCGGCTACTTGGGAGCCCCGGCGGGTACCCGGAGCCCTGCCGCCGGGGCGGCGCCGATGGCAGCCTCCGCGACGGACGCGTGGTGGGCGGACGGGGCCGGCCCCGCGACGGGCAACGGCCATCACCCGCGCGACGCCGCCGACAGCACGGCTCCGGCCGAGGAACCGCAGCCGGCGGGCCACGGCGCGGCGGCGGCCCGGACCCCCGAGGAGGTGATGGACGTGGTCCTGGAGATCGTCCACACCCGGACCGGGTACCCGCGGGACATGCTCGGTCCCGAGCTCGACCTGGAAGCGGACCTCTCCATCGACTCCATCAAGCGGGTCGAGATCATCGGCGCCCTCGCCGACCGCATCGGCCTCCCCCAGGGCACCGACGCCTCCGCCGAGTCCGCGGTCGAGGAACTGTCCCGCATCAAGACCCTGCGCGGCATCGTCGACTGGATCGCCACCCGCACGGCAACCCCCGACCAACCCGAACCAACCCCGACTGCCACCGGCACACACACCGGGTTCCCGCCCCGGGCTGAGGCCGGGGCCGGAGTCGGGACCGGGGGCGGAGTCGGGACCGGGGCCGGAGTCGGGACCGGGGCCGGAGTCGGGACCGGGGCCGGAGTCGGGACCGGGGGCGGAGTCGGGACCGGGGGCGGAGTCGGGTTCGGGGTGCCGGGGGCGGCGGGGGCGCCTGTGGTGCGGCTGCGGGTGGATACGGTGGTCGTCGGGGCTGCCGACGGGGACCCGGGAGGGCTGCGGGGACTGCGGATCGGGGTGGTCGAGGACGGGCAGGGCCTGGCCGCGGCCCTGGGGGCGGCCCTGCGGGAGCACGGGGCCGAGGTGCACCTCCTGGCGGAGGCCGGGTCCGGGTTCCACGGGATCGTCGACCTCACCGCGCTGCGGGCCGGACCGGCCGCGGCCGAGCCGGGGGCCGAGCCCGTGCTGCCCGGGGCGTTCGCCGCGCTCCAGCGCGCCCTGACCGGCGGGGTGGGCCGGCTGCTCCTCGTGACCGCACCCGGCAGCGCCGGCGCCGGCCTGCACGGCTTCGCCCGCAGCGCGGCCGTCGAGTTCCCCGGCACGCTGGTCCGCGCCGTGGGCGTGCACCCCAAGGAGGCCCCCGAGCAGGTCGCCGCACAGCTCCTCGCCGAGCTGGCCGGGACGGCCGACGGGCCCGCCTCCGTCGCCTACACCGCCGAGGGGGTACGGGTCTGCCGCCGCGCGGTACCCGCTCCACTTCCCGCCGCGGAATCTGACGCCCCGGCCCCGCTCCTGGAGCCCGGCTCCGTGGTGCTGTTCACCGGCGGCGCCCGCGGGATCACCGCCCGCGGCGCGCTCGCCCTGGCCGACGCCACCGGATGCCACGTCGAGCTGATCGGACGTACGCCCGAACCGTCCGCCGAGGCCGAGGAGTTCGGTCACGCTCACGACCGGGTCGCCCTGCGCGCGGCCCTGATCGGCGCGGGCCTCCGGACCCCCGCGGAGATCGAGGCGGCGGCTTCGCGGATCCTCGCCGAGCGCGAGGTACGGGCCAACCTGACCGCCCTGCGCGAGGTGGCGGCCTCCGTGCGCTACCACTGCGCGGACGTCACCGACGAGGAGGCCGTACGGGCCGTGGTGGCCGGCGTACGGGACCGGCACGGCCGCCTGGACGGCATCGTGCACGGTGCGGGCACACTGCGCGACGGGCTGCTGTGCGACAAGCAACCGGCGGCGTTCGCCGAGGTGTTCACCACCAAGGTGGCCGGCGCCCGGCACCTCGCGGCCGCGGCGGCCGAGCACGGCGACACCCCCGCGCCGCGGTTCCTCGTCCTGTTCGGCAGCGTCGCGGGCGTGTACGGGAACCGCGGCCAGACCGACTACGCCGCCGCCAACGACGCGCTCGACACGCTCGCCCTGGCCTGGGCCGGGACGTTCCCCGGCCGGGTGCTCAGCGTCGACTGGGGCCCCTGGGCGGCCGAGGCGGGCGGGATGGTCACCCCCGAGCTGGAGCGGGCGTACGCGCGGCGCGGCATCCCGCTCATCGCCCCCGGGGCGGGCACCGCGGCGCTCCTGGCCGAGCTCGCGCACGGGTCCGACGTACAGGTGGTCCTGATGGCGCAGGAGGGCCGCGGCGATGAGTGAGCGACGGCAGCGCGGCCCGCGGCCCACCGATGCGGCCATCGTCGGGATGGGGGCGGTGTTCCCCGGCGCCGGCGACCTGGCGGCGTACCGCCGCAACCTCCTCGCCGGTGCGGACTGCATCGGCGAGGTCCCGCCCGGGCGTTGGGACCCGGAGGTGTACTACGACCCGTCCGGCGCCACGGGTCCGGCGGCCGGCGACCGGTTCTACTGCCGGCGCGGGGGTTTCGTCGACGGCCTGGCGGCCTTCGACCCGACCCGGTTCGGGATCATGCCGGCGGCCGTGGAGGGCGCCGAACCGGACCAGATGCTGGCCCTGCACGCGACCGCGGAGGCGATCGCCGACGCGGGCGGCGAGGACCGGCTGCCGGCCGACCGCTCCCGGATCGGGGTGGTGCTGGGGCGCGGCGGGTTCATGGGCGTGGCCACCGCCCGGCTGGACCAACGGGTCCGTACGGCACACCAGTTGGCGCAGACCTTGCGCGAACTCGCCCCGGAGCTGGGCGAGCGGCGGATCGCGGCGGTGCGCTCGGCCTTCCAGGATGCGCTGGGGCCCGAGCGCCCCGACGCCTCGATCGGCCTCGTGCCGAGCTTCACGGCCGCCCGGACGGCGAACAGGCTGGACTTCCGCGGCCCCGCCTACACCCTGGACGCGGCCTGCGCCTCCTCGCTGCTGGCCGTGGACCAGGCGGTGGGGCTGCTGGCGGGCGGGCGCTGCGACGCGGTGGTGGCGGGGGCGGTGCACCACTGCCACATCGCCACGCTGTGGAGCGTGTTCACGCAGTTGCGGGCGCTCAGTCCGAGTGAGCGGATCCGGCCCTTCGACCGGCGGGCCGACGGCACCTTGCTGTCGGAGGGCACCGGGGTGGTGCTGCTGAAGCGGCTGGCGGACGCGGAGCGGGACGGCGACCGGATCTACGCCGTCGTCCGGGGCACCGGTGTGGCCGGGGACGGACGGGCGGCCAGCCTGATGAGCCCGCTGGTCGCAGGCCAGGTACGGGCCCTGGAGCGGGCCTGGCGGGAGGCCGGGCTGGACCCCCGGGCGGCCGGTGCGCTGGGCCTGCTGGAGGCGCACGGCACGGGCACCCCGGTGGGTGACGCGGCCGAACTCGACACGCTGGCCCAGGTGTTCGGGCCCGCGGACGGGTCCGGGCCGGGGGTCGGGTTCGGCTCCGTGAAGTCGATGGTCGGGCACACCATGCAGGCTTCCGGGATGGCTGGGCTGATCAAGGCCGCGCTCGCGGTCCACGAGGGGGTGCTGCCGCCGACGCTGCACCTGGAGGAGCCGCACGCGGACCTGGCCCGGACGCGGATGCGGCCGGTGACGGCGGCGGAGCCCTGGGAGCGCGGCCCGGCGCCGCGCCGGGCGGGGGTCAACGCGTTCGGGTTCGGCGGGATCAACGCGCACGTGGTGCTGGAGGAGGCGCCGGGCGCCGCGGCCCCGGCGGCGGCCCCGGTGCGGCGGTTCCTGCCCCTGGGCGCGGCGGGCACGGCAGGCGCGGCGGGCACGGCGCCGGCCGACCCGGCCGCGCGGGACGACGTACTCCTGCTCGCGGCGCACGGCCCGGCGGAGTTGGCGGCGCTGCTGTCGCAAGCGGCGGCGGCCGGGCCGGGTACCGCCGGGACCGGGCCGGCCTCCACCGGGGACGGGCCGTGCCGGCTCGCGGTGGTCGGGCCGACTCCGCAGCGCCTGGCGCTGGCCGCGAAGGTGGTGGCGCGGGGCCGGGCCTGGCGCGGGCGCGGGGACGTGTGGTTCGCACCGGAGCCGCTGGGCGGACGGGTCGCGTTCCTCTTCCCGGGCCTGGAACCGGAGTTCGCGCCGGTGCTCGCCGATGTGGCGGACCGGCTCGGGCTGGAGCAGCCGCCGCTGAGCCGGGGCGGGGAGCTGATGGAACGGGCCCTGGACGCCATCGCGACGGGCCGGTTCTTCGCGCGGGTCCTGCCGGAGCTCGGCATCGAGGCCGATGTGCTGGCGGGCCACAGCCTGGGCGAGTGGGCGGCGATGGTCGCGGGCGGGATGTACCCGCCGGACGCCGCCGACGCCTTCCTCGCCTCGCTGCGGCCGGGATCGCTCAAGGTCCCCGATCTCGTGTACGCGGCGCTCGGCTGCGGGGCGGGGCGCGCCGAGGCCGCGCTGCACGGGGTCGACGGGGTCGTGGTCAGCCACGACAACTGCCCGCACCAGTCGGTGGTCTGCGGCGCCCCCGCCGGAGTGTCCGAGGCCCTGGACCGGCTGCGCGGCGAAGGGGTCCTGGGCCAGGAGCTCCCGTTCCGCTCGGGCTTCCACACGCCGATGTGGGAGCCGTACCTGGGCCAGGTCCGCGCCGCCTTCGCCCGGCTGCCGCTACGGCCGTCCGCGCTCCCGGTGTGGTCGGCGACGACCTGCGCGCCGTTCCCGTCCGAGCCTGCGGAGGTACGGGAGTTGGTGGAGCGCCACCTGCTGGAACCGGTGCGCTTCAGGGAGTTGACGCTGCGGCTGTACGAGGAGGAGGGCGTGCGGACCTTCGTGACGCTGGGCCCGGGCAGCCTGCCGGGGTTCGTCGAGGACACCCTGCGCGAGCGCCCCCACCTCTCGGTGTCCACCGCGTCCCCCCGCCTCCAGGGCCTCGCGGCCCTGCGCCGCACCTGCGCCGCCCTCTGGACGGAGTCCCGCTCCCCCCACTGGCCCCGCCTGAACCCCGCCCCGGCCCGGGACATGCCGGCCGGGCGGCCCGGGACCACCGCCACGGCGGCCCGGCCGGGGGGCACGCCCGGGGCCGTGGTGCTGGACCTCGGGTCGCCGCTGGTGCGGCTGGGGGAGGCGGCGCGGGTCGCGCTCGGCGGGCCGCTGCCGATGGCCGCGCCGACCGCCGCGCCGGAACCCGCGCCGGCGGGCGGGCGGCCGGTGCTGCTGTCCGCCCTGGACGCGGTCCTCGCGGACACCCGCTCGGCGGCCGCCCGCGTCACCGAGGCCTGGTCCGCCGCGCGCCCCCCGGCTCCGGCCGGCGGGGCCGGGGGCAGCCGTACCCTGCGGCTCTCGCTCGACACGCTCCCGTACGTCCGCGACCACTGCGTCTACCTCCAGCCCGACAACTGGCCCGAGGATTCCGACCGGTTCCCGGTCGTGCCCATGACGACCATGCTGGAGCTCGCCTCCGAGGCCGCGCTCCGGGGCGCCCCGCCCGGCACGGCCGTGCTCGGCTACGACGACGTACGGGCCCTGCGCTGGCTCCCCGTCGAGCCCGCCGTCGACGTCGAGGTCACCACCCGCCCCGACGGCCCCGGCCGGATCCGCGTCGTCCTGGGCGCGTACGCCACCGTCGTCGTCCTGCTCGGGGAGCGCTACGGCCGGCCCCCCGCGCCGGACACCACCCCGATCCGGGACCCGCGCCCCGCCCCCGTCAGCGCCGAGGCGCTGTACCGCGACCGGTGGATGTTCCACGGCCCCCGGTTCGCCGGCGTCCACGAGGTCCGGGCCGTCGGCGACGACGGCATCCGCGGTGTCCTGCGGGCGCTGCCCGACCTCGGCGCCCTGCTCGACGCCGCCGGGCAGCTCTTCGGGCACTGGATGCAGCTCCGACTGCCCGTGGACCGGCTGGTGTTCCCCGCCACCGTCGACCGGATCCGCTTCTACGGGCCCCCGCCCGCCCCGCACTCCCTGGTCGGGGCCACCGCCCGGATCCGCGAGGTGCGCGACGTCACCGTGCGGGGCGATCTCGACCTGCTGGACGCCACCGGCCGGCTCTGGGCCCGGATCGACGGATGGACGTACCGCCGGTTCGGCGCCGACGAGCGGGTCTGGCCGATGAAGTTCACCCCGGAGGTCTGCGGCATCGGCGAACCCCAGCCCGCCGGCTGGTGCCTGGCCCGGCGCCGGTGGACCGACCCCGCCTCGCAGGAGCTGGTGATGCGCCGCTACCTCGGCGCCTCCGAACGCGCGGCGTACGAGGGGCTGTCCCCGCGCGCCCGGGCGCCCTGGCTGCTGGGCCGGATCGCCGCCAAGGACGCGGTGCGCCGACTCCTGTGGGACGGCGGCGCGGGTCCCGTGTTCCCGGCCGAGGTGCCCATCGGCAACGACCCGGCCGGCCGGCCCGTCGCCGGGGGCCCGCTCGCCCGCGGGCTGCGGCTGTCCATCGCCCACAAGGACCGGCTCGCCGTCGCTCTCGCGCACCGCGACCACGCGGTCGGCATCGACGTGGAGCCGGTCACCGCAGACCCCGACGCGCTGATACGGATCGCCCTCACCGCACACGAACTGCGCCTCGCCGAGGCCCTGTCGGACCGGGAGGGCACGGAGCTGCCCGCCGCCCTCACCGTGCTCTGGTGCGCCAAGGAGGCCGCCGCCAAGGCCGAGGGCGTCGGCCTCGGCGGTCGGCCGCGCGACTGGCACGTCGCCGACGACCCGGGCTCCGGCGGCCTGCGGGTGCTGTCCCCGGACGGGCGCCCGCATCGCGTCCGCACCACCGCATTGCCCGAAGGCCACGTCGTGGCCTGGACCGCCCCGCCGGCTTCGTCCTCGTCGGCCCCTTCCCCCGTCCCCTCCCCCTTCATGGAGACCCGCCATGGCCACTGACATCCTCGCCGAGATCACCGGCATGCTCGTGGAGATCGTCGGAGACGAGTTCCTCCTCGCGGAGGAGGTGACGATGAGAACGAGCTTCAACGATGATCTCGCCCTGGAGAGCATCGAGTTCGTCGCTCTCGCCGAGCTGCTCCACCACCGCTACGGCGCCGGGGTGGACCTGATGGGCTTCCTCTCCGAGAAGGACATGGACGGCATCCTCGCCATGTCGGTCGGCGAACTCGTCACGCACATCGGCCGGATCACCCACGCCTCCCTGGCCCGCGGCGCGGCCCCGACGAGCCCGGCCGCGACGAGCGCCGCCCCAACGAACGCCGCTGCCCCGACGGCCGCTGCTCCCACCGCCGCCGCCCTGGCCGGCTGAGCCCGCCGTGGCCTTCGTCTCCGCGGGCTCGCTCCGCTTCCACGTCCAGCAACTCCCCGCCACCGCCACCGCCACCGCCGGCCCGGACCGCCCCGTCGTCGTGTTCCTGCACGGGCTGGTCGTCGACAACCTCTCCTCCTTCTACTGCCCCCTCGCCCTGCCGGTGGCCCGCGCGGGGCACGAGGTCGTCCTCTACGACCTGCGCGGCCACGGCCGCAGCGAACGCCCGGCCACCGGCTACGACAGCCGCACCGCCGTACGCGACCTCCTCGCCGTGCTGGGCTCCATCGGCCTGGGCGGCCGCCCGCTCCATCTGGTCGGCAACAGCTACGGCGGCACCCTCGCCCTGCACGCGGCCCTGGCCCGGCCCGACCTCGTGGCCGGACTCACCCTCCTCGAACCGCCGCTCAGCGGGGCCTGGGTGGAGAACATGGTCGACACCCTGTCGGCCGCCGCGCTCAGCCTGGAGGACAGCCCCGTCCCGGCCGAGCTGCTCACCCTGCGGCTGCGCAAGGCCGCCCACCTCACGGCCATCGCCGACGCGCTGCTCAACCGCACCACGCTCATCGACGACATGGCCGCCAGCCGGACCTTCACCTCGGCGGACTACGCCCGGCTGCGCTGCCCGGTGCTGATCGTCTGCGGGGAGCACTCCGAACTCGTACCGGGGGCACGCGAGTTGGCCAAGCACGCCGCGCACGTCGCCTCGCTGGAGATCCTTCCGGGCCTGGGTCACGACGTACTGAAGGAGAGCAGCGGGGCGCTACGGGCGGCCGTGCTGGCCCACCTGGACGCGACGGCCGTGCACCGGGCTCCCGGCCGGACCGAGACCCGGGTGGGAGCGCTGGTCCCATGAGGGTGCTGTTCGTGGTCCCGCCGCTGGCGGGGCACGTCAATCCGACGGTGGCCGTGGCCGCCGAACTGGCCTCCCGGGGGCACGAGATCGCCTGGACCGGGCCGGCCGGCCCGCTGGCCCGGCTGCTGCCCCCGCACGCCCGGATCCTGCCCTCGGGAGAGCGGGCCGGCGGCGGTTACGCCGACCTGCACGAGCGGTGGCGGGACCTGCGCGGGGTCGGGGCCCTGCGGTTCCTGTGGGAGGAGGCTCTGATCCCGCTGGCCCGGGCGATGGTGCCGGGGGTGGCGGAGGCGGCCCGGGCCTTCGGGCCGGACCTGGTGGTCGCCGACCAGCAGGCGCTCGCGGGGCCGGTGGTCGCGCGGCGGCTCGGGATTCCCTGGGCGACGTCCGCCAGCACCTCGGCCGAGCTGACGCGGCCCTTCGCCGACTTCCCCAAGGTCGGGGACTGGGTGGCGGGGCAGATCGGCGGACTCCTCGCCGAAGCCGAATGCGGCGGCGGGCCCGGCACCGACTGGGATCCGCGGTTCTCCGACCGGCTCGTGCTGGTCTTCTCCACCCCCGAACTCGTGGGCAGGGCGGATGACTTCCCCGCCCACTACGCCTTCGTGGGCCCGGCCTTCGGGGCCCGGCCGACCGGGCCCGGATTCCCCTGGCAGGCGCTGGATCCGAACCGGCGGCGGGTGCTCGTGTCCCTGGGGACGCTCAACCAGGAAGCCGGCGCCCGCTTCTACGGCGCGGTGCTCGGCGCCGCCGAACGCCTCGCGGACGAGGTCCAGTTGGTACTCGTGGCACCCGCCGGACTGGTCGGGCCGGCGCCCGGCAACGTGCTGCACCTGGAGCGCGTGCCGCAGCCGGCGCTGCTCCCGCACCTGGACGCGGTGGTCTGCCATGCCGGGCACAACACCGTCTGCGAGGCCCTCGCGCACGGGCTGCCGCTGGTGGTCGCGCCGATCCGGGACGACCAGCCGATCGTGGCCCGGCAGGTCGTGGAGGCGGGGGCCGGGGTCCGGGTGCGGTTCGGCCGGACCCGGGCCGAGGAAATGCGGGACGCGCTCACGGCCGTGCTGGACGAGCCCGGCCCCCGCCGGGCCGCCCGGCGGATCCAGGCCTCCTTCGCCGCGGCCGGCGGAGCCGCCACCGCGGCCGACCGGTTGGAGAAGCTCACATGACACCGTCCGCGCGCCCTCCGCTCCTCTCCCGCCCCCCTCTTCCCCCACTCGCTTCCCTCCCCTCTCTCCCCTCTCTCCCCTCCCTCTCCCCGTTCCCCCGGGTCCCGTGGGCCTGTGCCGCGGCGCTCGTCGCCCTCGGCGCGGGCACCGTGCGGGCGCGGCGACGGCTGCGGGCGGTGCCCGTGCTGCCCGCGCCCCCGGCCGCCCCCGCCGGACTTCCGCGGGCCGCCGGGTGGCGGCTCCTCTCCGCGCGCGGGGTCGAGGCGGACGGCGCCACCTTCCTGGCCGCCTGCGCGTACGCCGAACGGGAGGGCCTGCGGGTACTGGACCTGCTGCCGGGCGATCTGGCCGCCGAGCGGGCGCTGGGGCTGCTGCGGCTGGTGGACCCGGCGCGCTACCGGGAGGACCGGCTGGGCGAGGGGCGCGGGGCCGGGTACGCCGTGCTCGTCGCCGAGGAGGTGCTCGCGCGGGCCGGCTGCGTCACGGACGGGCCGCGTCCGGAGCCCGCGGAACTCCTCGCGCTGCTCCGCCGTTTGAAGGAGTATGCGGCGGACTCGACGGGGCTGGTCATCGCTCCGGGGCTCAGCGCGGGCCGGCCGGCCGGGGCGAGCGGTCCCGCGCGGGTCGCCGAGCTGCGGGCCCAGGGCCTGCCCGCGGGGGCGCTGGCCGCGGCGCAGCTCGCGGGGCTGGCGCTGCTCGCGCGTGCCGCCGTACGCCAGGGCGGGTGGGGCGCGGCCGCGGCCGGGCTGTACTGGCTGCAGCCGTACCTGGCCCTCGGCGAGCCGGGGGCCGGGTTGCGGCCCGCCGATCTGGCCCGGGCCACGGCGGCCCGGCCGGTGCGTTCGCTGGGCGCCGGGCTGCGTACGGTCGCGGCGGCGAATCGGGCGCGTACCGCCGTCGGCGCCGACGCCGACTCCGCGCGGGCCGCTGCCGCGTACCGGGCCGAACTGGCCGACGGCACCGACCGGTTCCTCGAACCTCGTCGCCCGGACTGCCCGTGGTGCGGATCCCGGCAGCTCTCGGTCCAGGTCACGGTGCCGGACCTGCTCCAGGGCAAGCCGGGGAGCTTCACCCTGGAGCGCTGCGGGCGGTGCGCGCACGTCTTCCAGAACCCCCGACTGACCCCGGAGGGGCTGGAGTTCTACTACCGCGACTTCTACGACGGCCGCGGTGGCGAGGGCGCGGGCACCGTCTTCGGGCGGCTCGGCGCGGCGTACCGGGGTCGGGCCGAGATGCTCCGGCCGTACACCGGTTCCGCCGCCCCGGCGTCCTGGCTCGATGTCGGCACCGGGCACGGCCACTTCTGCAACGCCGCCCGCGCCGTGTGGCCGCGGACCCGCTTCGACGGCCTGGACATGGGCGACGGGGTGCGCGGGGCGGAGGCGCGCGGGTGGGTGGAGACCGGGTTCCAGGGGCAGTTCCCGGAGTTCGCGGGGAAGCTGGCGGGTCAGTACGAGGTGGTGAGCATGTACCACTACCTGGAGCACACCCGGGAGCCGCTCGCCGAACTGGACGCGGCGACGGCGGTTCTGGCCCCCGGCGGGCACCTGACCATCGAGGTCCCCGACCCGCAGTCGCGGATGGCCCGGCTGCTGGGGCCCGCGTGGCTGCCCTGGTTCCAGCCGCAGCACCAGCACCTGATCCCTGCCGCGAACCTGCGGGAGGCGCTGGCCGACCGGGGGTTCACCGTGCTGTCCGAAGAGCACGGCCCGGCCCACCAGGGCAACGACTTCTTCGGGGCGGTGGCCCTGACGGCGTCCCGGCTGGCCCCGGATCCGGACCGCCCGTGGGCTCCCCCGGCCACGGCCCGGGCCCGCGTCCTGGCCGGCGCCGTACGGGCGGCGGCGCTCCCGCTGTTCGCCGGCGCGGCGGTACTGGACGCCCTGCGCACGGCAGCGGCCCACCACGCGGACGGCGGCAACGCCTACCGGGTCCTGGCCCGCAAGGACACCCCATGACACCCCCCACCGCCCGCCGGCCCGACCCCACGGCTCCTTCAGCACCGCCCCGGGCCCGACCGGCCGGACGCCCCGCGGACCGCACTCCCGCAGAACCCCACACGGTCGGAAGCGACCCCGCCCGCCGGGCCGCCGCGGACACGACCCACCGCGCCGCCAACTACCCCCACCGGGGCGCAGCCCAAGCCCCCGACTCCGCCGAGGGCGACCCGGGCCGCCGGGACACCGCAGCACCGCCCGGACCCGGCGGGGGCGGCCCGGACCGCCCGGACACTGCGGAGGGCGCGTACCGCGCCGGAGGCGGGTTGGCTCGGCGGGCTACCGCCGATCCGTTGTTCCGGCTCGTCGCGTACGCGCTGGAGGCCGCGCACGGGCGGCCTCCCGGGGCCGTGTGGAGCGCCCCGTACGCCTTCCACCTCGGGTCGCCCGGGCTCGTCGCCGCCGCCGGTTGGCCCGTGGCGGCGGCCGCCGCCCCCCGTACGGACGGGCTGGTACGGCTCAGCTCCCTCGCCCACCCCGCCGACAGCTGCGATCTGCCGCTGACCCTGTCGGGGCCGGTGCCCGACGCCCCCGCCTGGGCCGTGCGGCCGTACGCCCTGCTGCGGGCGCTGGCCCGCGCCGGTTACGGCCGCGGCGGCACCGACCTGCACGTGCAGGGCTCGCTCACGCCCGCGGCCGGGCTGGCCACGGCGGAGCCCGCCGACTGCGCGCTGGCGCTCGCGGTGGCCGACGTACACACGCCGCCGGGCGAGGAGCCGGACCGCGCGCGCCTGGCCCGGCTGTTGGCCGGGACGCTGCCGGACGGGGACGAAGCCCTGCGCCGGGCGGTGCTCTTCGCCCGGCCCGGCACGGCGCTGCTGTCGGGCGGCGCAGGACGCGCACCGCGGTACGTCGCCTTCGACCCGGCGGCCACGGGCGCGCGGCTGGTGCTGCTGGCGGTGCGCGGCGGCCCCGGGGCCGCCGACCGGCAGGCGGATCTGGCTCGGGCGGTGGCCTGCGCACGCCGGGCCGGGGCGCTGAGCGCCTGGCCGCCCGGGCACGGCCCGGGACCGGGACCGGGGCGCAGCGTGCTCGTGCTGCTGCCCGGGGCACGCCTGACGGCGGTGCGGGCCGCGGTCGCGGAGGACTTCCGCGGCCGGGGCCGGCCCGTACCGCGCTTCCTGAACATCGCCGTGGCCGGTGCGGCCCGGCGGGAGGAATGACACCACCGAGTTCACCGACAACAAGGAGGAACCACCTCATGCAAACCCCCTCAAGATGGCGGGCACGCCGGTCCGCACTGGTGGCAGGACTGGGCGCCATCGGGCTGCTCGGCGCCTTCACCATCGCCAACTCGGAGGCGGCGGTCGGGATTTCGGCCTCTGCCCCCGCCGCAGCCACCGGCAGCGCCGCGGCCGGGCTGCCCTCGTACGACCGCGTGGTCGTGGTGGTGTACGAGAACAAGCAGTACGGCGAGATCATCGGCAGCTCGGGTGCCCCCTACATCAACCAGCTGGCGAACGGCGGCGCGAGCCTGACCGGCATGAAGGCGCTGACCCACCCCAGCCAGCCGAACTACTTCAACCTGTTCTCCGGCGCCACCCAGGGCATCACCGGAGACGGCTGCTACACGCCCCAGTCGATGACCGCGGCCAACCTCGGCCAAGAGGTGATCGCGGCGGGCAAGTCCTTCGCCACGTACAACGAGGACCTGCCGAGCGAGGGTTCCACGGCGTGCACCAACGGCCAGTACGCGCAGAAGCACAACCCGTGGTTCGCCTTCAAGAACGTCCCGCTCAACACCGGCAAGACGTGGGCCCAGTTCCCGCAGAACAACTTCGCGGCGCTCCCGAACCTGTCTTTCATCGTGCCGAACCAGTGCAACGACATGCACTCCTGCTCGGTGGGCACGGGCGACACCTGGACGAAGAACAACCTCGACGCCTACGCGCAGTGGGCGAAGGCCAACAACAGCCTGCTGGTGCTCACCTGGGACGAGGACAACTACCTCGGCTCCAACCAGATCGCCACCGTGTTCTACGGGGCGCACGTCAAGACCGGCAAGTACGCGACCGCGTACAACCACCACCACCTGCTGCGCACGTTCGAGGACCTGTTCGGTACGGCCACGCACGCGGGCAACGCCGCCAACGTCCAGCCGATCACCGAGGTGTTCGACGGCACGACCCCGACGCCGACGCCGACCCCCACTCCGACACCTACACCGACGCCCACCCCCACGCCGACTCCCGGTGATCTGAAGATCACCAACCCCGGCCCCCAGACCTGCAAGTTCAACCAGACCTGCACCATCCAACTCACCACCACCGGCGGCAAACCCCCCGCCCGCTACACCGCCACCGGACTCCCCTTCGGCCTCACCCTCGACACCAACACCGGCCGCATCACCGGCAAACCCTGGGCCATCGGAACCGTCCAGATCACCGCCACCGCAACCGACACCACCCCCACCACCGCAACCACCACCTTCCCCCTCACCCTCAACTGGTTCTGACACACCGACCCAGGGAGACATCCGTGTACCTGTCCGCCGGCCGGGCGGCCGACGCCGCCCGGGGCCTCCCCCAGCCCGGCCGCCGCACCCCGGTCCCCGCGACCGTGATCGTGCTCGGCCTGGTCAGCATGGTCACGGATGTCTCCGCCGAGATGGTCACCTCCGTACTGCCGCTGTACCTGGTCGCCGGGCTCGGCATGACCCCCTTGGCCTTCGGCGCCCTGGACGGGCTCCAGCAGGGCGCCACGGCGCTGCTGCGCATCCTCGGCGGCCGCGTCGCGGACCGCACGCACCGCCGCAAACTGGTCGCGGGCGCGGGCTACGCACTCTCCGCCGCCTGCAAGGCCGCCCTGCTCGTCGTCACCACCCCCTGGTCGGTGGCGGCGGTGCTGGCCGCCGACCGGACCGGGAAAGGCCTGCGCACCGCACCCCGCGACGCGCTGATCTCGCTGTCCTGCCCGCCCGGGGAGCAGGGCCGGGCCTTCGGGGTGCACCGCGCCCTGGACACGGCCGGTGCCCTGCTGGGGCCGCTGGCCGCGTTCGGGGTGCTGTGGGTGGCGGTGGACGGGTACGGCGCCGTGTTCACCGTGAGCGCGTGCGTCGCGGTGTTCGGGGTGGTGCTGCTCGCGCTGTTCGTACGGGAGGCCCCCGCGCCGGCGCCCGCCGCCGCGCCCGCGCCCGCCCCGGCCCTGCGGACGCTGCTGCGCGTCCCCGGCCTGGGGGCGCTGTGCCTGACCGCCGCCGCGCTGGGCCTGTTCACCGTGGGCGACGCCTTCCTCTACCTGCTGCTCCAGCGCCGGCTCGACCTGCCGGCCGTCTACTTCCCGCTGCTGCCCGTCGGTACGGCCGCGGTGTTCCTGCTGGCGGCGCTGCCCGCCGGCCGGCTCGCCGACCGGCGGGGGCGCCACCGGGTGTTCCTCGGCGGCCACGCACTGCTGCTCGGCGCCTGCCTGCTGCTCCTGGCGCCGCTGCCCGCCGGGCCCCTGCTGGTCGTCGGCGTCCTCGGCCTCCTCGGGCTGTTCTACGCCGCCACCGACGGGGTGCTGATGGCCGCTGCCGGGCCGCTGCTGCCGGACGGGCTGCGCGCGACCGGGCTCGCGGTGCTGCAGACCGTGCAGGCCGTGTCCCGGTTCGCGGCGTCGCTGCTGTTCGGGGCGGCCTGGACCCTGTGGGGACCCGGCCCGGCGCTCGCGGCGGCGGCCGGCGGTCTGCTGCTGGTCCTGGCCGCGGTCGGCGCGGTCGGCGTGTACCGGCTCCGCGCGGGCCGGCGGGTCAGCGGGCCAGGTGCAGCCGCGTGTGGAAGTACCCCGCGGACTCCTTCCCGGCCGGGTCCTCGCCGAGGGCGGTGACGGTCTCGACCGCGATCCGCTGCTCCTGCGGGTCGGTGAAGCGCCGCTGCGGGTGGGTGGCGGTGGAGCGCTCGACGGCGAGCCCGTACGAGCGCAGGCACTCGGCGATCGGCCGGTAGTCGTGGGTGCGCAGCACGAAGGCGGCCACCGGGACCGGCCGGCCGGCGGCGGTGAACAGCCGCCCGAAGGTGCGCTCGGAGAGGAAGCTGACGCCGCCGGTGACGGTGATCAGCCCGGCTCCGGCGGCCGCCCGGCGCAGGCCCGTACCGGGTTCGGCGGTCTCCAGGTTCTCGCAGTACCCCTCGTCGAGGAGGCCGACGGACAGCGCGTAGGCGACGGCGGGCCCCGACACGTCGACGCCGATGGCCCGGACGGCGTCGGGGCGCCGCCGGGAGGCGTAGAACTCGCGGTCCCATTCGATGAGTTCGGCGGTGGTCAGTTCGGCGGTCTTCGCCGAGGTGTAGCGCTCGTACAGCTCCTCCAGGGTCACGTCGTGGTTGACGAGCGCGGCGTTGATCCCGTAGGAGCAGCACAGGTCGAGCATCGCCGAGCGTCCGGGCGGGAGTTCGCGGCCGGTGAGGGCGCGGAACACCGCCTGTGCATGGTGCGGGGTCTGGTATCCGTACGGTTCGAGCCCGGTGAAGTATCCCCGGGGGTCGGGCAGTCCGTAGATCTCGTCGAAGCTCGTCATACCGGGTGCGCTCATCGGGGGCACGTCTCCCTGGGGTCGCGGGCAGGACACGGGCCCCAGTCGTACCCAGCCCCGGGTCCGCGCGAAAGACCGCCGTTCCGGCCACCCGTACGCGCGGGCCCGCATTGCCGTGCCGGGCGGGCGCGGGCGACGTAGGGTCGGAGCATGGCGCAGGCACAGCAGACTCTCGAAGGCAGGGTGGCCCTGGTGGCGGGGGCCACGCGGGGCGCGGGGCGGGGCATCGCGGTCGAGCTCGGCGCGCGGGGCGCGACCGTGTACGTGACGGGACGCAGCACGCGCGGCCACCGCTCGGAGTACGACAGGCCGGAGACGATCGAGGAGACCGCGGAGCTGGTGACGGCGGCGGGCGGGCAGGGGATCGCGGTGGTCACGGACCATCTGGTGCCCGCGCAGGTCGAGGCTCTCGTCGGGCGGATCGATGCCGAGCAGGGCCGCCTGGACGTGTTGGTGAACGACATCTGGGGCGGTGAGCTGCTCTTCGAGTGGGAGAGCACGGTCTGGGAGCACGACCTGGACAAGGGGCTGCGGCTGTTGCGGCTCGCGGTGGAGACCCATGCCGTGACCAGCCACTACGCGCTGCCGCTGCTGCTGCGCGGGCCGGGCGGCGGGCTGGTGGTGGAGATGACGGACGGGACGGCCGAGTACAACGCGAGCCGCTACCGGGTGTCGTTCTTCTACGACATCGCCAAGTCGGCGGTGCTGCGCATGGCGTTCGCGCTCGGGCACGAGCTGGGGCCGCGGGGCGCGACGGCGCTGGCGCTGACGCCCGGCTGGCTGCGTTCGGAGATGATGCTGGACACCTTCGGTGTGACCGAGGCCAATTGGCGTGACGCCCTGGAGAAGGTTCCGCACTTCGCGATCTCCGAGACCCCCTCTTACGTGGGGCGTGCGGTGGCGGCGCTGGCTGCCGACCCGGAGGTGTCGCGCTGGAACGGGCAGTCCCTCTCCAGTGGTCAGCTCGCCGGGGTCTACGGCTTCACGGATCTCGACGGCAGCCGTCCGGACGCCTGGCGGTACATGGTCGAGGTCCAGGACCCGGGCCGCCCGGCGGACGTCACCGGCTACCGCTGATCACCCGCGGTCCCGCTGCCGGCTACGGCTGTCCGGCCCGCGAGTCGATCAGCCGGGCCAGTCCGTCCAGGACGCACCGCAGGCCGAACTCCCATACGGCTGCGGGGTCGTACGCGCCCACCGTGCTGCCGACGCGCACGCCCAGCGGGTAGCGCCCGGGGTCCATGGCCCGCTCCAGGAGCGGAGCGCTGACGGCCCACCACTCCTCGTCGCTCTGGCGGCTGTTGTGGGCGGCCGCGTCCGCTGCCGCCAGGGCGTTCGCGTGGACGAAGCCGAGGAGGTGGGTCAGGGCGGCGTCCATCTCCGCGTCGGTCAGCCCGATGCCGTCGAAGGCCGCCAGCTCGTACTCGTACTTGCCGATCACCCCCGGGCCGAGCGGCGGGCGGGTGACGGCGAGGTCGGCGATCCAGGGGTGGCGCAGGAGCAGGGCCCGGTTGTCCTCGGCGACTCGGGTGATCCTCGCCCGCCACGGCTCCGCGCCACCCTCGGCGCCCGCTCCGGTACCGGCGGCTCCCGCTCCGCCGCCCCCGGGGCCCTCCGAGCGCGCCATGCCCTTGTACGCGTCGTCGAGCATGAGGTCGAGCAGCTCGGCCTTGCCGGGGACGTAGGTGTAGGGCGTCATCGGGGTGACGCCGAGCCGCTGGGCCAGCGCGCGCATCGTCACCGAGGCGAGCCCCTCCTCGTCGGCGAGGGCGGTGGCGGCCAGGACGACGGCGTCCACGCTCAGCCCCTGCCGCGGGCCGCGCCGCCCGGGCCTCGCCCCCTCCCCCGGCTCGCGCCACAGCAGCTCCAGGGTGCGGACGGGGTCTCCCGCGCCGCTCCGGTCCTTCGCCATTCGATCTCCCTAGAAACTCACTACGACGTATAGAGTACAATGTATAAAGTAAGCCGAAACACCGCCACCGCGAGGAGTTCCGTGCAGATCACCGCCGACAGTCACCAGGTCATCCAGGTCCGCGGAGCCCGGGAGAACAATCTGCGGGACATATCCCTGGACATCCCCAAGCGCCGGCTCACCGTCTTCACCGGCGTCTCCGGCTCCGGCAAGTCCTCGCTCGTCTTCGGCACCATCGCCGCCGAATCGCAGCGCATGATCAACGAGACGTACACGGCCTTCATCCAGTCGTTCATGCCGAGCCTGGGCCGCCCCGACGTGGACGGACTGCACAACCTGAGCGCCGCGATCGTGGTCGACCAGGAGCGGATGGGAGCGAACTCCCGCTCCACCGTGGGCACCGCCACCGACGCCTACACGATGCTGCGGATCGTCTTCTCCCGGCTCGGCGCCCCGCACATCGGCACCTCCAGCGCCTTCAGCTTCAACACCCCCGACGGCATGTGCCCGCACTGCGAGGGCATCGGCCAGGTGTCCGACATCGCGGTGGACCAGCTCGTCGACCGCGAACTCTCCCTCAACGAGGGCGCGATCACCGTGCCCGGCTTCGCCGTGGACTCCTGGTACTGGCAGATCATGGCGAACAGCGGCTTCTACTCCCCCGACGCGAAGCTGAAGGACTTCACGGAGCAGGAGTGGGCCGACTTCCTGCACAAGGACCAGGTGAAGGTGAAGGTCGGCTCCAACAACTTCACCTACGAGGGCCTGATCACCAAGATCCAGCGGACCTACCTCTCCAAGGACCGCGAGTCCATGCAGTCCCACATCCGGGCGTTCGTGGACCGCGCCGTGATCTTCGCCGACTGCCCCGACTGCGCCGGCACCCGGCTCTCGGCCGCCGCGCTCTCCTCTCGGATCGGCGGCGTGAACATCGCCGACTGCTCGGCCATGCAGATCAGCGACCTCGCCGCCTTCGTCCGGCGGATCGACGACCCCGGGGTCGCGCCCCTGCTGGCCGGCCTGCGGGACCTGCTGGACTCCCTCGTCGAGATCGGCCTCGGCTACCTCAGCCTCGACCGGCAGTCCGGGACGCTGTCCGGCGGCGAGGCCCAGCGGGTGAAGATGGTCCGCCACCTCGGATCCTCGCTCACGGACATCACGTACGTCTTCGACGAGCCGACCACCGGCCTGCACCCGCACGACATCCAGCGCATGAACGACCTGCTGCTGCGGCTGCGCGACAAGGGCAACACCGTGCTGGTCGTCGAGCACAAGCCCGAGGTCATCGCCATCGCCGACCACGTCGTCGACCTCGGCCCCGGCGCGGGCACGGCCGGCGGGCAGCTCTGTTACAGCGGGGACGTGGCCGGGCTGCGCACGTCCGGCACCCTCACCGGCCGCCACCTCGAACACCGGGCGCGGCTGCGGGAGTCGGTGCGCACACCGCGCGGCCACCTGTCGATCAAGGACGCCGACCTGCACAACCTCAAGGACGTCAGCGTGGACGTGCCGCTCGGCGTGCTCGCGGTGGTGACCGGGGTGGCGGGCTCCGGCAAGAGCTCGCTGATCCACGGCTACCTGGCGGGTCGGGAGGGGGTGACCGTGGCCGACCAGTCGCCGATCCGCGGCTCGCGCCGGTCCAACCCGGCCACGTACACAGGCCTGTTGAACCCGATCAGGACCGCCTTCGCGAAGGCCAACGGCGTCAAGGCGGCGCTGTTCAGCGCGAATTCGGAAGGCGCCTGCCCGAAGTGCAACGGCCTCGGCCTGGTCTACACGGACCTGGCGATGATGGCCGGGGTGGCCTCGGTGTGCGAGGAGTGCGAGGGCAAGCGCTTCACGCCCGAGGTGCTCACGTACCTGCTGCGCGGCAAGAACATCAGCGAGGTGCTCGACATGCCGGTGGCGGAGGCGTACGAGTTCTTCGCCACCGGGCAGGCGCGGGCGATCCTCGGCCGGCTCGCCGACGTGGGCCTCGGCTACCTGCGGCTGGGGCAGCCGCTGAACACCCTGTCCGGCGGCGAACGCCAGCGGCTCAAGCTCGCCATCAACATGGCGGAGAAGTCCTCGACCTACATCCTGGACGAGCCCACGACCGGACTGCACATGGCCGACGTGGACAAGCTGCTCGCGCTGCTGGACCGGCTCGTCGACGACGGCAACTCGGTCATCGTCATCGAGCACCACCAGGCGGTGATGGCGCACGCCGACTGGCTGATCGACATCGGTCCGCACGGCGGCCACGACGGCGGCGAGGTCGTCTTCGAGGGCACACCGGCGGCGCTGGTGGCCGGGTCGGACACGCTGACCGCCCGGCACCTCCGGGAGTACGTGGCCTCGTAGCCCCGGCGCACGCCCTCGCCGCTCAGCCGAGGGTGGAGTCGGCCTCCGGGAAGGGGAGTTCCACCGCGTCCCCGAGCGGGGTGAGGAAGCGGGCCACGTCCGCGCCGGACACCCCGGCGAGCGCCGCCGGGGACCAGCGCGGCCGCCGGTCCTTGTCCACGACCTGGGCCCGGATCCCCTCCACCAGGTCCGGCGTGCGCAGCGCGTGGCACGAGACCCGGAACTCCTGGGCGAGCACCCGCTCCAGCGTCCCGAGCGCACCGGCCCGGCGCACGGCGGCGAGGGTCACCTTGAGCGCGGTCGGGGACTTGGCCAGGATCAGCTCGGCGGTCTCCTTGGCGGCCGGGTCGCCGTACGCGAGCAGCCGCTCCACGATCTCCTCCACCGAGTCCGCGGCGTAGCAGTGGTCGATCCACTCGCGCTGCTCGTGGAGCACACCGCCGGGCGCGGGTGCGGCGTAGCGCTCCAGCACCTCGCGTACGGGCAGCAGCGCGAGCTCGGCCGTCAGCCCGGGGAGCAGGGCGGCGGGCACGAAGTGGTCGGCGAGCCCGCACAGCAGCGCGTCGGCCGCGCCGACGGCGGAGCCGGTGAGGGCCAGGTGGACTCCGAGCAGGCCGGGGGCACGGGCCAGCAGGTGCGTGCCCCCGACGTCGGGGACGAAGCCGATGCCGGTCTCGGGCATGGCGACGCGGGAGCGTTCGGTGACGATCCGGACGCTCCCGTGGGCCGATACCCCGACCCCGCCGCCCATCACGATGCCGTCCATGAGGGCCACGTAGGGCTTCGGGTAGCGGGCGATCCGGGCGTTGAGCCGGTACTCGTCCCGCCAGAAGTCGGCCGAGGCGCTGGTGCCCGCCTTGGCGTCGTCGTGGATGGCCCGGATGTCCCCGCCCGCGCACAGTCCCCGCTCGCCCGCGCCCCGGATGAGGACCTGGGCGACGGCCGGGTCGTGATCCCAGGCGGTCAGGGCCTCGTCGATGCGCAACACCATGGGGTGGGTGAGGGCGTTGAGGGCCCGGGGACGGTTGAGGGTGATGACCGCCGTCCGGCCTTCGGTGTCACACAGGACTGTGTCGTCTTCGGCATTCACACCGGCCAGTATGTAGTGCGGACCAACATGGAGTGCGGACGTTCCGTTACGGGAGCTCGCGCAGGTGCGCCCCGGGCGTGTGCCCGAAGGCCCGGCGGAAGACGTCGATGAAGGCGCTCGCCGAGGCCCAGCCGCAGCGGTGCGCGACCGCCGTCACCGGGGTTCCCACGGCGAGCAGCCGCAGGGCCCGGTGCAGCCGCAGCTGGGTCCGCCACTGCGGGAAGGTCATCCCCAGCTCGGCGCGGAACAGCCGGCTCAGCGTCCGCTCCCCCGCCCCGGCCCCCGCCGCGGTACCGAGCGCGGCCAGCCCGCGCGGATCGGCCGGGTCCGCGTACAGCAGCGCGCACACCGCCGCGAGCCGCGGGTCCGCGGGGGCCGGCAGGTGCAGCGGTTGCAGCGGTGAGGCCCGCAACTGGTCGAGCAGCACCCCGCGCATCCTGCGCCGCTGGGCGCTGCCGTCGTCGGGGGCCCGCGTGTAGGCCAGGATCAGCTCGCGCAGCAGCGGGCCGACGGCGAGCACGGCGGGGGCCGAGAGGCCGAGCGGGTTCAGGTGGACCGGCAGGCCCACGCTGTGCAGGTCGGTGCGGCCGTAGGCGCGGTGCTCGTGCACCGTTCCGGCGGGGATCCACAGCGCCCGGGTCGCGGGGGCCACCCAGGTACCGGCGTCGGTGGTGATGGACAGGACCCCGGAACCGGCGTAGGCGATCTGGTGGTCGTCGTGACGGTGCGGGTCGATCCCGCGGTGGGTGTCGAGCTCGCGGATGCTGGTCGCGGCCCTCGGGGTGTGGCGGATCTTCTGCATCACCCGGCAATTTATCGGAAGCGGGATGCCCGCGGCGAGGGCGATTCTCGACCGGTGACCTCAACGAATCCCGTACGGGACCCTGCCGAAATGCCTGCCGGAAAGCATGCCGAGAAGCATGGCGAGAAGCCTGCTGCGCCGTCCGCCGGCACCGCTGGTGCGACCCCTGCGAGGAGTGGGCCGGCCGCCGCCCGGGGGCGCACCGCCGCCTTCTCGGCCGGGCACTCGTGCGTGGACGTGTACCAGGGCTCCGTCGCCGCGCTCGTCCCCTTCCTCGTCGCCGAGCGCGGGTACGGATACGCCGCCGCGTCCGGCATCGTGCTCGCCGCCTCGCTCCTGTCCTCCGTGGTGCAGCCGCTGTTCGGCGCCCTGGCCGACCGGCGGCCGATGCCCTGGCTGATACCGCTGGCCACGGCGGCCGCCGGACTCGGTGTGGCGCTGGTGGGCCTGGACGCGGGCTACTGGGCCACGCTGGCGGCCGTGGCGCTGTCCGGGCTGGGCGTCGCGGCCTACCATCCCGCGGCGGCCCGGCTGGTACGCACCGTCGGCGGGGCCGGGCACGGCGCGATGAGCTGGTTCGCGCTCGGCGGCAACATCGGCTTCGCCTGCGCGCCGCTGCTCGTCGCGGGAGCGCTGTCGGTGTCCGGCCCGGCGGGCTGGTGGCTGCTGGCGCTCCCGGCGGCCCTCGGGGTGTTCCTCAACCGGCCGCCGCGGCCGGGGCGTTCCGCCGCCGGACCGAATCCGGGCGGGCAGGGCGGCGGGACCCGGCCGCCCGGCCCCGAGGACCTGCGGGCGTTCCTGCGGCTCACCCTGGTCGTCATCGTCCGGTCGGTCGTCTTCATCGGCCTCAGCACCTTCATCGCGCTGTACGTCCGCGAGCGCGGCGGGAGCGGGACCGCGGGCGCCGTGGCCCTGTTCGCCCTGTTCGCGGGGAGCGCCGTCGGCACCCTGCTCGGCGGTCGGCTCGCCACCCGCTGGGGCCGGGTCACGATCGTGCACCGGGCCTACGCGGCCGCCGGGCCCGCCATCGCCGGCGTCCTCTTCCTTCCGCTCCCCCTCGTGTACGTGTGCGCGGCGCTGGCCGCCGCCGCGCTGTACGTGCCGTTCTCCCTCCAGGTCACCCTGGGCCAGGACTACCTGCCGACGCGCATGGGCACGGCGAGCGGAGTCACCCTGGGCCTGACGGTCAGCGTCGGCGGTCTCACCGGACCGCTGATCGGCGCCGCCGCGGACGCCTCCTCCCTGCACACCGCCCTGCTGCCCCTGGCCGTCCTCCCCCTGGCGGCCTGGGCCCTGGCCCGCCGCCTGCCGGAGCCCGCCTGAGCAGCACGGTCAGGCCCGCAATAGTCGTAAGGCTTCCTTGCAAGTTTGGCTGTATGTCCCGTAGTGTCGAATCATGCCCGTTCCGGAAGCCGACACCGCCGAGCCCCGCGACATCGCGGAGGAGTTGCAGCACGCGATCGGCATGCTGGTGCGGCAGATGCGCGGGGCCACGAGCGGCGGGGTGAGCCTGTCCCAGATGTCCGTGCTCAAGCGGCTCGACCGGACCGGCCCGTCCACGGCCTCGGACCTGGCGCGCGCCGAGAAGATCCGGCCCCAGTCGGTCATCGCCACCGTGAACGCACTACAGGCCGACGGCTACGTCACCCGCATCCCCCATCCCACCGACGGCCGCCGGATGTTCGTCACGCTCACCGCCGAGGGGCAGACCCTGGTGGACGAGCGCCGCAGGGCCGGACACGGGCGGATCGCCGAGCTGATCGCCGAGCGGCTGACCCCGGCGGAGCAGCAGCTGCTGGCCGGGGCGGTACCGCTGCTGCGGCGCCTCGCCGAGGACTGACCCACCCGCACGCCCCACGGACACGGACGTGGCACCACCCGAAGGGAAACCGATGAGCCCCAGCCTGACCCTCGGCGAGGACACCGCCCTGGTTCTGATCGACCTGCAGAACGGGATCCTGGCGCTGCCGACCGCCAGGCCCGCCGCCGAAGTCCTGGAGAAGGGCGTCGCGCTCGCCGAGGCCTTCCGCGCCCGCAAGCTGCCCGTGGTCCTGGTCAGGGTCGCCTGGTCGCCCGACGGCGGCGACCTGCCCACCTCGGAGGTCGACCGGCCGGGCCCGGCCACCGCGCCGCCCGCCGCGTTCTCCGAGATCCCCGCCGAGCTCGCCGCCCTCGGCGACGTCGTCGTCACCAAGCGGCACTGGGGCGCCTTCACCGGTACGGAGCTCGACCTCCAGCTGCGCCGCCGCGGCATCCACCGCATCGTGCTCGCCGGGATCTCCACCAGCGTCGGCGTCGAGTCCACCGCCCGTACCGCCTGGGAGAACAGCTACCGGCTCGTCTTCGCCGAGGACGCCACCGCCGACCTCGACGCCGACTCGCACGCGCACAGCTTCGGCAAGATCTTCCCGCGCATCGGCAAGGTCGCCACGACCGACGAGATCATCGCCGCCCTCCGGCCCTGAGGACGGCAGCGGCCCTGCGGATCACGCGGTCCTGGGCCGGTCCCGGTGCTCCCGCCAAGCCGTCAGCGCCTGGTCCCGCGAGCCCTCCGGGTGCTCCGCGTGCCAGTCGCGCAGGAACCGGTTGAACTCGAACTGGGCGCCCACCTCCTGCGGTTCGGCGGCGCGGGCGCGCGTGGCGTGCCAGTGGTCCACCGCCTCGGCGAGGGTACGGCCCGCGCCGCGGGCCACGTACTCGCGCATGTACGCGTCGAAGTGGAAGCCCGGACCGATCTCCCGGCGGAAGAACTCCCGCAGCACCTGGCTGCACCGCTGCCCTTCGGGGATCACGGTCCGCCCGTCGACGGGCGCGGCCAACTGCCGCCCCGCGGGCGCCCGGCGGACCACCGGCTCCACGGGCAGCCCGTCCAGCGCCGCCCGCAGCCGCCGGGTCAGCACCGCCTTGCCGCCGCCCCGGGGCACGCCCATCTCCCGTGCCAGTCCGGTCAGTTCCTCAAGGGTCCAGTACCACCGGGCCAGCTCGTCCCCGGTGAGCCGCGGACTCGGCGCCGGCCGGACCTCCCCCGCATTCGTACTCATGTTCCCATTCTACGGGGTCACCCGTACGGTCACCGTTTTGGGCCGCTGGTACTCGTGCAGGGCCAGGACGCTCAGGTCGGTGCCGTGGCCGGACGCGCCCCGGCCCCCGTGCGGGAGTTCCGCCGTCTGCACCAGATGGCAGTTGACCCAGGCCTCGCCCGCGTTCAGGCGCGCGACCAGGTCCAGGCCGGCCCGTAGGTCCGTGGTCCACACACTGGCCGCGAGCGCCTGCGGGACGCTGTTGGCAAGGGCCAGCGCCGCCTCCACGCCGTCCGCCCGCTGGACGGTGAGCAGGGGGCCGAAGACCTCCTCCGTGACCGCCGGGTCGTCGTGCGGCAGGTCCGCCAGCAGCCGGGCCGGGCGCCAGTGGCCCCGCTCCCCGCCGACGTCCGGGGCGATACCGGCGGCGAGGTTGCGCTTGGCCTCGGAGGAGGCGACGAGGCGGTCGTAACGCGCGGCCTGGCGCACTGGTACGGGCGCGTCGCGCGGACGGGCGAGTTGCACTCTCCGGGCGATGCCTAGTGCCGCGTCGGGGCTCAGCGTTTCAGGTCGGCCCGCGCGGGGGTGTCGTCGAGGAAGCCGCCGGACTGGTGCTGCCAGAGCTTCGCGTAGGCGCCGTGTGCGTCGAGCAGTTCCTGGTGGGTTCCCTGCTCGACGATGCGTCCGCGGTCGAGGACGACGAGCCGGTCCATGCCCGCGACCGTGCTGAGCCGGTGCGCCACCACGAGCGCCGTCCGCCCTTCCATGAGCCGCCACAGCGCGTCCTGTACGAGGATCTCGCTCTCGGAGTCCAGGGCACTGGTCGCCTCGTCGAGCAGCAGGATCGGCGCGTCGCGCAGGATCGCCCTGGCCAGGGCGACCCGCTGGCGCTGCCCGCCGGACAGCTTCACCCCGCGTTCGCCGACCATGGTGTCGAAGCCGTCGGGGAGCGCATCGGCGAACTCCGTGACGTGCGCGGCTTCGGCCGCGCGGCGGATCTCGGCGTCGGTGGCGTCCGGCCGGGCGAAGGCGATGTTGTCCCGCAGGGTGCGGTGGAACATCGCCGGGTCCTGCGGGACGTAGGCCATCAGGCCGCGCAGCTCGGCCTGGCGCAGCTTGCTGATGTCCTGCCCGCCGATCATGATCCGGCCCGCGTCGATGTCCGTCATCCGCAGCAACAGCCGGGTGAGGGTCGTCTTCCCGCCCCCGGACCGGCCGACGAGGCCGATCTTCGCGCCCCCGGCCACGGCCAGGTCGAGTACCTCGAAGAGCGGCTCGGCGCCCCCGTGGGCGAAGGTCACCCCTTCGAAGCGCACGTCGGCGGCCTTCGTCGGCAGGGGTTCCGGGGAGGGCGGATCGAGGACGGTCGGCGGCTCCAGGAGCAGTTCGGTGAACTGCGCGGCCTCCGTCATCGAGCTCTCCAGGCGGCGGTAGATCTGGTTGAACTCGAACATGATCCGCGTCGCGCTGGCGTAGTAGGTGAAGGCGACGATGACCGCCTCCACACCGTGCTCACCCCCGCCGAGGGCGATGGCGAGCAACAGGCCCAGTACGTTGGTCAGTACGGACATCGGCGCGACCAGCGTGTCGATGCGCAGGTTGCCGTAGTCCCACGAACGCAGCGTGAGCCGCCGCGATTCCGCGACGCGGGAGCGGTGTTCCGCGGCCTCCCGCGCCTCGGCGCCGAAGGAGCGCACGGTGTCCATGTTCATCAGGCTGTCGGCGACGTGACCCGACACCCGGGCGATGGCCTCCTCGCGCTGGGCGACGAGCGCCTGGCGGCGGCGGATCAGGGGCGCGACGCCCACCGCCGTCAGTGTGATCATCGCCAGGAGTCCGGCCACGAGCAGCGGGTCGTACTGCCACAGCACGACCGATGCGAACAGCAGGGGCACGAAGCTGCCCAGGACCGAGAAGGTCAGCGTGTCGACGAACTCCTCGAAGCGGGAGGCGAAGCTGAGGACCCGTTTGGTCAGTGATCCTGCGAAGTTGTCGTGGAAGAACGCGGCGTCCTTCGCGAACAGTTCGTCCATGCCGATCACGTAGAGGTGCTCGATGCCGCGGGCGTCGAGGCGGTTCAGGAAGTGCAGTCCGATGCGCCACAGTCCCTCGCCGAGCAGCAGGACCCCGGCCAGGCCGAGGACGTAGGGCAGCGCCCAGCCGATGCCGGTTGCGCCGCCCCCGTCCCCGCCCTCGCCGGCGATGCGGCCGACAAGCTTCGCGATGACCAGCGGAGCGATGTAGTTGATGCCGATGTTGCCCAGCGCCGGGCACAGCATCGCGGGCGCCGTCAGCAGGCGGAGCCGGGTCAACTCCCGTCCGTAGTAGCGGAGTGCGAGGAGCACCGGGCCCCTGCCGGGCGAACCCTTGCTCGATTCTGGCGATCCCATCCCATACCCTGTCTTCTCGGACCGGTAGGCCAGGTCGCAGTGTTCCGCAACACCGTCCGCCCGGTCCAAGCGTTTTCCGGGAGCCGGTGACGCCTATCGCGTCCGGCGCCGGAACAGTACGGAGGTCAGGGCCACGGCGACCGCCAGGATGGCCCCGCACCAGGCCAGGGCGGTCCAGGGGGCGCTGCCCGCGGGCTGGTCCAGGAGCAGCGCCCGGAGGGATTCGATGACCGGGGTGAGCGGCTGGTGGTCGGCGAAGCCGTGCAGCCAGTCGGGCATCGTGTCGATGGGGACGAAGGCGCTGGAGGGGTAGGGCAGGAACATCATCAGGAAGGTGAACCCGCCCGCGGCCTCGGGGGAGTCGGCGGCCAGACCGAGGGCTGCGGCCAGCCAGGAGATGGCGGTGACGTACGCGACGAGCAGTCCGGCGGCCGCGAGGAAGCCGGCCGGGCCCGCCTGGGGGCGGAAGCCGATGGCGAGGGCGACGGCCAGGACCAGGGTGGTGGAGAGCAGGTTGCGCAGGACCGATGCGGTGACGTGCCCGGCCAGGATGGGGACGCCGCCGATGTCGAGGGAGCGCAGCCGGTCGATGACGCCGTTCTTCATGTCCTCGGAGACGCTGACGGCGGTGGAGGCCGCGCCGAAGCCCGCGCAGAGCAGCATGGCGCCGGGGACCACGTAGGTCACGTACTGCGTACCGGTGTCGATGGCCCCGCCGAAGAAGTAGACGAAGATCAGCATCAGCATGACGGGCAGCATCAGGGCGGTGATCAGCATGTCGGGGCGGCGGCTGCTGATGCGCAGGCAGCGGCCGGCCAGGGCGAAGGAGGTCACGGGCAGGGCGGTCATCGGTCGGCTCCCGTCAGGGCGAGGAAAACGTCGTCGAGGGTGGCGCTGCGCAGGGTGAACCGGTCGACGTCGGTGCGTTCCGGGTCGAGTTCGTCGAGCAGGCTCCGGACGTGGGCGGCGGTGCCGTCGGTGGCGAGGCCCAGGGTGAGCGCCTCGGGGTCGAGGTGGACGGCGCGCGGGGCGAGGGCCTCGTAGGCGGCGCCGGTGGTGAGGGTCAGGTCCAGCCGGTGTCCGGCGACGCGGGACTTCAGCTCGGCCGGGGTGCCCTCGGCGGCGATGCGTCCGTCGGCGAGGACTGCGACGCGGTCGGCGAGTTGGTCGGCCTCCTCCAGGTACTGGGTGGTGAGCAGGACGGTGGCGCCGTCGGCGCGCAGTTCCCGTACGAGGTCCCACATGCCCTGGCGGCTGCGGGGGTCGAGGCCGCTGGTCGGCTCGTCGAGGAAGATCACCTCGGGGCGGGAGACGAGGCTCGCGGCGAGGTCGAGGCGGCGGCGCATGCCGCCCGAGTACGTCTTCGCGGTGCGGCCGGCCGCGTCGGTGAGGCCGAAGCGGGCGAGGAGTTCGTCGGCGCGGGTGCGTGCGGCGCGCGGGGAGAGTCCGGTGAGGCGGCCCATCATGCGCAGGGTCTCGGTGCCGGTCAGCAGCTCGTCGACTGCGGCGAACTGGCCGGTGAGGGAGATGCGTTCACGGACCCGGGAGCGTGCGGTAGCGGTGTCGTGCCCGGCGACGCGGGCGGTGCCGGAGTCGGCTGCGGTGAGGGTGGCGAGGATCCGGACGGTGGTGGTCTTGCCCGCGCCGTTGGGGCCGAGGAGGGCGAGGACGGAGCCGCGCGGGACGGCGAGGTCGATGCCGTCGAGGACGCGCAGTGCGCCGTAGGACTTGGTGAGGCCGGCGGCGTGGATACCGAGGTCGTGCGTCGTCATGAGAGGACACTCCCTTCTGCGTATGGCTTACTCTGTGCTGTGTAAGTAATACACAGAACTAGAATGGAGGTCAATCGAGTAGGGGCGGTCATGGCGGACGAGGACAGCGGTACCGGGCTACCGGCCAGCCTGGAGATGGCCTGGGGCCTGCGCGAACGCCCCGGGAAGGGGCCGCGCCCCACGCTCACGCTGCCCCGCATCGTGGAGGCGGCCGTCTCGCTCGCCGCCGCCGAGGGCATGGACGCGGTGTCGATGGGCCGGGTGGCCAAGGAGCTGGGCGTCTCGACGATGTCCCTCTACCGGTACGTGGCCGCCAAGGAGGAGCTGTACGTCCTCATGTCCGACGCGGGCGTGGGCACCCCGCCGCCGCTGCCGCCCGAGTCGGACGAGCAGGGCTGGCGCGAACTGCTGACGCACTGGGCGTACGCGCAGCGGGCCGTCCTGATGGCCAACTCCTGGATCCTGCGCATCCCGATCACTGCCCCGCCCGCGACCCCGAACCAACTGGCCTGGATGGACCGGGGGCTCGACGCCATGGCGGAGACGGGCCTGACGGAGAGCGAGAAGCTCTCCACGATCATCCTGATCGGGGGCCTGGTGCGGAACGAGGCCACCATGGCCGCCGACATGATGGACGCCATCATCAAGTCGGGCGTCGCCCCGCAGCAGGCCGTGGCCCAGTACGTCCGCACCCTGCGGCTGCTCGCCGGCCCCGAGAGCCACCCTGCCGTGACGCGACTGCTGGACTCGGACGCCTTCACCGGCTCCGGAGATCCGGACTTCCAGTTCCGCTTCGGGCTCGACCGGATCCTGGACGGGCTCGCACCGCTGGTCGCGGAGCGGGAGGCACCGCCGGCCCGCTGAGCGCGTAACTACCCGGCCAGCACTGCGGGTGTGGGGCCGTCGGGGCGGACCGTGATGCTGTACGCGGCCTTCGCCGGGACGGAGCGGAAGCGCGGGGTGTGGGCGGGCAGCAGGTGCTCCAGGAGCACGGTCGTCTCACGGAGGGCGAACTGCAGGCCCAGGCAGGCCCGGGGCCCGATGCCGAACGGCAGGTAGCTCCCCGGATGGCCGGGGCGTCCCCCCGGAGTGGTGAAGCGCCGCGGATCGAACCGCCCAGGGTCTGCCCAGAGTTCCGGGTCCCGGTGCGTGAGGTAGGGGCAGACCAGTACGTCGGTGCCGGCCTCGACGTCGTATCCGGCGAGGTTGTCGTCCTGCGCCGCGCAGCGCGGCAGTATCCAGGCGGACGGGTAGAAGCGCAGCGTTTCGTGGACGAGTGCCTGGACGGCCTGGCGCCGCTCGGGCGAGCCCTCGGCGCCCGCGGCGAGGGCCTGCTCCCGCGCCTGCGGATTTCGGTCCAGCAGCAGGTGGAGCCAGGTCAGGGTGGTGGCGGTGGTCTCGTGCCCGGCGACCATCAGGGTGACCAGCTCGTCGCGGATCAGCCGGTCGGTGTACTCGGGACGGGTTCCGGCCGCCTCGATCAGGACGTGCAGCAGCCCCGGGCCGTCGGGCCCGGCCTCGCCGCCGCGGGCGGCGGCGATGGCGAGGCCCGCCACGGCGTCGATGCGGGCCAGCTCGGCGGCGACGGCACCGCGGGCGGCGGTGCCGTCGGCCGGGAGGCTGGGCAGCGCGGCCACCACCGTCGGCAGGGCGGCCAGTTCGCGCTCCGTCGCGGGGTCGAGGGGGTGTCCGGTCAGGGACCGCCAGATGGCGTCCAGGGCGAAGCGGCGCATCTCCTCGCCGACGTCGAGGACCTGCCCGGTGCGGGCGTACCCGGCCCAGCGCGCCGCGGTGGTCCGGGCGGCGCCGGTGATGCGCTGCTCGTAGCGGCGCATGCCACGTCCGGTGAACTGGGTCTGGAGCAGGCGCCGCTGCCGCTGCCAGGCCTCGCCCGTCGCGGCGAGGACCCCGTCGCCGATCAGGAGCCTGGCGCGGTGCGAGCGCTTCACGTACCGGTCGGGGTGGAGCGCGAGCACGTGCTGCACGGCCTGCGGAGCGGTGATCAGGACGGTCGGGCGCGGTCCGAGCCGCAACGCGGCCACGCCGCCCACCCGTTCCTGCGCCTGGGTGAAGAGGTCGATGAGCTCCCCTCCCCCGGCCTGCCACTGCGCGATGAGGGCGTGATCCAGCTCGGGCACCCGGCGACCCGCCGGGGACGGACTCGCGAGGGGGCCGGGGCGGGCGTGGGTGGCCACGGATCTGCTCCTGTACGTCGGCACGGGCGAAGCGCGAACATCACGCACTGTAGTCGAGCGGGAGCAAGGGGCAACAGCCCGCCTCCGGCGCTGGCCGAACTCCCCCGAAATCCGGCTGACGTTCATCTGGCCTACCCGCCCGGGTCACGCGAGGCTCCCTCTCCGGTACCCCGGGCGCGCTCTGCTGAGGGCGCTCAACCACCCCTCAACCCCCAGAGGTCGATCCCGCCATGGCAGAACTCAACCGCCGCCGCTTCCTGCAGCTCGCCGGGGGCGCCGCCGCCCTGACGATGCTCAACGACAGCATCGCGCGCGCCGCCGCCATCCCCGCACAGGGCAGCACCGGCACCATCGCCGATGTCGAGCACATCGTGGTCCTCATGCAGGAGAACCGTTCCTTCGACCACTACTTCGGCGCGCTCCGCGGCGTCCGCGGCTTCGGCGACCCGCGCCCGGTGACCCTGCCGAGCGGCAAGTCCGTCTGGCACCAGTCCGACGGCGCCAAGGAGACGCTGCCCTTCCGGCCGCCGTCCGACGACCTCGGCATGGAGTTCCTCCAGGGCCTCAACCACGACTGGGCCGGCGGCCAGAGCGCCTTCAACCAGGGCAAGTACGACAACTGGGTGCCCGCCAAGACGCCCACCACCATGGCCTACCTGACGCGCGACGACATCCCCTTCCACTACGCCCTCGCCGATGCCTTCACGATCTGCGACGCGTACCACTGCTCGTTCATAGGCTCCACCGACCCCAACCGCTACTACCTCTGGTCGGGTCACACCGGAAACGACGGCAAGGGCGGCGGCCCGGTCCTCAACAACGCCGAGGCCGGGTACGGCTGGACCACCTACCCCGAGCGGCTGGAGGCGGCCGGGATCTCCTGGAAGGTCTACCAGGACATCGGCGACGGCCTCGACGCCGCCGGCTCCTGGGGCTGGATCAACGACGCCTACCGCGGGAACTACGGCGACAACTCCCTCCTCTACTTCAACAACTACCGCAACGCCCGGCCCGGCAACCCGCTCTACGACAAGGCCCGCACCGGCACCGACGCCAAGGCCGGCGAAGGCTACTTCGACAGGCTGCGCGCCGACGTGGCCGCCGGCACCCTGCCGAAGGTCTCCTGGATCGCGGCGCCCGAGGCGTTCAGCGAGCACTCCAACTGGCCTTCCAACTACGGCGCCTGGTACATCTCGCAGGTACTGGACGCCCTCACCTCCAACCCCGACGTGTGGGCCCGTACCGCGTTGTTCATCACCTACGACGAGAACGACGGCTTCTTCGACCACCTCGTTCCGCCGTACGCCCCCGCGAGCGCCGCGCAGGGCCTGTCCACCACGCCCACCGCCCTGGACGTCTTCCCCGGCAAGGCCGGGTACGTCGCCGGGCCGTACGGCCTGGGCCCGCGCGTGCCCATGCTCGTGGTCTCCCCCTGGAGCACCGGCGGCTACTCCTGCTCCGAGACCTTCGACCACACCTCCGTGATCCGCTTCATGGAGCAGCGTTTCGGCGTGGAGGAGCCCAACATCTCGCCGTGGCGCCGCGCCGTCTGCGGCGACCTGACCTCCGCCTTCGACTTCGCCCGCAAGGACACCAGCACGGTCGGCCTGCCCGACACCGGCGCCTGGGAGCCGCAGGACCGGGAGCGCCACCCCGACTTCCTGGCCCCCGCCCCGCCCGTCGGATCCATGCCGCGCCAGGAGAAGGGCCTGCGCCCCACCCGTGCGCTGAAGTACGCCCCGTACGTGGACGGCGCGGCGCTCACCGCCGAGGGCAAGTTCCGGCTCACGTTCAGCGGCGGCCAGGCACTGGGCGCGCAGTTCTACGTCACCTCCGGCAACCGCACCGACGCCCCCTGGACGTACACCACCGAGGCCGGCAAGTCGATCGCGGACACCTGGAACACCCGGTACTCGGCCGGGGTCACCGACCTGACCGTGCACGGCCCCAACGGCTTCCTGCGCGCCTTCCGCAACCCGGGCACCACCGCCGGCCCCGAGGCCACCGCCCGACACAACGCGGCCACCGGGAACCTTGACCTCACCCTCACCAACGCCGGCGGGTCGACCGCCACCCTCACGGTCACCAACGCCTACGCCGGCGGGCCGAAGCGCCTCACGGTCGCCCCGGGCGCCACGGTCACGTACAGCGTGCCCCTGAAGAACACGCGGCGCTGGTACGACGTGACCGTCACCGCATCCGGTGCCCCGGACTTCCGCCGCCGCTTCGCGGGCAAGGTGGAGACCGGCGCGGCCGGCCTGTCGGACCCGGCGATCCTGACGGACCAGTCCTCCTGACCCGAAGGCCGTGCCCCTGCCCCCCATGGGCGGGGGCACTGCCGTCCCCGGAACATGCCTGCGCGTGGCGGGCGGTCAGGCGTGCGGGGCCGTGGCGGTGAGCAGCCAGCCCGTGCCGCGCAGGCGCAGGGCGCCGTCGGCCTCGTGGGGGCGCAGGACGTCGGTCAGGCGGGCCCGGGCGCGCTCGCCGGCGCCGGATCCGGCCCGGGCGACGAGGTGCCGGCCGGGCCCGGAGTCCAGGAGGAACCCGGCCGCGTCCGCCGCGTCGCGCCCCCAGGTCCCGTACGCCGACACGTGCGTGGCGCGGACGTCGCGCAGCCCCGCCCCGCTCAGCAGTGCGGCCGCCTCACCGGGCGCCGCGAGCGAGAACATGCCGGGCCCGCCGGGCTTACCGAAGCCCTCCAGCGGGAGCAGGTCGCCGAGCGCCGCCAGAGCGGTCAGCCATTCGTTGCCCTCGGGCTCGGCGGCGCAGATCAGGGCCACGCGGCCACCGGGGCGCAGCGCGGCGGCGATGTTCGCGAACGCCGCCGCGGGGTCGGTGAAGAACATGATGCCGAACCGGCTGATGGCGAGGTCGAAGGCGGCGGGGGCGAGGGGGTGCACCTGGGCGTCCCCGTGTTCGAAGCGGACGTTGTCCAGGCCTTCGGCCTCGGCGCTCGCCCTGGCGCGTTCGAGCATGGGTCCGGAGAGGTCGAGGCCCACGGCGCGGCCGGCCGGCCCGGCGGCGCGGGCGGCCCGCCGGGTCGTGGATCCGGCTCCGCAGCCGATGTCGAGGACGCGTTCGCCGCGGGTGACGGCCGCGGCATCGAACAGCGGCTGGTCGAATCCGGCGTTGACGGCGTCCCAGCGGTCCTGATGGGCGGCCCAGTGGGCGCCCTCGTATCCGTTCCAGGACTGCGCCTGGCCGGTGTTCGCGATGCCGTGCATGGATGGAACCTCCTGCGAGAGGGGGTGCGGGGCCAACGCCCGAACCTTAGAATGGGCACCTGCCCAAACAGTATGGGCGCTCGCCCATACTGGCAATCCCCCTTTCTCCGGGAGGTCTTGGTGTCACCACGTGGAGTGGCCATCCCCGATCTGCGCGAGCGGCTCTTCGACGCGGCGGAGCGCGTCCTGGCCCGGGACGGGGCCGCCGCCCTGACCAGCAGGGCGATCACGACCGAGGCGGACTGCGCCAAGGGGGTGCTGCACACCCACTTCGACGGGCTGGACGAGTTCGTGGCGGAGCTGGTGCTGGACCGTTTCACCCGCTCGGCCGCGCTGGCGGCAGCACTCCCCGCACGGGCGGGCCGCGACTCGGTGGCCGGCAACCTGGTGGAGCTGTCCGCGACCGTACTGTCCCTGGACCCCGGTGTCGTCGGTCTGGCGGTGACCCGGCCCGCGGCGGCCCGGCGGGTCCGCGAGGCCTGGGCCGACGGCGCCCCCGGCTTCGACGCGATCCAGACGTCGATCGGGGCCTACCTCGATGCCGAACGGCACCTGGGACGCATCGGCCCCGGCACGGACACCGCTTCGGTCGCGCTGGCCATGGTGGGCACGCTGCACCACCTGCTGATGACGAGCCGGCCCGACGGCCCTCCCCCGCAGGACCAGGTCGAGCGACTGGTCCACGCCCTGACGAGCCCGTCCTGAGCGAGTGCCCGTCGCACGGCGGTGGGCCGTTCGGGGCGGGAGTGCGCGCCACGCGCGGCTTCGCGCCGGGCTGATGGTCACACTGAACGGGCGTGGCCGGCCACCGCGCGCCACGCGGCCCGCACCCGGGCCGGCCGGCGACCGGCGAGCTGTCGCCGTTCGACGGCAAGCCGGCACCGCTCGGGCACCGGCCGGGCGACGTGATGTGGCCGTGGGTGAGCAGCGCCACCGGGTACGACGTGATTCTCGACGCGCAGGTCAAGCCCTTCCTGCCGGACTTCTCCGCGCAGGCCCCGGTGACGGTCGATCAGATGCTGGACACCGAGTCCGTCGACTCCGCCGGCTACCGCTACGAGCCGCCCGGCGGCCCGTGACGGGAGCCTGCCCGGCATTCCGTAGCTGCCCTCTCAGGCGCCCCGGCCGGCCCCCGCGGCCCGCATGCCCCTGGTGCGGGCGGCCCTGGACCCCGTATCGGAGCCGAAGAGGCCGAGGACCTCAAGGGCGAGGTCCGGCTCGCGGGCCGAGGCCAGTACGCCTCCGCCGAAGGTCGAGCTGATGGCCGTGTCACCCGGCAGCGGTCCGGCGATGACGACACCCGGCAGGTCCATCAGCTCGCTGTGCTGCTGGAACGCCAGGTCGGCCCGGCCGGAGGACAGCAGGCTGCCGGCCGGCACGCCCGGCGCCGCCTGGACGAGCCGGCCGTCGAGCGCGTCGGCGAGACCCAGCCGGCCGATCAGCTCGATCAGGCCCGTCCCGCTGGGACCGGTGGAGTAGGCGATCTTCCTCGCGGACCGCAGAACGTCCCGCAGGTCGGAGTCCGAGTCGAGCACCGGAACCGGTGATCCCGTCGGCACGGCGGCCACGACCTGGGAGGTCCACAGCGGTCGAGCCGTGCCTGCCAGGAGGTGGCCCTCCTCCTCCAGCGCGGTGAGCGCTCCGTCGGCGAGCACGAGCAGATCGGCCTCGGCTCCCTCGCGCACCCGCCGGGCGATCTCGACCCCGCCCGCGGCCTCGAACCGTACGGGAAGCCCGTGCACGAGCCCGATCTGCTCGGACAGCTCGGCCAGCAGCGGCCGTGTCGCCATCGAGGACAGCCCGCAGATCACTCTGTTCACGTCGCCTCCTTGGTGTCCGGCAGATGGTACGGCGCTCGTCGGGGCCGCTCAACGCGGGTCTGCGAAACTGACCGCGTGAGCGCAACCCGGAGCACGGCGGCTGGAAAAGTCCTCGAAGTCCTCGCGGCCTTCGACCGCGAGCACCCGTCGCAGACACTGTCGGAGATCGCCCAGCGCACCGGCCTCGCCCTGAGCACGACGCACCGGGTGGTCGCCGAACTGGCCGGGTGGGGAGCGCTGGAGCGCGGCGAGGACGGGTCGTGGCACGTCGGGTTGAGGCTCTGGGAGATCGCCTCGGGGTGCCCGCGCACCCAGATCCTGCGTGATGTGGCGCTGCCGTTCATGCAGGACCTCTACGAGGCGACCCACGAGAACGTCCAGCTCGCGGTGCGCGAGGGCACGGAGCTGGTGTTCGTCGAGCGGATCGCCGGGCACCGGTCGGTGGAGCTGGTGACGATGGTGGGAGCCCGTTTCCCGATCGGCTCCACCGGGATGGGGCGGGTGCTGCTCGCCCACGCGCCGCCGGACATCCAGGAGGAGGTCCTCACATCGCCGCTGCGGGCCTGGACCCCGCACACCGTCACCGACCCGAGGACCCTGCGCACGCAGCTGGACCGCATCCGTCGCGAACAGGTCTTCGTCAGCGACCGGCAGCTCTCGGAGAGCACCGTCGCGGTGTCCGCGCCGGTACGGATCGGCCGGAACGGGCCGGTGAGCGCCGCTCTGGGGATCGTGATCACGGCGCGCGGGGCGAGCCGTGCCCGCGGGCTGCGCGAGCCGCTGCTGAGGGCCGCGTACGGGATCTCCGACGAGCTGGGCCGGCGCACCCGCCCCACTGCCTGAGATCCGAGCGGGCTTCCGCCTGACGGAAACGCCGGAGACCGGCCGCGGCCCCGGGTGTCAACGTTCGACGTGTTCGGAACGTTCACAACTGCCCAGGAGATGCCATGGCCGACGCCGTCGTCGACTCAGTTGCCTCGGTTCCCGTCGCAGTCATCGGCGCCGGTCCGGCCGGCCTGATGCTCGCTCACCTCCTGGGGCGGGCGGGAGTCGACACGATCGTGGTCGACACCCGCACCCGGCGTGAGATCGCCACGACGCAGCGGGCCGGCATCCTGGAGGCGGACGCGGCCCGGGACCTGGTCGAGACCGGCGTCAGCGACCGGATCCTGCGCGACGGCCACGAACACGAAGGCACCGAGCTGCGGTTCGGCGGCCGGGCGCACCGCATCCACTTCAAGGCGCTGGTCGGCGAGTCCGTGTGGCTCTACCCGCAGACCGACGTGTTCATCGACCTGGCCGACGCCCGGGACCGCGACGGCGGCACGGTCCACTTCGGGGTCGAGGACACCGAGGTCCTCGGGATCACCACCACCGCCCCGCGGGTCCGGTACACCGCGGCCGACGGGTCCCGGCACGAGGTCCGCGCGCGGTACGTGGTCGGTGCGGACGGGTCCCGCAGCATGTGCCGCAACCTGGTCCCCGAGGACCGGCGGGTGCGGTACGGCAAGGAGTACCCCTTCGCATGGTTCGGCATCATGGCCGAGGCACCGCCGAGCGCACCCGAGCTGGTCTACGCCCATTCCGAGCACGGCTTCGCGCTGATCAGCCAACGGACCGAGGCCGTACAGCGGATGTACTTCCAGTGCTCCCCGGACGAGCCCGTCGATGCCTGGCCGGACGACCGCGTCTGGGAGACGCTCCAGGCCCGGGTGGCCGGTGAGGACGGCTTCCGCCTCAAGGAGGGTCCGATCCTGGAGAAGACGGTGCTGCGGTTCCGCTCGTTCGTGCAGGAGCCGATGCGCTGGGGCTCGATGGTGCTCGCCGGGGACGCCGCGCACACCGTGCCGCCGACCGGCGCCCGCGGACTCAATCTCGCACTGCACGACGTGAAGGTCCTGGCCGAGGTCCTCCTGCGGGCGCTCGGCGCCGCGGGCGAGGCCGCGCTGGAGGACTACCAGCCGCGCGCGCTGCAACGGATCTGGCGGGCGCAGAACTTCTCCCACTGGATGACCCAGCTGCTGCACACCCCGCCCGGCGGCACTCCGTTCGATCTGCGGCGCCAACTCGGCGAACTCGACAACGTGGCGGGCACGCTCGCCGGCCGCACCTATCTCGCCGAGCAGTACACGGGCTGGCCCGTCGGCTGCCGGGGCTGACCCCGACGACCCCCAGGAGACAACCCATGATCATCGACTGTCACGGTCACTTCACCACGGCGCCGCCCCAGCTGGCCCGGTGGCGTGACCGGCAGGTCGCGGCGGTCGGCTCCCCCGCCGACGCGCCCGGTCCCGAGGACCTCGTCATCACCGACGACGAACTCCGCGAGGCCATCGAGGGCAACCAGCTGCGCCTCATGGACGAGCGGGGCACCGACCTCACGGTCTTCTCCCCGCGGGCCAGCTTCATGGCCCACCACATCGGCGACTTCCGGGTCTCGTCGACGTGGGCACGGATCTGCAACGACCTGGTCCACCGCGTCAGCACGCTCTACCCCGGCCGCTTCGCGATGGGCGCCATGCTGCCGCAGTCACCGGGCGTCGACCCGGCCACCTGCCTGCCCGAGCTGCGCCGCGCGGTCGAGGAACTCGGTGCGGTGACGGTCAACCTCAATCCCGACCCGTCGGGCGGTGATTGGACCGCGCCGCCGCTGACGGACCGCAGCTGGTACCCGCTGTACGAGGCGATGGCCGAGTACGACATCCCCGCGATGATCCACGTCAGCACCTCCTGCAACCCGGCCTTCCACACCACGGGCGCCCACTACCTGAACGCGGACACCACGGCGTTCATGCAGCTGGTCCAGGGCGATCTGTTCGCCGACTTCCCGTCGCTGCGGTTCGTGATCCCCCACGGCGGTGGCGCGGTGCCCTACCACTGGGGCCGGTTCCGCGGTCTGGCGATGGCTCTGGGCCGGCCGGACCCCGAAACGCTGCTGGACAACGTCCTCTTCGACACCTGCGTGTACCACCAGCCCGGCATCGACCTGCTCACGCGGGTCGTCCCCAGCCGGTCCGTGCTGTTCGCCAGCGAGATGATCGGCGCCGTCCGCGACGTCGACCCGCGCACCGGCCACCACTTCGACGACACGAAGCGGTACGTCGAGGCCACCGCGAACCTCACCGACGAGGAACGGGCCGCCGTCTACAGCGGCAACGCCCTGCGCGCCTACCCCCGACTCGCCGCCCGGCTCACCGCCGCCGGCCACTGACGCAGGAGAAGGACACATGGAACACACCCGGCTCGGTGTCGTCCGCACCGCCATCACCCGCGCCGACCCGAAGGACGTCGCCGCACTGTCGGCGTTCGGCGTCGCGACCGTCCACGAGGCGATGGGCCGGGTGGGTCTGATGCGCCCGTACCTGCGCCCCGTCTACACCCGGGCCCGGCTCTGCGGCACTGCGGTGACCGTGCTGCTGCAGCCCGGGGACAACTGGATGCTCCACGTCGCCGCCGAGCAGATCGAGGAGGGCGACGTGGTGGTCGCGGCCTGCACGACGGAGAGCGAGGACGGGTTCTTCGGCGAACTGCTGGCCACCTCGTTCCGCGCCCGTGGCGGCCGGGGCCTGGTCATCGACGGAGGAGTGCGCGACGTGGCCGACCTGGAGGAGATGGACTTCCCGGTCTTCGCCCGGGCGGTCAACGCCAAGGGCACGGTCAAGGCCACCCTCGGTTCGGTCAACATACCGGTGGTCTGCGCCAACGCCCTGGTCAGGCCGGGCGATGTCGTCGTGGCGGACCGCGACGG
This sequence comes from Streptomyces sp. NPDC051183, assembly GCF_040682455.1. Taxonomy (NCBI): domain Bacteria; kingdom Bacillati; phylum Actinomycetota; class Actinomycetes; order Kitasatosporales; family Streptomycetaceae; genus Streptomyces; species Streptomyces sp. NPDC051183. The sequence goes on from NZ_JBFBBA010000018.1 coordinate 129,410, forward strand.
CGTCGTGGTGGTGCCGCGCGAGCGGGCCGCCGAGGTCGCCGGGGCGGCTGCCCGGCGCGAGGCGGCCGAGGAGGGCAAGCGGGTGCGGTTCCGCGCGGGCGAGCTCGGCCTGGACATGTACGGCATGCGCGGCCCGCTGGCCGGGCTCGGCCTTCGCTACGAGGACTGATGATGACGACGAGCTTCGAGAAGACCCCCGGCTGGCTGGACTGGTACGCCGACCCGAGCCGGCCGCGGTTCCGATTGCCCGAGGGGGCCGTCGACGCGCACTGCCACGTGTTCGGCCCGGGGGCGGTGTTCCCGTTCGCGCCCGAACGGAAGTACACCCCCTGCGACGCGTCCAAGGACCAGCTCTTCGCGCTGCGCGACCGCCTGGGCCTCACCCGCAGCGTCGTGGTCCAGGCGACCTGCCACGGCGCCGACAACAGCGCCATGACCGATGCCCTGCGGGCCTCGGGGGGCCTGGCCCGGGGCGTGGCGACGGTACGGCCGGGGGTCTCGGACGCCGAGCTGCGGGAGCTGCACGAGGCCGGGGTGCGCGGTGTGCGGTTCAACTTCGTCAAGCGGCTCGTCGACGCGGCGCCGCCGCAGGACCTGCGGGACGTCGTCGAGCGGATCGCCCCGTACGGGTGGCACGTCGTCGTCTACTTCGAGGCGGCCGACCTCGCCGGCCTGCGCGAGTTCCTGCTGTCGATGCCGGTTCCGCTGGTCGTCGACCACATGGGCCGGCCCGATGTCGCCAAGGACCCGTACGGCCCGGAGTTCGGGGCCTTCCTGGACTTCGTGCGGGCCAGGCCGGACATCTGGTGCAAGGTGACCTGCCCGGAGCGGCTGTCCGTGAGCGGCCCGCCGGCCCTCGACGGCGAGCGGTCGGCGTACCGCGACGTCGTCCCGTTCGCCCGCCGCGTGGTCGAGGAGTTCCCCGACCGGGTGCTGTGGGGCACGGACTGGCCGCACCCCAACCTCGCCGGCCACATGCCCGACGACGGTCTGCTCGTCGACTTCATCCCGGGCATCGCGCCGACGCCGGAGCTGCAGCAGCGGCTCCTCGTCGACAACCCGATGCGCCTGTACTGGCCGGAAGCCCGCTGACCGTCCCACCAGCTGATCCGTCTCACGATCGGAGTCCGACCTTGTCACTGGACAAGACCTACAAACTGGTGCCGGGGACCACCGTCTTCGACGCCGAGCAGTCCGCCAGGGGCTACCACCTCAACCAGTTCTGCATGTCGCTGATGACGGCGGAGAACCGCGAGCGCTACCTCGCCGACGAGCGTGCCTACCTGGACGCGTGGCCGCTGCGGGAGGAGCAGAAGCGGGCGCTGCTCGACCGTGACCTCAACGCCGCGATGGACGAGGGCGGCAACATCTACTTCCTCGCCAAGTGGGGCGCGACGCTGGGGTTCTCCTTCCAGCAGATGGCCGGCTCGATGACCGGGATGACCGAGGAGGAGTACCGCGCGATGATGGCCGGCGGCGGCCGCTCCGTCGAGGGCAACCGCATCGATCACGCGGTCCTGGAGGCGGCGCACGCCGATCCGGCGCCCCCGGCCGAACACGCCGTGATCACCGGCGCGGTCTTCACCTCGCACGTGCCGGCGATCGGCGCGGCGATGGACCACGACAAGACCGGGGAGCCCTATTGGAGGCCGGTCTTCGAGGGGTACGAGTTCTCCAGGGAATGGGAGAAGGAGAACCTCCCGGATGTGATCCTCCTGGTCTACAACGACCACGCGTCCGCGTTCGACCTGTCCTTGATCCCGACGTTCGTGCTCGGCACCGGCGCGGCCTATGCCACCGCCGACGAGGGGTACGGCCCCCGCCCGGTCCCCGGCATCGAGGGCGATCCCGACCTGGCCGCGCACATCGCGCACTCGCTCATCAGGGACGACTTCGACCTCACCCTCGCCAACGAGATGACCGTCGACCACGGCCTGACCGTCCCGCTGTCGCTGATGTTCGGGAACGTCGAGAAGTGGCCGTGCAAGGTGATCCCCTTCCACGTCAACGTGGTGCAGTACCCGGTGCCCTCGGGCGCCCGGTGCTTCGGGCTCGGCCGGGCACTGCGCAAGGCGGTCGAGTCGTACGACAGGCCGCTCAAGGTCCAGGTGTGGGGCACCGGTGGCATGAGCCACCAGTTGCAGGGCCCGCGCGCCGGGCTCATCAACCGCAAGTGGGACCAGGCCTTCCTCGACCGGCTGGTCGAGGATCCGGTCGGACTGTCACAGGTGCCGCACCTGGAGTACGTCGAGGAAGCCGGCTCGGAAGGCATCGAGCTGGTCATGTGGCTGATCGCCCGCGGGGCGATGGGCGACGTCGACGGGTCCGGACGGGTCGAGGTCAAGCACCGCTTCTACCACGTGCCGGCGTCCAACACCGCCGTCGGCCACCTGATCCTCGAAAACCACCCCCGGGCCCAGGAGCCCGCCGAAGGAGTCAACTGACATGACCTACGACCGAACCCTCCGGGTCGCCCTGGCCGGCGGCGGTGCCTTCGGCGCCAAGCACGCGGCCGCGCTCAAGCGGATCGATGGCGTCGAGGTGTCCGCCGTAGTGAGCAGCACCCTCGAAAGCGCCGAGAAGTTCGCCGCCGAGCAGGGGGTCGGCCGCGCCGTGGCGTCCCTCGACGAGGTGCTGGCGATGGACGACGTCGACGCCGTCGTCCTCGCCACCCCCACCCCCATGCACGCCGCGCAGACGCTGGCCTGCCTCGACGCGGGCAAGCACGTCCAGGTCGAGATCCCCCTGGCCTCCTCCCTCGCCGACGCCGAGGCGTGCCTGGAGGCGCAGCAGCGCACCGGGCTGGTCGCCATGGTGGGCCACACCCGGCGCTTCAACCCGAGCCATCAGTGGGTGCGTCGGCAGATCCGGGACGGCGCGTACAACATCCAGCAGATGGACGTGCAGACGTACTTCTTCCGCCGCACGAACCTCAACGCGCTGGGTGCGCCGCGCTCGTGGACCGACCACCTCCTGTGGCACCACGCGGCTCACACCGTCGATCTCTTCGCCTACCAGACCGGCTCGCCCATCGTGCAGGCCAACGCCGTCCAGGGCCCGATCCACCCCGAGCTGGGCATCGCGATGGACATGTCGGTCCAGCTGCGCGCGGCGAACGGCGCCATCTGCACCCTGTCGCTGTCGTTCAACAACGACGGTCCGCTCGGCACGTTCTTCCGCTACATCGGCGACACCGGCACCTACATCGCCCGCTACGACGACCTGGTCACCGGCAAGGACGAGCCGATCGACGTCAGCGGGGTCGACGTCTCGATGGACGGCATCGAGCTGCAGGACCGCGAGTTCGTCGCCGCCATCCGCGAGGGCCGCGAGCCGAACGCCTCCATCGCCCAGGTCCTGCCCTGCTACCGGACGCTGGCGGCCCTGGAGGAGCAGCTCGCGGGCTGAACAGCACGAAGCGGGCGGGGCCGTCGTGGCCCCGCCCGCTTCGTGCTCCCGGCCCGGGGCCGGTCAGGCGTAGTGGCGGTAGACGGCCTCGGCGACGCAGGCCGGCTTGTCGCTGCCCTCGACCTCGACGGTGAAGGTGACCGGCATCTGCACGCCGTTGCCCTTGACCTCCTCCACCGTGCCGACGGCTCCGTGGAGACGGATCCTCGCTCCGACGCGGACGGGGCTGGGGAAACGGACCTTGTCCAGGCCGTAGTTGACGCTCATCCTGGTGCCGGTGATGCCGAGCAGCTCGCCGAAGAGCGGGATGATCAGCGAGAGGGTGAGGTAGCCGTGGGCGATGGGGCCGCCGAAGGGCCCCTCCTCGGCCTTCTCCGGGTCGGTGTGGATCCACTGGTGGTCGTCGGTGGCGTCGGCGAAGGTGTTCACCCGGTCCTGGGTGATCTCCAGCCACTCGGTGCGGCCGAGGTCGGCTCCGCTGAGGGAGGTGAGTGCGTCGAGGCCGTCGGCGATGGCGATGGGCACGGGGAAGCCTTTCGATGGGGCGGGAGCGGTGGCGAAGGAGTCGCGTACGGCGGACTTGAGGATCTTTCCGGAGGCCGTGCGGGGCAGGCCGCCCGTGACGACGACGGACTTGGGGATCTTGTACTTGGCGAGCCTGCCCCGGAGGTGGCCGAGGATGTCGTCCTCGCCGGCGCGGGCCTCGGGCCTGAGGACGACGACGGCGCGGCCGACCTCTCCCCAGACCGGGTCGGGGATGCCGACGACCGCGCATTCGGCGACGTCGGGGTGGTCGAGGAGGACGTCCTCGACCTCGGCCGGGTAGACGTTCTCGCCGCCTGAGACGTACATGTCCTTGACCCGGTCGACGATGTAGGCGTAGCCGTCGGCGTCGGTCCGGGCGATGTCGCCGGTGCGCAGCCAGTCGCCGTCGGTGAAGGCGGCCGCGGTGTCCTCGGGCCGGTTCCAGTAGCCGGTCATGACGTGGGGGCCCTGGACGAGGACCTCGCCGCGTTCGCCGGGCGCGGTGTCGCCGCCGTCGGGCCGGACGATGCGGGTGTCGGTGAAGAAGTGCGGGACGCCGGCGGAGCCGGCCTTGACCGCCGCCTGCTCCCGGTCGAGGAAGAGGACGCCGGGGGACGCCTCCGTCATGCCGTAGCCCTGGCTGAAGGCGAGGCCGCGGTCGATGTACGCGGCGATGGTGCGGGCCGGGACCGGCGCGCCGCCGCAGTTGAGGGTGCGCAGGCTGGAGAGGTCGGTGCTCGCCCAGCGCGGCCGGGCGGCCATGGCGTCGTACATCGTGGGGACGCCGAACAGGTACGTGACGCGCAGGCGCTCGACGGTGTCGAGGACCAGGTCGGCGTCGAAGGCGGAGAGCAGGACCACCCGGCCGCCCTTGAGGAGGGTGGGCAGGCAGGTCATGTTGAGGGCACCGGTGTGGAACAGCGGGGCCACGGCCAGGGTGACCTCGTCCGCGGCGAGGTCGGTGTCGACGAGGACGTTGACGCTGTTCCAGACGATGTTGCCGTGGGAGAGGACGGCACCCTTGGGGCGGCCCGTGGTCCCGGAGGTGTACATGATCATGCACGGGTCCTCGGGGCGCACGGCCACGTCCAGGGGCTCGTCCGTGGCGCCGGCCGGGAGCTCCTCGTACGCGAGGGCGCCGTCGCCCGGTCCCTCGGGCCCTTCGAGTGCGATCCGGTGGCGCACCCCGGCCTCGTCGGCGGCGGCGCGTGCGGCCTCGGCCTGCCCGGGGGCGTGGACGAGGACGACGCTGCCCGAGTCGGAGAGGTTGTACGCCAGCTCCGGGGCGGCCAGCCGGGTGTTGAGCGGGACGAAGACCGCGCCGAGCGCTCCGGCGGCGAACAGGGTCTCCAGGAAGGCGGGGTGGTTGGGGCCCAGGTAGGCGATCCGGTCGCCGCTCGCCACGCCCAGGGCGCGCAGGCCGTGGGCGAGCCGCAGGACGCGCCGGTGGAGCTCCCGGTAGGTCAGGGTGAGCTCCCCGTGGACGACGGCGGTCCGGTCGGGTGTCTTGCGGGCCCGGCGCGCCGGCCAGGAGCCGATGCCTTGGTTCAGCACGAGCGTTTCCTTCAGTCGGTGGACAGGCCGAGCAGGCGGGCGGCGTTCTCCTTGAGGATCTTCGGCCGGACCTCGGGCTTGATGTCGAGCGCAGCGAAGTCGGCGAGCCACCGGTCGGGGGTGATGACCGGATAGTCGGAGCCGAACAGGACCTTGTCCTGGAGCAGGGTGTTGGCGTAGCGCACGAGCTGCGGCGGGAAGTACTTCGGCGACCAGCCGGACAGGTCGATGTGGACGTGCGGCTTGTGGGTCGCGACCGCGAGCGCCTCGTCCTGCCAGGGGAAGGAGGGATGTGCGAGGACGATCCTCAGCTCGGGGAAGTCGACGGCGACGTCGTCGACCGCCATCGGGTTCGAGTACTTCAGCCGGATGCCGCCGCCGCCCGGGACGCCGGCGCCGATCCCGGTCTGGCCGGTGTGGAAGAGGGCCGGTACGCCGAGTTCCTCGATGGCCTCGTACAGCGGGTAGGCGAGGCGGTCGTCCGGGGAGAAGGCCTGGATGCTGGGGTGGAACTTGAACCCGCGCACCCCGTGCTCCTCGACCAGGCGCCGGGCCTCGCGGACCCCCGCGCGGCCCTTGTGCGGGTCGACGCTGGCGAACGGGATCAGGACGTCGGCGTGGGCGGCGCAGCTCTCGGCTATCTCCTCGTTGGAGATCCGCGGGTGGCCGGTGGCGTGTTCGGCGTCGACGGTGAAGACGACGGCCGCCATGCGGCGTTCGCGGTAGTGCGCGGCCATCTCGTCGATGGTGGGCTGCCGGTGGCCGTGGGCCTTGAAGTAGGCCTCGGAGGCGCCGAACAGCTCGGGGCTGAGGGCCCCGTGGCCGTCCTTGGAGACCTCGGCGTGGGTGTGCATGTCGATGGCGGTCAGCGCGTCGAGGTCGAGCGCGAGCCCGCGGGGGCGGTCGGGGCGGTCGGCCATCTCACGCCTCCGGGGCCTGGGGCGCGGGGATTCCGTAGGTCTCGGGCTCGGCTCCGACGCCGCCCGGCCACGCGGCGGCGATCGCGTCGCCGCTCCAGCCTCCGTCGGCGAAGGCGACCGCCTTCTCCTTCGGGTGGGCCCACAGGGCCAGCCGGTCGCCACCGATGCCGATGGCCTGCCCGGTCACCGCGTCGGAGGCGTCCGAGGCCAGGAAGGTGATCAGGCCGGCGACGTCCTCGACGGTGCCGAGGCCCTCGTCCTTGCGCAGCCAGTCCGGCAGCGGTCCGCCGGTGCGCTCGGACTCCTCGATGACCGGGGCGAACGCCGGGATGGTCCTGGTCATCTCGGTGGCGGCGACGGGAACGACGGCGTTGACGGTGATGCCGGCGCGGCCCAGCTCCATGGCCCAGGTGCGGGCCATGGCGACGATGCCTGCCTTGGCGGCGGCGTAGTTGGTCTGGCCGAAGTTGCCGCGCTGGCCGGCGGGCGAGGAGATCAGGACGAGCCGGCCGCCGGTGCCCTGTTCGCGCATGCGGACGGCGGCGGCGCGGGCGCAGGTGAACGTGCCGCGCAGGTGGACCCGTACGACGTCGTCGAAGTCCTCGTCGGTCATCTTCCACAGGACCCGGTCGCGCAGGATGCCGGCGTTGGTGACGAGCACGTCCAGGCGCCCGAACGCCTCGACCGCCGCGTCCACGAGCCGCTGGGCGGCTTCGCTGTCGCCCACGGCGGCGGCGACGCCGGCCGCCCTGCCTCCCCGGGAGGTGATGGAGGCGACGGCGGCAGCCACCGTGTCCTCGTCGATGTCGTTGACGACGACCGCAGCACCCGCGGCGGCGAGGGCCTGAGCGTATGCGAGTCCGAGGCCGCGTCCGCTGCCGGTGACGACGGCGACCTTGCCCTGAAGATCCATGAGAGGTGCCTCTCGAAAGTGAGGGGAGGGGAATTGCCGAAAGCGCCGGCCGAGCCGGGATCGACAGGAATCCTGATGAACGCAGTCTGAGCAATCAGCAGGATTCCTGTCAATGCCCTAGGGTGGGACGGCCGCCGTGCCCCGGTGACACGGCACCGGGAGCGGTACGGGCCGCCCCGCGCGGGCCGTCACGACGGGAGGATGAACGTGAGCACGTCACTGCTCTACCTGGTCAAGAGAACGGAACTGGTGGTGCGCGCCCGCCTGGAGGAGCTGCTCAAGCCCGCCGGGGTCACGGCGTTGCAGTACACCGCCCTGACGGTGCTGGAGCGGCACGACGGCATCTCCGCGGCGCAGCTCGCCCGCGACTCCTTCGTCACCGCCCAGTCGATGGCCGACATGGTCCGCGCACTGGAGGGCCGCGGCCTGATCCGCCGCGAGCCCAATCCGGCCAACCGCCGCGAACGCCTCATCCTCCTCGCCGACCCCGGGCGGCGACTGCTCGCCGAGTACGCCGAACCGGCCCGCCGCATCGAGGAACGCATGACCGCCGGCATGAGCCGCGAGCAGACCGACGCGTTGCGGGTGGCGCTGAACGAGGCCTGGCGGGCCCTGTCCTGACCCGGCGCCCCCGCGGGGCGCTACGGCTCAGGCCTGGGCCGCAGCCGGGCGGAGCGCCGCCATCGCGCTGAGCATCAGTTCCAGGGCGAAGGGGTAGCCGCTGTCGCGCATGTCGGCGGCGAGCAGCGGGAAGGCCGCTGCGATGTTCGGGTGGGTGTCGGCCGACAGCCTGCCGTAGACCGAGTTCCAGACGGCCTCGTCCGCCTCCCGGGCCGCCTTCGGCAGCGCGAGCGCGGCGGCGTCCTGGGCGGCGAAGGCCAGGGCCTGGTCGACGAAGGCGTGGTAGGCGCGGACGGCGAAGGGGTCCGGGAAGCCCGCCGAGCGCAGGATGCCGAGGATCCGCTCGACGGCCCGGGTCTCGTGGAGGCGTCCCGTCGTACGGTACGCGCCGAGGACGGCCGCCTGCGGGTGGGACAGGTAGCAGGCGTGGATCCGCAGACCCATCGAGCGCAGGTCCTCCCGCCAGTCCCCGGTCGCCCGCCAGCCCTCCTGCGCCCTGCCGATCAGTTCGTCCGCGAGGGCGAGCAGGAGGGCGTCGGTGTTGTGGAAGTAGCGGTAGAGCGCGCTCGGGTCGGCGCCGAGTGCGGCGCCGAGCCTCCGTACGGAGAGCGCTTCGGCGCCGTGCTGGGCGACCAGCCGCAGCGCCGTCTCGACGATGAGCTGCTCCGAGAGGACGGCGCCCTGCTTGGTGGGCCTGCGGCGCTGGCGCCCGCCTTCGGGGATGACACGTTCGGACATGGCCGGGACCTTACGTCAACACCATTGACGTGTAAACGGGCTTACGGCTTCCATGGCGCCCATCCCCCGTCGCCTCACGCTCTGGAGCTTTCGAATGGCCAAGGCCGATCTGGTCTTCACCCGCGGCCCCGTCTTCACGGTGGATCCGGCCCGCACCCGGGCGACCTCGCTCGCCGTCATCGGCGACAGGATCGCGGCCGTCGGCCACGACGAGGTGCGCGAACTCGTGGGGCCCGGTACCGAGGTGGTCGACCTGACGGGGAAGCTGCTGCTCCCCGGCTTCCAGGACGCCCACATGCACCCGGTCTTCGCCGGGGTGGAACTGGCCGAGTGCGATCTGACCGAGACCATCGGCGTGGACGACTACCTGGCCCGGATCCGCGCCTACGCCGACGCGCACCCCGACCGCGAGTGGATCACCGGTGGCGGCTGGTCGATGGAGAGCTTCGAGGGGGGACTGCCGACCCGGCAGCTGCTCGACTCCGTCGTCCCGGACCGCCCGGTCCTCCTGTCCAACCGCGACCACCACGGCGCCTGGGCCAACACCCGGGCACTCGAACTCGCCGGGATCACCGCCGCCACCCCCGACCCCGCCGACGGCCGGATCGAGCGCGAGCCGGACGGCACTCCCAGCGGCATGCTCCAGGAGGGCGCCACCTCGCTGGTCGGCCGGCTGCTGCCGGCCAGCACGCCGGCGGAACTCCTCGCCGGGCTGCTGCGGGCCCAGAAGCTGCTCCACTCCCTCGGCATCACGGGGTGGCAGGACGCGATGCTCGGGGAGCTGGGCGGCCGGCCGGATCCCTCGGACGCGTACGTGACCGCGGCGGCGGACGGCTCGCTCACGGCCCGGGTGACCGGGGCGCTCTGGTGGGACCGGGCGCGGGGCGCCGAGCAGATACCCGAACTGGTCGCCCGGCGCGAGAAGCTGCGGGCCGGACGGTTCCGCGCGACCTCGGTGAAGATCATGCAGGACGGTGTCGCGGAGAACTTCACCGCCGCCATGACCTCCCCCTATCTGGACGGCTGCGGCTGCGCCACCGCCAACACCGGTCTGAGTTTCGTCGAACCGGGGGCGCTACGCGGATACGTCACGGAGCTCGACGCCCTCGGCTTCCAGGTGCACTTCCACGCCCTCGGCGACCGGGCCGTGCGCGAGGCCCTCGACGCGATCGAGTCGGCGGTGGCGGCCAACGGACACCGCGGCAACCGCCACCACCTGGCCCATCTCCAGGTCGTCCACCCCGAGGACCTCACCCGCTTCGCCGCGCTCGGCGCCCTGGCCAACATCCAGCCCCTGTGGGCGGCCCACGAACCCCAGATGGACGACCTGACCATCCCGTTCCTGGGTCCGGAGCGAGCCGCCTGGCAGTACCCGTTCGCCGACCTGGTGCGCGCGGGCGCGACCCTCGTCGCGGGCAGCGACTGGCCGGTGAGCAGCCCCGATCCGCTGGCGGGCCTCCACGTGGCGGTGAACCGCCGGGATCCCGAAGCCGACCACGACCGGATCTTCTACCCCGAGCAGCGGCTCGATCTGCCGACCGCGCTGGCCGCCTACACCGCCGGGGCCGCCCACGTGAACGGCCACGACGACGCGGGCAGCCTGCGGGCCGGCAACCTCGCCGACCTGGTCGTCCTGGACCGCGACATCCTCACGGCGCCCCCGGAGGAGATCGCGGAGGCGAGGGTGGAGCGGACCTACGTCGGCGGCCGGCTCGTCCACTCGGACTGAGCGGACCGGACCGATGACGCCCGTACGTCGAGTCGGGTCGGGACGAGCACCCCCGCCGTCTCACGGTCGCCGTGCTCCAGGACCGCCACCAGGTTCTCGATGCCCGCCTCCGCGATCGCCTCGGGCCGCAGGCTCAGGGTGGTCACGGGCGGCTCGGTGTGTTCGGCGGTGACGTCCTCGCTCACGCAGACGAGGAGCAGGTCGCCGGGGACGTCGTAGCCGAGCCGGCGCGCCGCGTCCAGGACGAGGGGCGGACTCGCCTCGGCCACGACGAGCAGGGCGTCGGGCCGTGCCCGGTCGGCCGCCCGGCCGTCCACCCGGCCGTCCGCCGGGTCGCCCGCGAGGGCGGTCTCGACGGCGCGGATGACGGGACCGTTGCCCGGCGCCGTGACGCGTACGACCCGTTCCGGCAGGCCGTGCTCCGCGCACCACGCGCGGTGCGCGGCGAACACCTCGGTGTGGAAGCGGGTGGTGCTGTCCGGCACCAGGAGGACGGGTCGGCGGGCGCCCTGCTCGCGGACGTGGTCGAGGGCCTCGCGAACGGCGGCGCCGGCGTCCACGTCCACCCAGTACGCCCCGGGCCGCCCCTCGACGGAGCGGTCGCTGAACACGGGGATGCGGGCGGCGAGGAGGTCCTCGACGATCGGGTCGTCGGCCACGGGGTCGGCGACGACCACCGCGTCGAGCGAGAGGTCGGCCCACTCGCTCTGCAGGGACCCGGCGGGCAGCAGCACCACGGCGTAGCCGCGTCGCAGCGACGTCGCCGCGGTGGCCGCGGTCAGCCGGGCGAAGTACGGCGACTCCAGGAAGGTCCAGGGGGCGTCGGCGAACTCACCGACCACGTATCCGATCAGTCTGGCCCGTCCCGCCCGCAGCCGGCGCGCGGTGGCGTTGGGCCGGTAGCCCATTCTGCGCGCGGTCTCGCGGGCCTTCTCCCGGACTTCGGGAGAGAGCCTCCCGGTGCCGTTCAGTGCCGCCGAGACGGTCGTCTTGGAGAGGCCCGCCTCGCGGGCCACGTCGACGAGGCGGACGCGCTGGAGGGGCGGCGAGGGCTGTCCGCCGTGCGGTGAGGCTTCGGTCATGCGACTGATGCTGCCACCCTCGTGACCTTTGCAAAACCGTTCCCGCACGGCCTTGTGCGGGAACGTTCCCGCATCAATACTCGCTCCATCCCCCAGCGCCCGTCACTACACCCGTAAAGGGGTGGGTCTGCATGCGCATGTCCCGAGCCATCGCGTTTCTCCTCTGTACCGCCGCCCTCGCGGCCGCCACCAGCGCCTGTTCCGGCGCCACCACGCCCGAGACCGCCGACGGCGCGGACTTCAAGGTCGCTCCGCTCTCGCCCCCCGCCGAGGGCCCCCTGGACTCCTTCACCTGGTCGCTGTACGCCGAGCCCTACACGCTCGACTACGCCCTCGCGTACGACTACCCGCCGAACACGGTGCTCGCCAACGTGTGCGAGCAGCTCATGCGGGTCACGCCCGACATGAGGATCGAGCCCGGCCTCGCGGTGAAGTACGACCGCCCCGACCCGCTCACGCTGGTCTACACCCTGCGCCCCGGGGTGAAGTTCCACGACGGCACGACCATGACCGCCGACGACGTGGTCGCCTCCCTCCAGCGCCAGATGGACCCGGCGACCGGCTCCCCCTGGGGTTCGGCGTTCAAGAACGTCGGCGCCGTGGAGAGGACCGGACCGCTGGAGGTGACGCTGCGGCTCACCAAGCCCGACGTCCTGCTCCACGAGCTGATGGCCGCCTCCCCCGGCACCATCGAGAGCGCCGCCACCCTCGCCAAGGCCGGCAAGGACTACGGCACTCCCGCGGGCAAGGTCAACTGCACCGGTCCGTACTCCCTCGACACCTGGTCCCAGGGCTCCGAGATCACCCTGAAGAAGCACGACGCGTACTGGGACCCCCAGCTCGCCCCCAAGTCCGCCGCCGTGAAGTTCACCTTCGTCGAGGACGTGGCGGCGCGCACCAACGCCTTCCTGTCCGGCACCGCCGACGGCGGATACATGGTGGCCCCAGCCACGGTCGGACAGCTGCGCTCCGGCGGCAAGGGCAGCGTCCTCTTCGGTCCCAACACCGCCGCCTCGAACCTCGCCGTGCTCGACTTCGGCGGGCCGCTCGGCGACGAGAAGGTACGCAGGGCCCTCTCCCTGGCACTCGACCGGAAGAACATCATCAAGGCCGCGGCCGGCGGCATCGGCGTCCCCGCCAAGGCCCCTGCGGCGCGCGGCGCGTGGGCACTCGCCCCGGAGAAGACCGCCGCGCTCTACGACACCCTGCCCGAGCCCGTTCACGACACCGCCGCCGCGAAGAAGCTCGTACAGGAGGCCGGTGCCGCCGGCCGCAAGATCACCCTGGTCACCAGCACGCTCGCCCCCGAGATCAGCGTCGTCGCCAACGCCGTGCAGGCCGCCGGCCGGGAGATCGGCCTGGACGTCGAGCTGAAGCCGGTGCCCCCGGAGGCGTACAGCAGCATCTTCGTCGACCCGAACGCACGCGCCGGCCTGGACCTGGTCATCACCAACGGGTACGACAACACGCCCGACCCGCTGGAGTTCTACCAGTACCTGCGCACCGGCGACTTCGGGAACTACGGCAACTGGTCGAACGCCGAGTACGACGCCGCCTTCGACCGGGCCAACGCCGAACCCGACGCCGGCAAGCGCGCGGAACTGACCGCGGAACTCCAGAGGATCGCGATGCGCGAGCTGCCGATCATCCCCCTCTACGAGGCGCCCTACCTGGTCTTCCTCGGCAAGCGCGTCACCGGCGCCCCGACCGGGATCGCCCAGCTGTACTACCCGTGGGCCGCGACGATCGGGGCCGCGGCGAAATGACGCGCTACCTCATCGGACGCATCCTCGGCCTGGTGGCGGTGCTGTTCGTGACCTCCCTCGTGGTCTTCGGCAGCGTCCACCTGGCCCCCGGCGACCCGGTGTCGTTCCTGCTCCGCGGCCGCCCGGCGACTCCCGGGGCCGTGGCCGCCCTGCGCTCCCAGTACCACCTGGACGACCCGCTGGCCGTGCAGTACGCGAAGTGGCTCGGCGGCGTCCTCCGGGGCGACTTCGGCAGCTCCGCCCAGTTCCACCAGGACGTCTCCGCCCTCATCGGCTCCCGGCTGCCCGGCACGGCCATGCTCGTCGGGTACGCGGCGCTGCTCGTCGCCCTCATCGGCGTGGCGGCCGGGATCCTCGCCGCGCTGCGGCCCGGGCCGCTGGACCGGGCGGTGCTCCTCGGCAGCGGCGTCGCCACCGCCACCCCGTCCTTCGTGACCGCGATCGCGCTCGTGTCCCTGTTCGCCGTCCGTCTGGGCTGGTTCCCCGGCCCCGGCGGCACGCCCGACGGATTCTCCGAACGGCTGTACCACCTGACCCTGCCGGCCTTCGCCCTGGCGCTGACGTTCGCGGGCCTGCTCGCCAGGGTGACCCGCTCGGCGATGCTCGACGAACTCGGCCGGGAGCACGTCGAAGTGGCACGCGCACGCGGCGTCCCGGGACGGACCGTGGTCCGCCGGCACGTCCTGCGCAACGCGCTCGGCCCGGTCGTCACCGTCGGCGGCACGATGCTCGCCGGACTCCTCATCAGCACCTCCATCGTCGAGACCGCCTTCGACGTGCCCGGCCTCGGCTCCCTGCTCGTGCAGTCGGTCACCGCCAAGGACTTCGCCGTCGTGCAGGCGATCACCCTGCTCAGCGTGGGCGCCTTCGTCCTCGTCAACCTCGCGGTGGACCTGCTCGCACCCCTCATCGACCCCCGGCTGTCGCTCCACGGGGAAGGCTCCTCATGACCGTCACCGCACCTCCGGAGCCCGCCGTCCTGCGCCGCAGGGCGGGGCTGCGCCCGCTGCGCCTCTTCGCCCAGGGGCCGTTGTTCACCGCTTCGGTCGCGGTGCTCGCCGCCCTCCTGCTGATCGCCGTGCTCGCCCCCGTCCTCGCGCCGTACGACCCCGAGGCCCTCGACCTCTCGGCGAGCCTGGCCGGGACCACCGGCGAGCACCTGCTCGGCACCGACCAGTCGGGGCGGGACGTCCTGTCGCGGCTGATGTACGGGGCCCGCACCGGGCTGCTCGGCCCGCTGCTCGTCGTCGGCGTCTCCACCCTGCTCGGCACCCTGCTCGGCGTGGTGGCCGCCTGGCGCGGCGGTTGGGCGGACTCCGTCCTGTCCCGCTCGATGGACATGGTCTTCGCGATCCCCGGACTCCTGCTCGCGATCCTGCTCGTCTCCGTCGTCGGCCCGGGGATGACCGCGCCCGTGATCGCGATGGCGGTGGCCTACACCCCGTACGTGGGCCGGCTGGTGCGCGGCATCGCGCGCCAGGAGAAGGCCCGCCCGTACATCGAGTCCTACCGGGTGCAGGGCTGGTCCGGCTGGAACGTCTGCCTGCGCCATCTGCTGCCCAACATCGCCCCCACCGTCTTCGCCCAGTCCGCGATGAACTTCGGGTACGCGCTGATGGACCTGGCGGCGCTCTCCTACCTCGGCTTCGGCGTGCAGCCGCCGACCGCCGACTGGGGCGCCATGATCAACGAAGGCCAGTCGGCCGTCCAGCAGGGGGCGATGCTGCCCGCCCTCGCGCCTTCCGCGTGCATCGTGCTCGCCGTGGTGGCGTTCGGCATCGTCGGCGAGGGCCTCGCCGACCGGATCGCGAGGCGGAAGCGGTGAACCGCATGAAGGAACAGCAGGGACAGACGGACGCGACTGCGGTCCCGGCCGGCGACGGGCGTCCGGTCCTGGAGATCGACGGGCTCGGCATCCGGCTGCCCGACGACCGGGCCGGGCGGCCGATCCTGGACGGGGTCGGCCTGCACGTACGCCGCGGGGAGAGCGTCGGCCTCGTCGGCGAGTCCGGCTCCGGGAAGTCGGTGGCGTGCCGCAGCGTCCTCGGGCTGCTGCCCGCGGGCGCACGCACCAGTGGCGAGGTCCGGGTCGCCGGCCGGGACGTGCTCACCATGGGCCGTGCGGAGCTCGCCGAGCTGCGGGCCCGGCAGGTCGCCATGGTCTTCCAGGACCCGCGCGCCTCCGTGAACCCGCTGCGCCGGGTCGGCGACTTCCTCACCGAAGGGCTGCGCGCGGCCGGAACTCCGGCAGCCACGGCGCAGGCCCGTGCCCTCGAACTCCTCGACGCGGTCGGCATCCGGGACCCGCGCGGCGCCCTGCGCCGCCGTCCCCACGAGTTCTCCGGCGGCATGCTCCAGCGGGTGGTCATCGCCGCGGCGCTCGCGGCCGAACCCGCGCTGATCGTCGCCGACGAGCCGACCACCGCCCTGGACGTCACGACCCAGGCGGAGATCGTCCAACTCCTCGCCCGGCTGCGGGCCGAGCGCGGCACGGGCCTGCTCTTCGTGACCCACGACCTCGAACTGGCCGCCACCGTCTGCGACCGGGTGTACGTGATGTACGCGGGCCGGATCGTGGAGACGCGCGGCACCGACGAGCTGTTCGACCGGCCCCGGCACCCGTACACCGCGGGCCTGCTCGCCTGCACGCCGGGCATCGAGGCGGGTGCGCCCGCGCCCCGCCCCATTCCCGGGCGTCCCGTCTCCCTGGCCGAGGCGCCGCCGGGCTGCGCCTTCGCCGCGCGCTGCGCCCACGCGGTGGCGCGCTGCTCCGACGAGAAGCCCGTACTCACCCGGCACGGCGACGGACTCGCCGCCTGCCACCGCGCCGACGAAGGGATCACGCTGTGACCGCCTCAGCGAGGGAGGTACCGGTCGTAGAGGGACCGGTCGTAGAGGGACTGGTCGTGGAGGGCCTGCGGAAGCGGTACGGGGACCACACGGCGGTCGACGGCGTGTCCTTCTCGCTGGCGCCCGGGGCCTGCCTCGCGATCGTCGGCGAGTCCGGCAGCGGCAAGACCACCACGGTCCGGATGCTCGTCGGCCTGGAGCGCCCGGACGGCGGGACCGTCCGCCTGGACGGCCGGGACCGCTCCACGCGGCCCCGGCGGCGGGCGGAGCGGCTGGCCAGGGCCCGGGAGATCCAGATGGTCTTCCAGGACCCGTACCTCTCGCTCGATCCCCGGGTGACCGTCTCCGGATGCCTGGACGAGGTGCTGCGCCTCCACACGGATCTCGACGCGGCCGGCCGCGGCACCCGGGTCGCCCGGCTCCTGGACCAGGTCGGCCTCGGCACGCGCGAGGCCGCCGCCCTCCCCCGCGACCTCTCGGGCGGCCAGCGCCAGCGCGTGGCCATCGCCCGGGCCCTCGCCGTGGAGCCCCGGGTCCTCGTCCTCGACGAAGCCGTCGCCGCGCTCGACGTGTCGATCCAGGCGCAGATCCTCGAACTCCTCGGTCGGATCCGCCGCGCATCGGGGATCGGCTACCTGTTCGTCACGCACGACCTGGCGGTGGTCCGCCACATCGCCGACGAGGTCCTCGTGCTCAAGTCCGGTCACGTCGTGGAGACGGGCCCGGCCGCGCGGGTCCTGGAGGCCCCGGAACACCCGTACACCCGGCTCCTCCTGGACTCGGTCCCCCGGCGCAGGCGGTCCCCCGCGGGCCACTGACCACGATCACGCGGCCCGCGGGGCCGGGCGCCCTGCCGGGGGGCGGACGCCGCTGCCGTGCCGTCAGGAGACGGTGATGAACCGGGCGGTGCTCGGCACCCCCTGTGGGTCCAGGGCGAAGAGCATGTAGGTGCCCGGCAGGACCACGCCCTTGTCGGCCGGGATCGCCACCGTGTAGGTGCCGTTCCCCGCGGCCGTGGACACCAGCGGGATCCGCCGCTGGTCGTTGTCGGTGGAGTGGGTCGCGGCCGCGGCCCGCATCAGGACGAAGGAGGCCACCGACCCCTGGGCGTCGACGGTGAGCGAGGTGCCGGCCGCGGCCCGGGGCGGCACGCCGCCGGTGATGACGGGACGCGGCTTGGGCGAGCCGTCCGCGTTGAGCAGGTACGGCGGCGTGAACACGGCCCCGTCGGCGTGGTTGGTCGCGCAGTCGCCGCACAGGCCGCCGCCGCCGGAGAAGATCCGCCCGTCGGGCAGCAGGTTCGCCACGCTGTGGTAGTTGCGCGGGACGGCCATGGTGGCGAGCGGGGTGAAGCTCCCGGTCGCCGGGTCCCACAGCTCGGGGGTCAGCACGGACGTGGCGTCGCTGAACGGCACGGGGTTCGCCTGCCCGCCGAACACGGCGACCTTGCCGTCGGGCAGGACGACGCTGTTGCCGAAGGCGCGGGCGTGGCCCATGTCGCCCGTGCGCGCGGCCCGGACCTGGCTGCCGTCGATGCTCACGGTGTACGCGCGCCGGGTGGCGGGCGTCTTCTCGTACGCGGGCGAGCCGCCCAGGGTGAGCAGTTTGCCGATGTCGTACGCGACGGAGTTGCCGGTCATGGCGTCCTGGCTGTCGGCCCGGGTGCCGGCGGAGGTGATGCTCCCGTTGCCGCCGGTCGTGATCCAGTTCATCTGCTTGCTCGGGCCCAGCTGGAGCACCTTGCCGCCCGAGGTGGCGTGCAGCCACATGTGGTTGTCGGCTCGGTAGGCGCCCGCCGGGTCGGCCGTCAGGGCCGGGGCGGCGGGGACGCCGGGGAGCCGCCGCCAGGTGTTGGTGTCCGGGGACCAGACCTCGCCGGCCTTGTCGCCCGTGGCTCCGCTCCAGGATCCGCCGAGGACGAAGGCCTCGCCGGTGGAGAGCAGGGTCATGGCCTGGTAGCCGCGGGCGGTGTTCATGCTGGTGGTCGCGGACCAGGCATCGGTGGCCGGGTCGTAGATGCTCGCCTTCTCCGCGTTGCTGCCGCCGGTGACCAGGACCCGGCCGTCGGCGAGCATCGCTATGCCCGGGCAGAACATGTCGTGGCCGGTGTTGTCGACGCGGCGCTGGGTGACCCTGCCCGTCTTCAGGTCCAGGATCGCGGTCTGGGTGTAGCCGTTGCTGCCGCCGAAGCGGTCGACCGAGTACGCCGACCAGGCCAGGAGCTTGTCGCCCGGCAGGACGGCGGTGGCCACCGGCACCAGGGGGAAGCCGGTGATCCGGTCCCAGGAGCCGTGGGCGGCCGGGCTGGCCGGTCCGCTCAGGCGTATCTCGGCGGCGGAGGCCCAGGGCCCGCGGTTGCCGGCCTCGCCGGTCACGGTCAGGCGTACGTAGCGGGCGTTCTCGGTGCGGGTGAAGGTGGCGGTCTTGACGGTGTCGTCGTCGCGCCAGGTGCCCGCGGAGACCGGTGCACCGAAGGTGGTGCCGTCGGTGCTCGTGGTGATGGTGTACGCGCCCGCGCGCCCGTTGGGGCCGTCGTTGCGGGGCTGGTAGACCAGGGCGGAGACGGGCGTCGTGCGGTGCATGTCGACGGTGATGCTGTGCGGCAGCGGGGCCGGGGTCCCGGACCACTTGCTGTGCCAGATCGTGGCGGCGTCGCCGTCGAGGGCGTTGGCCGCGCGGCCGTTCTCCCCGGCGGTCTCCTCGTTGCTCGCCGTGGCGGTCCATCCGGTCCGGGGCAGGTCGACGGTGGCGGCCGGGGTTCCGGGGTCGCCGAGGAGGTTGAGCTCCGCGGCGGAGGTCCAGGGGCCGCGGTTTCCGGCCTCGGTGAGGGCGGTGAGCCGGACGAACCGGGCGCCCTGCGGGGCGAATCCGAGGCTCTTGGCGCCGGCATCGTCCGCGAGGGTGCCGGTGGCGACCGGGCTGCCCCAGTTCTGGCCGTCGGCGCTCACGCTGATGCGGTACTCACCGATGCGCCCGTTGGCCCCGCCGGTGCGGGGCTGGTACACGAGCGCCGAGACCACCGTCGTGCGGTGCATGTCGATGGTGATGCTGTGCGGCAGCGGGGCGGGGGTGCCCGTCCACTTGCTGTGCCAGATGGTGGCCGCGTTGCCGTCGAGGACGTTGGCCGCACGGCCGTTCTCGCCGACGGTCTCCTCGTCGCCGGCCGTGGCGGTCCATCCGGTCCGGTCGAGGACGGGAGCCGTCGGCTCCATGGCGTTCGCCGGGGCCACGCCGTGGTGCGGCGACAGGTTCGCCGTCTGCCGGCCGAAGGACCCGGGCGCCGGCCGGGGTGTCGGGCCGTGGCCGCCCGCCCCCGTGCTCGCCACGCCGAGCCAGGGGGTGACCCCGACGAGCAGCGAGCCGAGGGCGAAGGCGATGAGCAGATGGGGGCGGCGTAACGCTCGGGCAAGGGCGCGGATGCCTTTGGGCTGCAATCGGACCTCCTGGGCGAACCGTGAACCGTGAACCGCTTCGGGCCCTCTAGAACATAAGTCAGCACATATCAACTCGACCGCAGTTCAGAGGAGTTGGCGCGATCCAGCGCCGCCGCACGCGAATCCGCCCCCTCCGCCGGACCCGGCGATGGCGCGACTCGCCACCTTCGAGTGGTGTCGCCCACACCCGGTATGCGCGGTTTCCAAGGCGCGCCCGGGAGGCCGCACTTCGATCCCCAGGACGAAACGGGATGCCTGCCTTGAGGCCTCAAGGATGGCCGTCCCAGGACGAGTTGCCGGGTACGGAATCCACGGGCCGTTGTCGGAGGCGGGTGGCACCATCTGGCCCGGTGGTCCCATCAGCTACAGGGGGTAGGCATGGAGAGCACGACCACGCACGCATGGCCGCGCGGGGCGGAGGCCGCGGACGTCGAGGCGCTGGAGCGCTGGCTGGCCTGCCACGGCTGGGAGGTCGACCCGATGGTGTTCATGGCCGGCGGCCTGGGCCCGGCGGTCCAGGTCCGGCGGATCGGGTCCGGGCCGGACGGCGAGGCCGGGCTGCTGATCCTGCCGGGCGAGACGGTGGAGTTCGCCGGGGCCCGGATGCGGATCGCACACCGAGCCCTGGCAGGCACCGCAGCAGCCCGGGCCTGCGTCTAGGGGGTGTCTGGCGGTGCTCGTCAGCGCGGCCGCCTGCGCCGCCCTGACCGCCCCGCCCCGACTGGTCCGCAGACGAGCAGAGGCCGTATCGGATGCATCCGATACGGCCTCTGCTCTACGACTCTTTCGAGTCGGGACGACAGGATTTGAACCTGCGACCCCTTGACCCCCAGTCAAGTGCGCTACCAAGCTGCGCCACGTCCCGATGTGCCTTCGACCTGGGCCTTCGCCCCGCCCGGCGGCACATGCAGAACATTACCCCACGCAGAGGGGTGTGCATGCACCCGTAATCGGGGCCGGGCAGGATGTGGGTGTGAACGCACGGGATCGGGACGGTGAGGGGCGGGCGCGCAGTGCGCGGCCCCGGGATGGGCTGGGGCGGCCGCTGCCGTACGGGGCGCCCGGCGTGGAGCGGCAGCCCGAGGGGGTGGTGCGGACGCCCGGGGAGACCGTCGCGGAGGCGCAGCGGCTGCTGGACGCCGGGATGCCGTTCCACGCGCACGAGGTGTTCGAGGACGCCTGGAAGTCCGGGCCCGCGGAAGCGGCCCCGCTGTGGCGCGCCCTCGCGCAGCTCGCGGTCGGGCTGACCCACGCCGCGCGCGGGAACGCGGTCGGCGGGGCCCGGCTGTTGCTGCGCGGGGCCGACGCGCTGGCCGGGGTGGATGGGTCCGCGTACGGGATCGACGTACCGGGGCTGGTCGGCTGGGCCGGGGAGCTGGCCCCGCGCGTGGCGGACGGCGCCCTCGTGGACGCGGCGGCGGAGGCCCCGCACCTGGCGGGTTAGACGACCACCGCGGCCGGCTGGAGGAGGTCCCAGCGGTTGCCGTACAGGTCCTCGAAGACGGCGACCGAGCCGTACGTCTCGTGGCGCGGCTCCTCCAGGAAGCGGACGCCCTCGGCGGTCATCCGGGCGTGGTCGGCCGCGAAGTCGTCGGTGTAGAGGAAGAAGCCGACCCGGCCGCCGGTCTGGTCGCCCACGCGGGCGCGCTGGGCGTCGTCCTTGGCGCGGGCCAGGAGGAGCGCGGTCTCCTTGGCGCCCGGCGGGCGGACCACGACCCAGCGGGAGCCTTCGGGGCGGGCGGTGTCCTCGGCGAGGTCGAAGCCGAGGGCGCGCGTGTAGAAGTCGATGGCCTCGTCGTAGTCGTTGACGACCAGGGCGGTGAGGGCGATGTGGGCGGGCATGGCCTCATTGTGCTCGGGCCCGGGCCCGGGCTCAGCCGTGCACCTGCGCTCCGAGGAGTACGACTTCCAGCGTGCGCGGGCCGTGTACGCCCTCCACCCGGTCGAGTTCGATGTCGCTGGTGGCGGAGGGGCCCGAGATCCAGGTCAGCGGGCGCGTCGGGTCGAGCAGCGGCAGGGCCAGCGGAACCGAGTCCACCACCTGGTCCGGGACGCGGACCACGCAGACGTGGTGGTCGGGGACGAGCGTGATCCGGCGGCGGCCCTGGGCGGGGCCGCCGTCCAGGACGACGGTGCCGGTCTCCGCGATGGCCAGGGCGCAGCCGGTGACGACGCTGGCGACCCGGTCCAGCTCGTGCGCCGTTGACGCGGCGCGGTCGTGGATGCGGGTCTGGTCGGCCGCCGAGAGCCAGTACGGGGGCAGGCCGGGCGGTACGAGGACCGTCTCGGCGCCGCGTGCGGCGAGCAGGCTCGCCAGCAGCAGCGCGAGGCCGTCCTCGTCGGTGCGGTGGACCTTCGCGCGGTACTCGGCCAGGTTGGCGGCGAGCAGGTCCACGCTCTCGGCCGGGGTACGGGTCCCGTGGACCCGTAGGTAGTCCCGGGGAATCTCCGCCTCGGGTCCCGCGCCGAGTCCCGTGCCGGTGCCCGCCTCGGGCACGGCGCGGCGGATGCGGGCCAGGATGCGGTCCTTGCTGCTCACTGCGGGGTCTCCCGTTCTCGGGCCGCCCACCAGTCGCGGAAGGACTGTGCGGGGACGGGGGGCAGTTCGCGGGCGTCGGTCCAGGCCCGGCCCGGGCCCGGGAGCCTGCGGGGCGCGAGCCGGCGGGCCCGGGCCAGCAGGCGTTCGCCGGCGCGCAGCGCTCCCGGGCGGTCCAGGAGGAGCCGGGCGGCGCGCATCGCGGCCCGTTCGGCGGCGTGGCCGTGCGCGGGGCGGATCCGTACGCGGATGCCTTCGCGGGTCACCGGGCCGCCCTGGGCCACCCGTTCGCGCAGGTGGACCAGGACCTGCGGGATGTCGATGGCGACCGGGCAGACCTCGTAGCAGGCCCCGCACAGGGTGGATGCGTAGGGCAGCGTGGCGTCGATCTCGCTGCCGGTGCCCCGGAGTTGGGGGCTGAGGACGGCTCCGATGGGGCCCGGGTAGACGGAGCCGTAGGCGTGGCCGCCGGCACGTTCGTAGACGGGGCAGACGTTCAGGCAGGCGGAGCAGCGGATGCAGCGCAGGGCCTGGCGTCCGGTCTCGTCGGCGAGGGTGTCGGTGCGGCCGTTGTCGAGGAGGACGAGGTGGAAGGCGGACGGCCCGTCGCCCTGCCCCGGGCCGGATCCGTTCGCGGTGCCGGTCCACATGGTGGTGTACGGGTTCATCCGCTCGGCCGTGGAGGAGCGCGGGAGCGTCTGGAGGAAGATCTCCAGGTCCCGGAAGGTGGGGACGACCTTCTCGATGCCGACGACCGAGATCAGGGTCTCGGGCAGGGTCAGGCACATGCGGCCGTTGCCCTCGGACTCGAAGACGACCATCGTGCCGGTCTCGGCGACCATGAAGTTGGCGCCGGACACGGCGACCTTGGCCCGCAGGAACTTCTCGCGCAGGTGCAGGCGGGCGGCTTCGGCGAGTTCCCTCGGGTCGTCGCCGAGCCCTTCGGGCGCGGGGCGGCCCCAGCTCGCCATCTCGGAGCGGAAGATGTCGCGGATCTCGCCCCGGTTGCGGTGGATGGCCGGGACCAGGATGTGCGAGGGCCTGTCGTGGCCCAGTTGCACGATGAGCTCGGCGAGGTCCGTCTCGTAGGCGGCGATCCCGGCCGCCTCCAGGGCCTCGTTGAGCCCGATCTCCTGGGTGGCCATCGACTTGACCTTGACGACCTCCCGTTCTCCGGTGGCCAGCACCAGCCCGGTCACGATGCGGTTGGCCTCGTCGGCGTCGACCGCCCAGTGGACGGTTCCGCCCGCGGCGGTGACGGACGCCTCCAGTTGCAGCAGGTACCGGTCGAGGTGGCGCAGGGTGTGGTCCTTGACGGCCTTGCCGGCGGCGCGCAGCCGGTCCCAGTCCTCCAGTTCGGCGACGGCTCGGGCCCGTTTGTCGCGGATGGTGTGCGTGGCGTGCCGGAGGTTGGCGCGCAGCACGTCGTCGCGTACGGCCTCCCGCGCGGCGGCGGGGAAGGCCGGCATGCCGAGATGCGTGCCCGTCATGACAAGGGTTCCTCCTCGGTCGCGGCCAGGATCTCGGCGAGGTGCAGGGCCCGGACCGGGGAACCGGCGCGGCGCAGGAGGCCGTCGAGGTGGGCGAGGCAGGAGTTGTCGGCCCCGCACAGCACCCGGGCGCCGGTCGCGGCCGCGTTGGCGATCTTGTCGGCGCCCATGGCCGCCGAGACGTCCGGGTTCTTGACGGCGAAGGTGCCGCCGAAGCCGCAGCACTCCTCGGCGCCGGGCAGTTCGATCAGTTCCAGGCCCTTCACCGCGGCCAGCAGCCGCCTCGGCCGGTCCCCCAGCCCGAGGCTCCGCAGTCCGTGGCACGAGGGATGGTAGGTGACGGTGTGCGGGAAGTACGCGCCGACGTCGGTGACCCCGAGTACGTCGACGAGGAACTCGGTCAGCTCGTACACCCGCGGTACGAGCTCCCCGGCCAGCTCGGCCAGTGCGCCGCCCCGCCCTTCGGCCTCGGCCAGGCGCCCCATCCGCGGGTAGTGCTCGCGGATCATCGCCGCGCAGGAGCCGGAGGGCGTGACCACGTACTCGTACCCGGCGAAGGCCTCGGCGGTGCGCCGCAGCAGCGGCTCCGCCTCGTGCCGGTAGCCCGTGTTGTACTGCGGCTGGCCGCAGCAGCTCTGGGCGGCCGGGAAGTCCACCGCCACGCCGAGGCGCTCCAGCAGACGTACGACGGCGATGCCGGTCCGCGGGTAGAGCGCGTCGTTGACGCAGGTGACGAACAGGGCGGCTCGCATGACGGGCAGAATAGCCGGGTGAAGAAGTTCTCAGTGATCGGCATAGGCGCAGGCGACCCGGACCACCTGACCCTCCAGGCGGTCAAGGCGATCGGCGCGGCGGACGCGTTCCTCATCCTGGAGAAGGGCGAGGAGAAGGCGGATCTGACCGGGCTGCGGCGCGCGATGCTCGACGCGCACGCCCGCCCCGGCCACCGGCTGGTGGAGGGCCGGGACCCGGACCGCGACCGGACCCCGGCCGACTACACCCCGACCGTGGACGGCTGGCGCAGTGCGCGGGCCGAGATCTTCGAGCGGTTCATCGCCGAGGACCTCGCCGAGGGCGAGACCGGGGCGTTCCTGGTCTGGGGCGACCCCTCCCTCTACGACTCCACGCTCGCGATCCTCGACGAGGTGCTGGAGCACGGCCGCGTGGCCTTCGAGCACGAGGTCGTGCCCGGCATCAGCAGCATCTCCTCGCTGCTCGCCCGGCACCGGACGAACCTGAACCGGGTCGGACGCCCGGTCCAGATCACCACCGGCCGGCGCCTCGCGGCGGGCTGGCCGCAGGACGTGGACGACGTGGTGGTGATGCTGGACGCGCGGCACGCCTTCACCGCCCACCTCGACCAGGACCTCTTCATCTACTGGGGGGCCTACGTCGGCACCCCGGACGAGATCCTGGTCTCGGGGAAGCTGGCGGAGGTCGCCGGCCGCATCGAGGAACTGCGTACCGAGGCCCGTGCCCGCAAGGGCTGGATCATGGACACGTACCTGCTCAGGCGCGGCTGACGTACTCGCCGAAGGCCGCGGCGAGGCGCTCGTACTCCTCGGCGCGGTTGTAGACCTGTCCGCAGACCCGGATCCCGCCGCCGCCCGGCCAGGGCCAGATCAGCACCCGGATCCGCAGCCGCGCCGCGATCTCCTCGCGCAGCTCGCGGGCGGCCTCGTGGGTCTCGGCGACGCCGGGCGGCAGCTTCAGCGTGCGCATGGCGAGGCCGTCGGTGTGCGGGAGCGCGGTGATGCCGGGGAGCTCGGCGAGCAGGGCCGCGCCGTGGGCGGCCAGCGCGCTGTTGTGGGCCCGGACCTCGGCGGCGCCGAGCCGCTCCAGCAGGTCCAGGCCGTCGGGGGCGGCGAGCCAGCCGGTGTAGTCGACGGTGGCGCGGTTCTCGACGGAGCGCGGGTACCCGTGCTCGTGCTCCCAGGAGGGTACGAGCGGCCGGACGCGGTCGCGGTGCTCGGGGGCGACGGCCAGGATCGCGCTGCCGGGCGGGGCGTAGCCCCACTTGTGGAGGTTGCCGAACCAGAAGTCGGCGCCGCCGCCGAGCGGGTCGGCGATCATGCCGGGGGCGTGCGCGCCGTCGACGACGGTGGTGATGCCCCGGTCGGCGAGCTCGGCGAGGAGCCGGGGCGAGGCGATGAGCCGGGCGGTGGGCGAGCTGATGTGGTCGAGTACGGCGACCCGGGTCCTCGGGGTGACGCCGGCGAGCACGGCTTCGCGTACGGCGTCCTCGTCGGGCAGCTCCGGGTCCAGGGCGACGGTGGTGACGGGCGCGCGGCGGGCGCAGGCCGCGACGACGGTGCCGTAGCCGTGGTCGGTGACCAGGATCTCGTCGCCGTCGGCGAGGGGGATGGCGTCGAGGGCGAGGTTGGCGCCCTCGGTGGCGTTGGAGATGAACGCGAGGCCGTCCGGGTCGGCCCCCAGCAGTGCGGCGATCCGGCCGCGGGCGTCGGCGAGCCGCTCGGGGATGCCGATGAAGAAGCTGTCGGGGTCGGCGTGCGCCTCGGCGCGCAGCTCGGCCTGGCGCTCCTGGACGGGGGTCGGCACGGCGCCGAAGGAGCCGTGGTTGAGGTGGGCGATCCCGGGATCGAGGTGGAACAGGGCCCGCCCGCCCGGGAACTCGCCCGGCGGGTCGGCGGGCTTGTGGACCGGGCTTATGGGCTCGCTCAATTGGGCCTCCGTGGGTGCGGCGCGCAGGTGTCGAACGGATCGATCGGATCCATTGGACCGATTGGATCATCCCGCAGCGCCGGGCGCGAGGGTGCGGTCAGGCCGCCGGGGGCCTCATCTCCTGGCGCAGCGTCCGCGGCGCGGCCGACGCCGGACTCGCCCGCCGCGAACCGCAGGAGGGGCTAGTACTGCAACCGCATCTGGAGAATGTGACCTCGGCGTTTGTAGTGGGAGCGGCGGGCTCGGGCCTGGCTGCGTCGTCGGAAGCGTGACCAGTGCAGATGGTGCTCGTTGCTGTGACAGTGGCGCGTGACGACGACGTGGCCCATCAACCGGCGGATCTCTGGGACGCTGAGGGGTATGAGGTCTTGCTCGTCGTCGAGAGCGCCCCTTTTGCGGCTTCTGCGGCGCGGATGGCAGTCAGGTAGGCGAGGGCGGCCATGGCCAGGGTGATGTGGCGGTACCAGGCCCGGTAGAGCCGCACCTGGTAGTGGTCCAGACCGCACTCTCCCTTTGCGGTCTGGAAGCACTCCTCCACCGCCCACCTCGCGGCAGCCACTTTGACCAGGTCTTTCAGGCGGGAAGCGACCGGGCCGTAGCAGACGTAGTA
>NZ_JBFBBA010000019.1:0-151313 GCF_040682455.1 Streptomyces sp. NPDC051183
CCAATGCTCCGCAGTGGCTCCCTCCTCCGCCTTGCAATCCACGGCACCAGACGACCCGGGCTACCCGACCCTGATCCGCCAGACACCCCCTAGCCCCGCGGGCGCGGCGCCGTTGCCGGGGGCCAGCCCCCGGACCCCCGCGCCTCAAACGCCGGCGGGGCTGGATTTGGGCCGATATCGCCTCCAGGCGGGCTGAAGTGCGCGAAGCGCAGTTTCAGCCTCGCCAGGGGGGTCCCCCCGGACGGAGTCCGGGGGAGTTCGGGGCGCGGGGTCCGGGGCGGAGCCCCAGGAGCCCGGCCGCGCTGCGCGGGCTATGCGACGATGAGTTCCGGGTGCCAGCGCCGCGCAACGGCGGGGTGGGCCCGGACCCAGCCCTTCAGCTCGTTGCGGCCGTACTCCGCGTGCAGCGGGTTCGACGCGTCGTGCGCCATGCCCGGCGCCGAGCTCAGGTACTCGCCCGGGACCGTGTCCACCACCGCGTCCAGCCGCGGGTTGTAGAAGAACGGCACCGAGAACCGCTCCACGCCGCCCTGCGGGCTCACCACCCGGTGGTCGGTGGCCGTCAGGTAGCCCTCCGTCGCGATCTCCAGCAGCTCGCCCAGGTTGACCACGAAGGCCCCCGGCATCGGCGGGACGTCGACGAAGCCACCGTCCCGCACCACCTGGAGCCCGCCCACCGAGTCCTGGAGCAGCAGCGTCAGGAAGCCGTAGTCCTTGTGCGCGCCGACGCCCTGGTCCGCGCCCGAGGGGGCCGATCCCGGGTAGCGGATCAGCTTCGTGTGCAGGTGCGGCCGGTCCGCGAAGGCCGCGTCGAAGAAGTCCGGCGGGGCGCCGATCGAGGTGAGGAGCTCGCGCAGGAGCCGGTGGGCCACGGAGGCCAGGCGGGACTGCCACTCCAGGACCGCCGTCCGCAGCTCGGGCAGCGCCGCCGGCCACTGGTTCGGCCCCTCCAGCCACAGGTACGCCGGGTCGCCGGGCCCCAGCTGCGGCGCCGGCCGCTCGGCGCCGACGTCCAGCTGGTCGCGCCAGTCGGAGGCGCCGCCGGTCAGCTCGTGCCCGATGCGGGTGTAGCCGCGGAAGTGCGGGGAGTTCAGATTGCTCACGGCCAGCCGGTCGGCCTCCGGGAGCGCGAAGAAAGCCCTGGTCAGCTCCAGGATGCGGGCGGTCTCGGCGGCGGTCACACCGTGCCCGGTCAGATGCAGGAAGCCGCTGTCGCGGGCGGCCGCGTGCAGTGCTTTGAGGAAATCGGCCCGCTGGGCCGGGTCGTCCGCCTGGGAGAGGTCCAGGACGGGGAGGGAGTGCGCGGACGGCATGACGTCTCCGTTTCGGATGTCACGGGGTCCTGTCCCCAAGGAGTGGTGGGGGTCGCGGAGGGGAGGGCCGCCGACAGGGATGGCGCCGGAGCCGCGTAGCCGCGTACAGGACCAAGTCGGATCGGGGTGGATCAGGCTTGGGGAAGGTCCGGCGGCAGACAGCTCGTCGTCGTGACACGCATGTGGTCCACATGGCGGCGCTTGACGAGGAGAACAGTCATACGGTGAGCGTACGCCCGTACGAGGCTCCATCAGTACGGGTGATCCGGACTGCCCGGAGATCGACGTCCGGGGACCGGCTACGCTGGACCCGTGGCAGTCGTCGATGTTTCCGAAGAGCTGAAGTCCCTCTCCTCGACCATGGGGTCGATCGAGGCCGTCCTGGACCTCGACAAGCTGAGGGCAGAAATCGCCGTGCTTGAGGAGCAGGCCGCCGCGCCGTCCCTGTGGGACGACCCGGAGGCCGCCCAGAAGATCACGAGCAAGCTTTCGCACCTCCAGGCCGAGGTCCGCAAGACCGAGACCCTGCGCGGCCGCATCGACGACCTCGGGGTGCTCTTCGAGCTCGCCCAGGAGATGGACGACGCGGACACCCTGGCCGAGGCGGAGGCCGAGCTCGTCTCCGTCCGCAAGGCGCTGGACGAGATGGAGGTCCGCACCCTGCTCTCCGGCGAGTACGCCGAGCGCGAGGCGCTGGTCAACATCCGCGCCGAGGCCGGCGGCGTGGACGCCTCCGACTTCGCCGAGCGCCTGCAGCGCATGTACCTGCGCTGGGCCGAGCGCCACGGCTACCCCACCGAGATCTACGAGACCTCGTACGCGGAGGAGGCCGGCATCAAGTCGACCACCTTCGTGGTCAAGGCCCCGTACGCCTACGGCACCCTCTCCGTCGAGCAGGGCACCCACCGCCTTGTCCGGATCTCGCCCTTCGACAACCAGGGCCGCCGCCAGACCTCCTTCGCGGGCGTCGAGGTGCTGCCGGTCGTCGAGACCAGCGACCACGTCGAGATCGACGAGGCCGAGCTGCGCGTGGACGTCTACCGCGCGTCGGGCCCCGGCGGCCAGGGCGTCAACACGACCGACTCGGCGGTGCGCATCACGCACCTGCCGACCGGCATCGTGGTCTCCTGCCAGAACGAGCGCTCGCAGATCCAGAACAAGGCCAGCGCGATGAACGTGCTCCAGGCCAAGCTCCTGGAGCGGCGCCGCCAGGAGGAGAAGGACAAGATGGACGCCCTCAAGGACGGCGGAAGCTCCTGGGGCAACCAGATGCGGTCCTACGTCCTGCACCCGTACCAGATGGTCAAGGACCTCCGGACGGAGTTCGAGGTCGGCAACCCGCAGGCGGTGCTCGACGGCGAGATCGACGGCTTCCTGGAGGCCGGCATCCGCTGGCGCAAGCAGCAGGAGCAGACCGCGTAGGCGCGTACGCCCCGCGGACAGCAGAGGGCCCGGACACCACGCAAAGTGTCCGGGCCTTTCGCGTCTGATCGGTACGTGGCGGAGAAGGGAACTACGCCGTCTGCTGGGCCACCAGTGCCAGTGCGGCCACCAGGACCACCAGAAGCGCGATGAGCGCCACGGGGTTCAGGCCGGAGAAGGGGCCCTCCTGCTGGAGGCGCTCCCGGTTCGCCCGGCACACAGGGCAGCGGCCCTGGCTGACGGGTGCGGCGCAGTTCGCGCACACGAGCCGGTCATATGTCATGCGCTCCTCCTCTCGTCCCCTAGGTGTCCCTCTGTGAAGGACAACGGCGCGGGGAACGCGTCCGTTCCCCCTACCACTGTGCCAGCTTCGCCGACATTCGGCGCGGCCCGTCCGGGCAATCGCGGTCGAGGGGACCTCGGAGCCGGGGATATATCGGACAACTCCGGACGCCGGGTCCACACCTCGCGCCCGTTCGCGTATGGTCACGCACACCTACTCCCGGCGACCGTGGTGCACCCGTGATCCGATTCGACAACGTCTCCAAGTCCTACCCGAAGCAGAGCCGCCCCGCACTCAGAGATGTCTCCCTGGACATCGCGAAGGGCGAGTTCGTCTTCCTGGTCGGCTCCTCCGGCTCCGGCAAGTCCACCTTCATGCGGCTCATCCTGCGCGAGGAGCGGGCGAGCCACGGCCAGGTGCACGTACTGGGCAAGGACCTCGCCAGACTCTCCAACTGGAAGGTCCCGCACATGCGGCGCCAGCTGGGGACCGTGTTCCAGGACTTCCGACTCCTGCCCAACAAGTCGGTGGCCGACAACGTGGCCTTCGCCCAGGAGGTCATCGGCAGGCCGCGCGGCGAGATCCGCAAGGCCGTCCCGCAGGTCCTCGAACTGGTCGGGCTCGGCGGCAAGGAGGACCGGATGCCCGGCGAGCTCTCCGGTGGTGAGCAGCAGCGCGTGGCCATCGCCCGCGCCTTCGTCAACCGTCCCGCCCTGCTGATCGCGGACGAGCCCACCGGCAACCTCGACCCGCAGACCTCCGTCGGGATCATGAAGCTGCTGGACCGGATCAACCGGACCGGCACCACCGTGATCATGGCGACCCACGACCAGCAGATCGTCGACCAGATGCGCAAGCGCGTCATCGAACTCGAACAGGGCCGACTCGTGCGCGACCAGTCGCGCGGCGTCTACGGCTACCAGCACTGAAAGGTCCCTGAGACGCAATGCGCGCCCAGTTCGTCATGTCGGAGATCGGCGTCGGTCTCCGTCGCAATCTCACCATGACCTTCGCGGTCATCATCTCCGTGGCCCTGTCGCTGGCCCTGTTCGGTGGCTCCCTGCTCATGCGTGACCAGGTCAGCAATATGAAGGGCTACTGGTACGACAAGGTCAACGTCTCGATCTACCTCTGCAACAAGAACGACTCCGAGGCCACCAACGGGGCGTCCTGCTCCAAGGGCGCGGTGACCCCGGAGCAGAAGCAGGCCCTGGAGACCGAGCTCAAGGGCATGGACCTCGTCGAGACCGTCACGTACGAATCCTCCGACGAGGCCTTCAAGCACTACAAGGAGCAGTTCGGCCACACCGCCCTGGCCGCCTCCATCACCCCGGACCAGATGCCCGAGTCCTTCCGGGTGAAGCTCAAGCAGCCGGAGAAGTACAAGGTCATCACGACCTCCTTCTCGGGCCGCGACGGGGTCCAGTCGGTCGAGGACCAGCGCACCGTGCTGGACAACCTCTTCAGGCTCCTCGGATACCTCAACTGGGCCGCCCTCGGCATCATGCTGATCATGCTGGTGGTGGCGCTGCTGCTGATCGTCAACACGGTGCGCGTCTCCGCCTTCAGCCGGCGGCGCGAGACCGGGATCATGCGGCTCGTGGGCGCGTCCAGCTTCTACATCCAGGTGCCGTTCATCATGGAGGCCGCCTTCGCCGGCCTCATCGGCGCGGTCTTCGCCTGCGGCATGCTGGGCGCCGGCCAGTACTTCGTCATCGACCACGGCGCCGCGCTGCGCACGAAGATGGAGCTGATCAACTTCATCGGCTGGGACTCCGTCCTGACGAAGCTGCCGCTGGTGCTGGTCATCGGGGTGCTGATGCCCTCCCTGGCCGCCTTCATCGCGTTGCGCAAGTACCTGAAGGTGTGACAAGCGCCCCGCGGGCGGTACGGCCAACCACCCGTACCGCCGCGGGGCTTGTCCTAGACTCGGCGCCATGCCGGGACTGTCCGCCTTCTGTCTCCGGCCCCGCGACCTGCGTCGCGGGGCCGTTTTGACGTTGGTCTTCCTCATGGCCGTCGGCACGGCCGCGAGCACCGGGTGCTGGGACTTCGACACCCCGTCGGACCCGTCGGACGCGGGAGCCGTCCTGGTCGCCCGCAGCGTGGACGGCCTCGCGCAGGACCCCGCGGCCGGGCCCGCGCCCCGGGAGGCGGGCACCGCCGACCGGGAGGCCGTCACCCGCGCCGCGGCGGACGCCGTCGCCGCCGGGAAGTCCGGCAAGAGCGCCGCCCAGGAGGTGGTCAGCCGCAGCGGGGACCGCTGGGGCACCGTCTACGACCAGGGCGAGTACGAGGCCTTCACCGCGGACCTCGACGGCCGCTGGACCGGCGTCGGGCTCTGGGCCCAGCGCCGCCAGGACGGCCGCATCGAGATCGACCGGGTACAGCCCGGCGGCCCCGCCGCCCGGGCCGGCCTGCGCGCCGGGGACCGGCTGCTGAGCATCGACGGGCAGGGCGTCACCGGGCTGCGCGTCCCCGAGGTGGTGGCCCTGCTGCGCGGCGCCGCCGGCACCCCCGTGGTGCTGAACCTGACCCGCGACGGCGCCGACCTCACCCGGACCGTGCGGCGCGAGGAACTGCGCGCCGAGCCGGTGACCGTACGCGAACTCCCGGGCGGGATCACCGTCATCAAGGTCGCCTCCTTCACCCGCGGCTCCGGCGAACGGGTCCGCGACGCCGTCCGCGCGGCCCCGGCCGGCTCCGGGGTGATGCTCGACCTGCGCGGCAACACCGGCGGGCTGGTCACCGAGGCGGTGACGGCCGCCGCCGCGTTCCTCGACGGCGGGCTCGTGGCCACGTACGACGTACGGGGTGACCAGCACGCCCTGTACGCCCCGCCGGGCGGCGACACGGCCCGGCCGCTCGTGGCCCTGGTGGACGGCGGCACGATGAGCGCGGCCGAGCTCGTGACGGGCGCGCTCCAGGACCGCGGCCGCGCAGTGACGGTCGGCACCCGGACCTTCGGCAAGGGCTCGGTGCAGATGCCGACGCAGCTCGCGGACGGCTCGGTGGCCGAGCTGACGGTCGGCACGTACCGCACTCCGGCGGGCCGGAGCCTGGACGGCAGCGGCATCACACCGGACCTGGCGGCGACGGACGGGGCCGAGGAGCGGGCCCGCGCGGTATTGGGTGGCCTCGGGGTGGGTCCGTAGTGCGAAAATGACCGCACTATGGCTAAGGAAAAAGGGCGCAAGCTGATCGCCCAGAACAAGAAGGCGCGGCACGACTACACGATCCTCGACACCTACGAGTGCGGTCTCGTGCTCACGGGTACCGAGGTCAAGTCCATGCGCCAGGGCAGGGCCTCGCTGGTGGACGGCTTCGTGTCGGTCGAGGGCCGCGAGGCCTGGCTGTACAACGTGCACGTGCCGGAGTACAGCCAGGGCACCTGGACCAACCACAGCGCCCGGCGCAAGCGCAAGCTCCTCATGCACCGGGAGGAGATCGACAAGCTGGAGCGCAAGTCGGAGGAGTCGGGTCACACGATCGTGCCCCTCTCCCTCTACTTCAAGGACGGCCGCGCGAAGATCGAGATCGCGCTGGCGAAGGGCAAGAAGGAGTACGACAAGCGGCAGACGCTCCGGGAGAAGCAGGACACCCGCGAGACGAACCGCGCGATCTCGGCGATCCGCCGCAAGCAGCGGGGCACGGTTTAAACTCCTGGCACGCAGTGGTCCACTTCGCGTACCATGGCGTCAGCACCACCCGTTCGCGGGTGGCGCGGATCGAGCAGTATCCAACTGAATAGCGTGAAAACATGGGGATGATCGGTTTCGACAGCGGCTGTCGATGCAGGGGAAGCGAGCCGAGGAAGCGGCAATGATCTCGTAAACCATATGTCGCAAACAATAATCGCCAACTCCAAGAGCGATAACTCCCGCTTCACCCTCGCTGCCTAATAACAGTGAGCTGAAGCCTCTGTGAGGAGCGTCAGCCCGGAAGTGGTCCCGGTCCGGATCCTGGCGTCAATTAGGGATCTAAACCTCTAGCCCCGGTCACGGGGGTTTGAGGGAAATCAAACAGTGACTGAGCCCGTCGGAGACTTGTCCGTGTGATCTCCGGGGCCGAGAAAAGCGCAGCGGAATGCGCTCGGAGAAGCCCTGCTTCTGCACCGTTGGACGCGGGTTCGATTCCCGCCATCTCCACTCATCCCATGTGGGCGAAGGCCCCCTGACCTGCGAAAAAACTTCGCAAGGTGAGGGGGCCTTCGTCATGTGGGAGCACGACGGGAGCACCACCCTTCAGGGAGTGGGGCGGATGCGGTGGTGCGTCAGGTGCCTGGGTGCGGAGGCTGATCGCTGTTGGCAGTGACGACCTCGATTCGGCAACGCGGCTTCTGAACGCCTCGTTCGATGCGCACGTCCGCCGTCAGCAGGGGGACGCCCAGTGCCTCGGCGAGGGCGACGTACGTGGCGTCGTAGGCGGAGAGGTTGGCGTACAGCTTTCGGATCCGGGGGAGCAGGGGGCCCGTCTCGTGCCGCTGTACGCGCAGCCCCTGATAGGTCTTGAAGTGCTCGTCGAGGCTTTCGGGGTCGATCTTGGTGCCGCGTGCCATGCCCAGAAGAGCGGAGGCGATCTCAGTGTCCAGCAGGTAGGGAGCGGCGAGCGCGTCTTCCTCGCCGATGCGCCGGCGGGCGGCGGTGCCCCCGGAGCCCCTGTCCGTGAGGAACAGGACCAGGGCGGAGGAGTCCACGACGATCAACGGCCCGCCCTGCCTGCGTCGATGGCGTCGAGTACGTCCTGGATGTCGATGTCCTCCGTGGCGTAGCGCTCGGCTCGGTTGGCCATTTCGGCGAGTGTGGGCTGGGTGGCGTCGCGGGTGACGAGGCCGAGCAGGTAGGCCTGGAGGGACTGTCCGGCCTCGGCGGCGCGGACCTTTATGCGGCGGGCGATGTCGTCGGGGACTTCACGGATCGTGAATGCAGTCATGACTGCATTTTATCGTCAATGCAGTCACTTCGCAGTCACTCGACCGAGGGGGCATCCGTGCCCGGGAGCTCCGTGCCGCCCGGTGCTCCCAGCGGGAGCACCACCCGTCTCATCCAGTCCGGTCCCGTGCTGTCCTGTGCGGCCCTGTTCGGTGCTGACCTGTACAAATAGAGATCACCGCAGGTCGCGCCGCCCCCTGTGAGCGGGTTCGATTCCCGCCATCTCCACCACCCCATGTGGGCAAAGGCCCCGCGGCTGCGGGGCCTTTGTCATGCCGGAGTTCCCGGGCGGCCGTCCCCTCTGCGGCGGTACGGTGGAGCCCCGAGTGGCCCGCACGACCCAGGAGGACACGTGAGCGCGCCGATCCCCGCCGACGGGCCGCTGATCCCGATGCCAGAGCTCACTGTTGCCGCGGTGCGGCACGCCATTGCTCGGATCGCCCCCTCGCGCGTCCATGCCTTCGATGAGCACTTGGCGGAGGCGGCGACCAACGCGCAGCAGGCCCAGAGCCTTGCTCCGCTGCGGGCCTTCATCCATGTCTGGGCCGTCAACGTGGCCATCGCCCGTCACCCCGCCCGCGCCGCCCGCTTCCACGCGCTGGAAGCCTTGATCGACGCCGGAAACGAGGACCCCGCAGATGCGCTTGCGGAGATCCAGCAGATCCTGCAGGCGGCGAAGGTCGAGGCGGGTCTGTGAGCGACTGGCGGTGGGACTGCAACACCGATGACAGCAACTACGTCACTGGTGGGTTGCCACCCGGGGTGATCGCGGAAGCGGAACGGATCGCCACCGAACTCGCCGCGATCGGGGCCGATGCCGCACGGGTCGGTCGGTCGGCCGACCGATCGTGAAGGTGGCCTACGCGAGTTCGACATCCTTGTCGGGCGAGGCTTCATCCAGTTTCTCGTGGTGCCTCGCCGCGAGTGCGTGTACGTGTGCAACATCGTCTGGTACGGGTAGCGTCGGCCGGTTTCGACCGCAAAGGCCCCGCGGCCTCTCGGCTGCGGGGCCTTTGTCATGCCTGCGCGGGGGTCAGCAGAACGGAACCTTGTTGAGGTTCTGGGCGTAGCGGGCGGCGATCCAGCCGCGGCCGTCCGCGAGCTTGTACCAGATCGAATTGCCCTCGATCTCCTGGCCGTTCACCTTGCACTGGAGGGCGACCACCGTCCCGGTCAGGACCTTGCCCTGCTTCGCGTACTGCGTGCCCGGGCCGGAGCGGATGCCGAGGCCCTTGCCGGTGGTGGCGATGCGGGCCTTCGGGGTTTCCTTGTCGCCGTGGTGGCCGTCGCACTTCTTGCAGTGGCCGGGCTTGCCGGTGTCGCCCTTGTCGCCCTTCGGTCCCTGGGGTCCCTTCGGTCCCTGGGGCCCGGCGGGGCCACGGTCGCCCTTGTGTCCCTTGTCGCCCTTGTGTCCCTTCGGGCCCTGGTCTCCCTTGTGACCCTTGGGGCCCTCGGGTCCGCGGGGGCCCTGCGGGCCGGCGGGGCCGGCCGGGCCTCGGCTGCCCGTGGTTCCGGTTGTGCCCTTCTCGCCCCGCTCGCCGCGGTCGCCCTTATCGCCCTTGTCGCCCTTGGGGCCGCCGGACGGGCCGGTGTCGCCCTTCGGGCCCTGGAGGCCGGTGTCGCCGCGGTCGCCCTTCGGGCCGGGCACGCCCTGGTTGCCCTGGTTTCCTTGGTTGCCCTGTTCGCCGCGCTCGCCCTGTTCGCCGCGCTCTCCGCGCTCGCCCTGTTCGCCGCGGTCGCCCTTGTCGCCCTTCTCGCCCTTGGGGCCGGGGCGGCCGGGCTTGCCGTGGTGGCCGGGCTTCCCGTCGTGGCCGTGGTGGCCGTCGTCGCCCTTGGGGCCCGTCACCGGGGTGGCGACGCCGAACAGCGCGGGCGCGTCCGTGCCGGTCTCCCACTCGCCCCCGTCCAGGGTGGTGCCTTCCGGGGCGTCCGCGTCCACCCGCAGCGCCACCCCCAGCCGCGTCCGCGTGTTCGCGGGGAAGGTGAAGCCGGCGCGGGTCGCGGCGTTGCAAGTCAGCAGGCGGGCGTCGGAGGACCGCTCGCACGCGACGGACGCGCGCTTGCCGTCCCAGTAGAAGCGGGTCTCCGGGAAGGTCGTCCGCTCCGGGGCGGTGATCCGGAACGTGCTGCTGATCGCCGGATCGGCCCCGTTGACGGCCGCGATGACGATGCGGCCCGTCCTGCCCGGAGCGATCGAGGGGACGTACGGCTGGGTGAACCGGATGTTCGACGAGTCGGCCAGGGCCGGTACTGCCGGCACGAGGCAGGTTGCGGTGACGGCCGCGACGATCAGGGCCGCGGGCACGGAGCGGGAAGCAGACAAGGGGTGTTCCTCCGCAAAGGGAAGGGCGCTGGGAAGACACCCCCAGTTATTGCGGATCTTGGGCGGCGGTAGTGAGTACCACGCGGGCACGGTCACCCGGCCGCCGGATGAACCGCCCCGCGACCACGGCCGACAGGGCGGCCGCCACGGGCAGCAGGTAGGCCGTCGCCGGGCCGAAGCGGTCCACCGCGGCGCCCGCGGTGGCGGAACCGGCCGCGATGCCCGCGAAGATGGCCGTGACGGCCAGGGTCATGCCCTCGTTCAGACGGCCCTCGGGCGTACGGGCGTGGACCCGGGACATCGCCGTCACCATCGTCGGAGCCGTGGCCATGCCCGCCAGGAGCAGGGCCGGGGCCAGCAGCACGACGGAGCCGGTGGCCGCGGCGGCCGCGGGCAGGGCCATCGCGGCGGCCAGGACGGCCAGGCAGGTCCCCAGGCCCCGCGGGCGCAGGGTGCCGTACAGCAGGCCGGCCGCGCAGGAGCCCGCCGCCTGGAAGGCCAGGATCAGGCCCGTGCCGGCGCCCATGCCGTGCCCGTCGAGGTAGGCGATCGAGGAGACCTCCATCGAGCCGAACACCAGGCCCAGGGCCAGGAAGAGGAACAGCAGCGGGCCCAGCGCGCCGAGCGGCGAGCCGCCGCGCCGGGGCGCCGCCGTCACCGGGGGCTCGGTGGCGCGCCGGGAGGTGAAGACCAGCATGCCGGTGAGGAGCAGGGCCGCCGCGGTGAGGGTGCCCGCCTCCGGGAAGACGGCCGAGCAGAGGAACGCGGCCAGGACCGGGCCGAACATGAAGCAGAACTCGTCGGCGGCCTGCTCGAAGGACATCGCCGTGTGGTGCTCGGCCGGCGAGCCGCGCAGCAGGTGCGTCCAGCGGGCCCGCGACATGCCGCCGATGTTGGGGGTGGTGGCCGTGGCGGCGTACGCGGCGAAGAGGGTCCACGCGGGGGCTTCGAGGCGGATGCAGGCGACCAGGGCGAGGGAGCCGAGGACCGCGATCAGCGTGGCCGGTACGGCGATCCGGGCCTGGCCGTAGCGGTCGATCAGCCGGGCCGTCCAGGGCCCGGCCAGTGCGGTGGCGCCGAGGCCGGTGGCCGTGACCGCGCCGGCGAGGGCGTACGAGCCGCGCTGGCCGGCGATCATCATCACCGCGCTGATCCCGAACATGCCCGTCGGGAGCCGCGCGATCAGGTTCCCGGCGGTGAAGGCCCGGGTGCCGGGCAGGGTGAACAGCCGCCCGTAGGGGCCCCGGGCGCGGGGCGCTGCGGGGGAGGGCGCGGCCGTCGGCGGGGCGGCGAGGACGAGGGTGGTGCCGGTCACGGTCATCAGCGGGGTGGAGGGCATGGATCAAGCCTCCGGCCCGGGGCCGGGCCGGGTCCAACACCTGTTCGCGGCGGATTCACCGCCGTCTGTTGTTAGTCTCCGGGGGTGATAGCCCGTGATGTGGAACCCCGCCTGCTGCGCGGATTCGTCGCCGTGGCCGAGGAGTTGCACTTCACCCGCGCCGCCGCCCGGCTGTACGTCGCCCAGCAGGCCCTGAGCCGGGACGTGCGCCGCCTCGAACAGGCCCTGGGCACGGCGCTGTTCGTACGCACCACCCGCGCCGTCGAGCTCACCCCGGACGGCGAGCGGCTGCTGCCCCTGGCCCGGAACGTGCTGCGCGCCCACGACGAGCTGGCCGGTGCCTTCGCCGGGCCGCGCCCGCTGCTCGTCGACCACAACACCGACGGCCCCGGCACCGCGCGCACCGTCCTCCTGCGGGCCCGGGAGCTCGCGCCGGACTGCGAGCTGATGGCCCGCTTCGAGAGCGGGCTGACCTACGCCGCCGCCGAGGTCGTGGCGGGGCGGCTCGACGTCTCCTTCGGGTACGCCGCCGGCCTGCCCCCGGCGCTGCGGGCCCGGCTCGCGCAGATGCCCGTACGGTACGAGCCGCTCGCGGTGCTGCTGCCCGTCGGGCACGCACTGGCCGGGCGGGCCGGCGTACCGCTGGAGCTGGACGCCCTGGCGGGGGAGAGCGTGTACACCGGGGCGGGCAACGCGCGGACCCTGGAGTGGACCGGGCTGGCGGGGGAGCTGTTCGCGGGGCGAGGGATCGAGCAGGCGGCCCCCGCCCCGGTGGCGGTGGGCAAGGACGAGTTCGGCCGGGTGATGGCCAAGACCGGCAACCCGGTGCTGGTGACGGTGGACTTCGCCGACATGCCCGGGTGCGTGAAACGGCCGCTCGTCGACCCGGTGCCGCTGTCGCCGCTCGCCATGGTGTGGCGCAAGGGCTTCGGCCATCCCGGGGTGGACGCCCTGCGCGCCGCCGCCGCCGAGCTCGCCGCCGCGCGGGGCTGGCTGGAGGTGCCCCCCGGGAGCTGGCTGCCCGCCGCGCTCACACCTGGCACCGACGGCGGGTGAGTGCAAGGTTTCCCGGCGGTCATCCGGCGGGGACCGGGGCCGAAACGAGCCCTTCCTACGGTCGTCACCACGGACGCGACGGCAGCTGTGGAGGCGTGTGATGACCTGGATCGAACACTGGGATCCCGAGGACGAGACCTTCTGGAAGACCTCGGGCGAGAAGATCGCCCGGCGCAACCTGCTGTACTCCGTGCTCTCCGAGCACATCGGCTTCTCGATCTGGTCCCTGTGGTCGGTGATGGTCCTCTTCATGGGGCCGCAGTACGGGATCGACCCGGCCGGCAAGTTCTTCCTCATCGCCACCGCCACCTGCGTCGGCGCCCTCGTACGGGTGCCGTACACCTTCGCCGTCGCCCGGTTCGGCGGCCGGAACTGGACGGTGATCAGCTCCCTGCTGCTGCTCCTCCCGACGGTGGCCGCGCTGGTGGTCATGGAGCCCGGGACCTCCTACGGCACATTCCTCGCCGTCGCCGCGCTGACCGGGGTGGGCGGCGGCAACTTCGCCTCCTCGATGACGAACATCAACGCCTTCTTCCCGCTCCGCAAGAAGGGCTGGGCGCTCGGGCTCAACGCGGGCGGCGGGAACATCGGCGTACCGGTGGTGCAGCTGATCGCGCTGCTGGTCATCGCCACCGCCGGGGCGGGCCGCCCCAGGCTGCTGCTCGCCGTCTACATCCCGCTGATCGTGATCGCGGCCGCGCTGGCCGCCCTGCGGATGGACAACCTGGCGCCCGTGCGCAACGACACCGGCGCGGTACGGGAGGCGGCGCGCGACGCGCACACCTGGATCATGGCGTTCCTCTACATCGGCACCTTCGGCTCCTTCATCGGCTACAGCTTCGCCTTCGGACTGGTGCTCCAGACCCAGTTCGGCCGGACCCCGCTCCAGGCGGCCTCGCTCACCTTCATCGGCCCCCTCCTCGGCTCGCTGATCCGCCCGGTCGGCGGGGCGCTCGCGGACCGCTTCGGCGGGGCCCGGATCACCCTCGGCACCTTCGTGGCCATGGCGGCCGCGACCGGGGTGGTCGTCTTCGCCTCGGTGCGGGAGTCGCTGCCGGTCTTCCTCGTCGGGTTCGTGTCCCTGTTCGTGCTCAGCGGGCTCGGCAACGGCTCCACGTACAAGATGGTCCCCGGCATCTTCCAGGCGAAGGCCCTCGCCCGCGGCATGAGCGGCGAGGCCGCGGCCGCCTACGGGCGCCGGCTGTCCGGGGCCTCCATGGGGCTGATCGGCGCGGTGGGCGCGCTCGGCGGCCTCGGCATCAACCTGGTCTTCCGGGAGGCGTTCTTGAGCTCGGGCTCGGGAACGGCCGCCTTCGTGACCTTCCTCGGCTTCTACGCCGCCTGCTGCGCGGTCACTTGGGCGGTATACCTTCGCCGGCCCGCGGCCGCGAGCGCCCCGGCGGCCGGGACGGCGGCGAAGCCGCAGCTCACCTCGGTGTAACGCCGGTTAACGGTGCGGAAATGCGGGTGAACCGAGTCTGATACGCGCCCTTGGCAGGCTCGGCTCACGCGACACCCGACCCACTGCGCGAGGCAGGTCACCATGTACGACACCCACGCCGGGCCCCTGGCCGGCTTCACCGTCGGCGTCACCGCCGCCCGGCGGGCCGACGAGCTGATCGCCCTGCTGCGCCGGCGCGGCGCCAACGTGCTGCACGCGCCGGCCCTGCGCATCGTGCCGCTGGACGACGACACCGAGCTGCTCGCCGCGACCAAGAAGCTGATCGGCTTCGCCCCGGACGTCGTGGTGGCCACCACCGCCATCGGCTTCCGCGGGTGGATCGAGGCCGCCGACGGGTGGGGGATCGGGGAGGAGCTGCTCGGGCGGCTGCGCGAGACCGAACTGCTGGCGCGCGGCCCGAAGGTCAAGGGCGCGATCCGGGCCGCCGGGCTGGTGGAGACCTGGTCACCGCAGTCCGAGTCCCTCGCCGAGGTCCTCGACCGGCTGCTGACGGCCGGGGTCGCGGGCCGGCGCATCGCGATCCAGCTGCACGGTGAGCCGCTGCCCGGGTTCATCGAGGCACTGCGGGCGGGCGGGGCCGAGGTGGTGGACGTACCGGTGTACCGGTGGATGGCGCCCGAGGACCTCGGGCCGCTGGACCGGCTGTTGGACGCGGTGGTCTCGGGGTCGGTGGACGCGGTGAGCTTCACCTCGGCCCCGGCGGTGGCCTCGCTGCTGGCGCGGGCCGCGGAGCGGGGCGTACGGGAACCCCTGCTGGCGGCGCTGCGGGACGGCGGGGTGCTCTCCGCGTGCGTGGGGCCGGTGACCGCACTGCCGCTCCAGGCGGAGGGGGTGGCGACCCTGCAGCCCGAGCGGTTCCGGCTGGGGCCGCTCGTACAGCTGCTCTGTACCGAACTGCCGGGACGCGCGCGGGTGCTGCCGGTCGCGGGGCACCGGGTGGAGATCCGCGGCCAGGCCGTGGTCGTGGACTCGGAGCTGCGCCCCGTACCGCCGGCCGGGATGGCCCTGCTGCGGGCCCTGTCGCGCAGGCCCGGGTGGGTGGTGGCCCGGTCGGAACTGCTGCGGGCGCTGCCGGGCGCGGGGCGCGACGAGCACGCGGTGGAGACGGCGATGGCGCGGCTGCGGGTGGCGCTGGGCGTGCCGATGCTGATCCAGACGGTGGTCAAGCGGGGGTACCGGCTGTCGCTGGACGCCGGGGAGTGCGCGCCCGTAGGGGGATCGGTTAGCGTACCCGGATGATCGCTGACGGAGTGGAGATGCGGGGCATCACGCTGGACGATGCCGCCGGGCTGGCCGACGTACTGACGCGCAACCGGGCGTACATGGCGCCCACCGAACCCGACCGGTCCGAGGAGTTCTACACCGAGGCGGGCCAGCGGGCCCGGATCGAGGTGCTGCTCGCCGACCGGGACGGCGGCCGCGTGCTGCCCTTCGTACTGAGCGCCGACGGAGTGCCGGTCGGGGCGATCAACCTCGGCTCCATCACGCTCGGTCCGCTGTGCAGCGGCGGCGTCGGCTACTGGATAGACCAGGCCTGGACCGGGAAGGGCCTGGCCACCGCCGCCGTGGCGGAGGTCTGCCGGATCGCCCGCGACGAGGTCGGCCTGCACCGGGTGGAGGCCGGCACCCTCCTGGACAACCACGGCTCCCAGCGGGTGCTGGCCAAGTCGGGCTTCACCGCCTACGGGGTCGCCCCGCGGTACCTCCACATCAACGGCGCCTGGCGCGACCACCGGCTCTTCCAGCGGCTGCTGCACGACGACCCGCCGCGGTTCTAGGGCGTCTGGCGTCTAGGGCGTCAGCCAGCTGCCGACCGGGTCGACCACCAGCAGCGCCAGCAGGAGCAGCGCCGGTACGGCGGTACGGCGCAGCCGGCCGGCCGGGCCGGGTGCGGTGCCGGTGCCGGTGCCGGTGTCGGTGCCCGCGGGCGTGCCCGTGCCCGCGTCGGTGCCGAACGTGCGGGGCCGGACGCGGAAGCTGCTGTTCGGGTGGCGGGACTGCATCCGCCCCAGCCATCCGCACAGCACCAGTCCCGCGTAGCAGAGCGCCGTCGGCACCGTGGCCCCGCCGAACTCGTTCAGCGCGAACTGCAGCAGGACGACCACCCAGCCGACCAGCAGCACCGGCTGCTCCCAGGTCGCGTACGACCCGACGACCTGCACCGGGCGGGCCAGCGCACGCCTGCGCC
The DNA here is from genome assembly GCF_040682455.1 of Streptomyces sp. NPDC051183. Lineage (NCBI taxonomy): Bacteria > Bacillati > Actinomycetota > Actinomycetes > Kitasatosporales > Streptomycetaceae > Streptomyces > Streptomyces sp. NPDC051183. Next base: position 16,318 of record NZ_JBFBBA010000019.1, read on the forward strand.
AGGGCCAGCTCGGGTGCGTGTGCCACGGCAGGGTGACCCACCGCCACCACGGCACCGGCCGCTCCCAGACCGCCGGATCCGCGCCCTGGTCCACCGCGTCCAGGTCCGCGCACAGTTCGCGGCTGCGCAGGATCTCGGTGTGGGTCGCGTAGGCCAGCGCGGCGAGCAGCGCGAGGAGCTCCGCCTCGCCGCCGGGGTCGAGGCCCTCGCCCGGCCAGGGCGCGGGGGCCGCGGCCAGCCGGTAGGTCAGGATCGCGTGCGGCACCGCGACCGTGAGGAGGAAGGCCCACCACAACGCCCGGGCCGCACAGCCCAGTTCCACGTCCCGGTTGCGGATGTGGGCCAGCTCGTGGAGGACCACCGCCTCGAAGTGCCGGGGGTCCGAGGTCAGCAGCGGCCTCAGGCCCGCGTTGACGCACACCGTGTACCGTCCGGCCGCGCCGAAGGTCACCGCCGTCGCCGACATGCGCAGCGGTGCGACGAGGAACCTCGGGAGCGGCTGCACCCCCGAGCGCAGGCACAGGCCCCGCAGGGCGAGGTCGAGCGCCGAGCCGCGGCCGACCGGCACCATCCGGCCCGTCCACCGGCGCCACGCCGGCGTGACCAGGAAGAGCAGGAGGGCCGCGGCGGCCAGGACCGCCCCCGCCCACAGCGCGGGTGGCAGCGCGGCGTCCGCGAGCAGCCGGCCGTAGTGCGCCGCCGTCCGCGGCCGCACCGGCCGCAGCTCGCGCAGCGGCAGGCCCCCCAGGCCCCGGGCTTCGGGGGTGGCGAGGAACGCCTCGTACAGCGCGCCCGAGCGCCGGGCGCGGGCCGAGCGCATCCGCAGGCCGACCGCGACCACGAGGAGCGCGAGGAGGAACAGCGCCGACCGGCGGGTCGACCCCTGCCCCAGGACCCGCTGGTCCTGCCGGGCGAGCGGCTCACGCACCCGCCGAGGGCCCCGCCGCCGGCCCTTCCGCGGGCCGGGCCGCGGTCCCGGGCGAAGGCCCTTCCGCAGGTCCGGCCGCGGTCCCGGGCGAAGGCCCTTCCGCAGGTCCGGCCGCGGTCCCGGGCGAAGGCCCTTCCGCGGGCCCGGCCGCGGTCCCGGGCGAAGGCCCCTCCGCAGGTCCGGCCGCGAGACCGGACGCAGATCCCGCCCCGGGGCCGGCCGCGGGGCCTTCCGCAGGCCTGGCCGCGGGTTCCGCCGCGGGGCCGGGCGGAGGGGGTGTCGGCCCGGTGGCCAGGTGGGACACCACCGCGTCCGCCAGGGCGTCGGCGCGGTGCGGTTCCACGCCCGCGGCCAGCGCGCGCTCGCGCACCTGCGTGCGTACCGCGTCGAACTGCTCCGGCAGCAGTACCGGGACCGCGGCGGGCTCCGCCACCGGCCGCCGCAGCACCCGCCGCAGCCACGGGCGGGCCGCACGCCCGGCGCCGTCCACCGCCGCGGCCGCGCCCCGCTGCGCGACCTCGGTCACGACCAGCCACACCACGGGCGCGACCAGCGCCGCCACCTCGGCCGCGCCGAAGCCGAGCGGGTCGCGCCGCTCGCGCCTGCGCCGGAACAGCCGCGTGACCTGTGCGTCGTTCAACGCGGCCGTCCCGTCCAGCAGTTCCAGCTCCTCCGGGGCCTGCTGCGCGAGGATCTCCCGGACCAGCCGGCGTACGTTCCGCGGCTGCATGTGCGTCCTCCCCTTCGCCACCGGCCGGCATTGGTCGGCACCGGCCGTCACCGACCGGTCCAACGAGCCGGGGCGCCGGCACGGCACGCCGTCCGCGTACGGGGGCTTCCGCCGCGGAGCGGCTACGGGCACTCTGGGGGCACGCCCCAAGAGGGAGGCGGTGACGGGCATGTGGTTCGACTCCGGGCGGGTCTGCCTGGACCTGGTGGCCACCTTCGGGTCCCGCGGGGACGTCGAGGGCGCCGAGGGGATCCGGGACGGCGACGAGCTGCGGCTGTGGCTCGTCGGGACCGGGCTGGTCCCGGGCCGGACGCCCCTGAACCAGATCCAGACCGACTGGGTCCAGGCGTTCCGGGCACTGCGCGCCGACGTGGAGAGCCTCGTACGGGCCGAGCTGGCCGCGGCGGGGCCCGACGGGGACGCGCTGGCCCGGGTCAACGCGGCGGCCGCCGGTCCGCCCCCGGGACTGTGTGCCGTACCGGACCAGGAGGGGCACCTCGTACGGGAGTTGTGCGGCGGGGTGGAGTGCGGGGCGCTGCTCGCCGCTGTGGCCCGGGACGCCGTGGAGCTGCTCACCGATCCCGGCGACCGGGCGCTGCTGCGGGCCTGCGAGGGGGAGGGCTGCTCCCGGGTCTACCTGGACACCTCGCGCGGACACCGGCGGCGCTGGTGCTCCAGCGAGCTGTGCGGCAACCGCGAGCGGGTGGCCCGGCACCGGCGCAGGGTCCTGGCGGCCCGCCCCGGGTAGCCGACGCCCGGCCGGAGCCCGCCGACCGCACGCCGCGAGCCCGCCGACCGTGCGCCGCGAGCCCGCCGACGCCCCGCCGGAGCCCGCCGCGGGCGGTTCCGGGCGGTTCGGGCAGTGATCTTCGTCGTGATCCGCGGACGTTCCCGGAACGGGCGTGCGGACAGGGGGCCGGTTCGCGTACGGTTGACGGTCGCCCATGCACGTCAGAAGGGGGCCTTGGTGGCCGCGCAGAATGCCGCTGTCGACAGCACGGCGGATTCCGTCCGCGATCGGGAGATCGCGGTCGAGCAGACGCATCTCGACCAGGTGTACCGACGCCTTGAGGAGAAGATCCACGAGGCCGAGTTCCTGATGAACGACGCCGCCAAACGTGGCCAGGTGGGGACGCCCGGCGCGCTCGCCGAGCGCGACGCGCAGGTCTTCCGCGCCGGCATCCACCTCAACCGGCTGAACAACGAGTTCGAGGACTTCCTCTTCGGCCGCATCGACCTGGTGCTCGGCAAGGACGGGGAGCGCGGGCCCGACGGCGCGTACACCTCCGTCGAGCCGGCCGACGACGCGATCCGCGCCGACCTCACCGCCGACATCGCCGAGACGCTGCACATCGGCCGCATCGGGGTACTGGACTCCGACTACACGCCGCTCGTCATCGACTGGCGCGCCCCGGCGGCCGCGCCGTTCTACCGCTCCACGCCCAAGGACCCCGGCCGCGTCGTGCGCCGCCGCGTGATCCGCTCCAAGGGCCGCAAGGTGCTCGGCGTCGAGGACGACCTGATGCGCCCCGAGGTCACCGCCTCGCTGAACGGGCAGGAGCTGCCCGCCATCGGCGACGGGGCCCTGATGGCCGCCCTCGGGCGGGCCCGTACGCACTCGATGCGCGACATCGTCTCCTCCATCCAGGCCGAGCAGGACCTCGTCATCCGGGCCCCCGCCGCCTCGGTCGCCGAGGTCGCGGGCGGGCCGGGCACCGGCAAGACCGCCGTCGCCCTGCACCGCGCCGCGTACCTGCTCTACCAGGACCGGCGCCGCTACTCCGGCGGCATCCTGATCGTCTCCCCGACGCCGCTGCTCGTCGCGTACACCGAGGGCGTGCTGCCCTCCCTCGGCGAGGAGGGCCAGGTCGCCATCCGCGCGCTCGGCTCGCTCGTCGACGGGGCCGAGGCGACCACGTACGACGATCCGTCGGTGGCCCGCGTCAAGGGCTCCTCCCGCATGCTCAAGGTCCTCCGCAAGGCCGTACGGGGCACCCTGGAGCTCGGCAACGCCCGCGGCCCCGCCCCGGACCGGCTCCGGGTGGTGGCCTTCGGCCGGCGCCAGGAGCTGGAGGCCGACGAGCTGAACCGGATCCGCCAGAACGTGCTCGGCGGCACCGCCCCCGTCAACCTGCTGCGCCCGCGCGCCCGCAAGCTGCTCCTCGACGCGCTCTACGCGAAGTCCGGCGGGGCCGGCCGGCACAGCGACCCGGAGCTGGCCGCCGAGCTGCGCTCCGCGTTCGACGAGGACATCTCCACCGAGGACGTGTTCATCGACTTCCTGAACGCCTGGTGGCCGGAGCTGACCCCGCGCGCGGTGCTCGCCGCGATGGCCGACGAGCGCAAGCTCGGCCGCTGGTCGCGCCGGGACCTGAACCCGCGCGAGACCCGGCAGCTGGCGCGCTCGCTGCGCCGGGTGGGCCCGGACGGCAAGGGTCCCCTGTCGGTGCACGACGTGGCGCTGCTGGACGAGCTCCACCAGCTGCTCGGCGCCCCGGCCCGGCCCAAGCGGAAGCGGGAGATGGATCCGCTGGACCAGCTGAGCGGGCTGGAGGAGCTGATGCCGACCCGCGAGGAGACCCAGTGGGAGCGGGCCGAGCGGCTCGCGGCGGAGCGCACCGAGTACGCGCACGTCATCGTGGACGAGGCGCAGGACCTGACGCCGATGCAGTGGCGGATGGTGGGCCGCCGGGGCCGGATGGGCACGTGGACGGTGGTCGGCGACCCGGCGCAGTCCTCGTGGACGGATCCGGACGAGGCGGCCGCGGCCCGCGACGAGGCCCTGGGGTCCCGGCCGCGCCGGCGGTTCACCCTGACGGTGAACTACCGCAACCCGGCGGAGGTCGCCGAGGTCGCGTCCCGGGTGCTGCGCCTGGCGATGCCGGGCATGGAGCCGCCCACGGCGGTGCGCTCCACGGGCCTGGAGCCCCGTTTCGCGGCCGCGGAGGGGGATCTGGGCGCCGCGGTGCGGGAGGAGACCCGGCGGCTGCTGGAGCAGGTGGACGGCACCGTCGGCGTGGTCGTGGCCATGGACCGGCGCGCGGAGGCCGCGGGCTGGCTGGCCGACCTGGGCGACCGGGCCGTGGCGCTGGGCAGCCTGGAGGCCAAGGGCCTGGAGTACGACGCCACCGTGGTCGTCTCGCCGGCGGAGATCGCCGAGGAGTCCGCGGCCGGCCTGCGCGTGCTGTACGTGGCGCTGACGCGTGCGACGCAGCAGCTGACGGTGGTCTCGGCCGGCCGGGACCGGCCGGGCCCGGACGGGGTCCCGGAGCTCCTGAGGCCGTAGCCGCGGGGCGTACGTCCGGATGGCCCGCGGCCATGAGGCTGGTGAGTCGAGGTCAACTTCCGGGAGGGGGATCACTTCCGGCGAACCTTTGTTAGCCTGGTGAAGGCACCGACTCGATCCAAGCCCCCGGGCCCAACCTTCGTCGCTCAGAGCGACCACTTGCCGCGAGGCGAGCATGGCGGGTCGGTGTCATAGTCATGGAAAACAGGTCTGCCCCCTCTGCGGAAGCGGAGGGGGCAGACCTGTTTTGCGTGTCCGGAAAGGGTTCCGAGACACCTGGAAATCTCGTATGGTGGAAGAGTCTTTCCGAAATTTGTAGCTGGTTACCTTGTACTGGCTGGTAGGTGGGACGATCGGACAACAGGTCCTGCCACACCTGCCGTGTGACAGGTCCCTGTATGTACAGAAAAACCAGGGACAGAAGAGGAACACGGCCATGGCAACGGCGCCCAGCGTCTCGTACTCGATGACGGTCCGCCTGGAAGTGCCCGCGAGCGGAACCGCGGTCTCCCAGCTCACCACCGCCGTGGAGTCGTCCGGTGGCTCGGTCACCGGCCTCGATGTGACGGCCTCCGGCCACGAGAAGCTCCGTATCGACGTCACCATCGCCGCGACCTCCACGGCGCACGCCGACGAGATCGTCGAGAAGCTGCGGGGGATCGAGGGCGTCAGCCTCGGCAAGGTCTCCGACCGCACCTTCCTGATGCACCTCGGCGGCAAGATCGAGATGGCGTCCAAGCACCCCATCCGCAACCGCGACGACCTCTCGATGATCTACACCCCGGGCGTGGCCCGCGTGTGCATGGCGATCGCCGAGAACCCCGAGGACGCACGCCGTCTGACCATCAAGCGCAATTCCGTCGCAGTCGTGACGGACGGGTCGGCGGTGCTGGGCCTCGGCAACATCGGCCCGATGGCCGCGCTGCCCGTCATGGAGGGCAAGGCGGCCCTCTTCAAGCGCTTCGCCGGCATCGACGCCTGGCCGATCTGCCTCGACACCCAGGACTCCGACGAGATCGTCGCCATCGTCAAGGCCATCGCCCCGGGCTTCGCCGGCATCAACCTGGAGGACATCTCCGCGCCGCGCTGCTTCGAGATCGAGGCCCGGCTGCGCGAGGCCCTCGACATCCCCGTCTTCCACGACGACCAGCACGGCACCGCGATCGTGGTCCTCGCCGCCCTCACCAACGCACTGCGCGTGGTGGGCAAGGCAGTTGGCGACGTCAAGGTCGTCATGTCGGGCGCCGGCGCCGCCGGTACCGCGATCCTCAAGCTGCTCCTCGCCGCCGGCGTCAAGAACGCGGTCAGCGCCGACATCCACGGCGTCGTGCACGCGGACCGCCCCGACCTGGTCGACGCGGACGCCGACTCCCCGCTGCGCTGGATCGCCGACAACACCAACCCCGAGGGCTACACCGGCACCCTGAAGGAGGCCGTGGTCGGCGCCGACGTCTTCATCGGCGTCTCGGCCCCGAACGTGCTCTCCGGCGAGGACGTCGCCGCGATGGCGGAGGGCGCCATTGTGTTCGCGCTCGCGAACCCGGACCCCGAGGTGGACCCGGCCGTCGCCCGCCAGACCGCCGCCGTCGTGGCCACCGGCCGCTCGGACTTCCCGAACCAGATCAACAACGTGCTGGTCTTCCCGGGCGTCTTCCGCGGCCTGCTGGACGCCCAGTCCCGCACGGTGAACACCGGCATGATGCTGGCCGCCGCGAGCGCGCTGGCCGACGTGGTCGGCGAGGACGAGCTGAACGCGAACTACATCATCCCGTCCGTCTTCAACGACAAGGTCGCCGGCGCGGTCGCCGGAGCCGTCCGCAGGGCCGCCTCGGCCGCCGCGACGGGCGGCACCTCCGCCTGATCCCCGGCGCGTCGCGGGATGCGGGCCCGGTGGGCCCCCTCTAGGGTTGCGGAGATGCCCGCGTGGCCCGCGGTCCGCGTCCTCGGCCTCCATCCGGATGCCGTCCGGTGCGGACGGAGCGTCACCGCGGCGTGACTGTGGCGCTTTTCGTGTGACCCTGGCGGGTGCCGGATTGGCTTTCCCGCCGGTGGTGGGGGCAGGATGCGTAACCGGGCGAGAGGGTCTGACGTTCAGACCCGGGTCCGGGGACTGTCCGAGGGCCCTGGCAGCATCGGCTTCGATCTCACGCCTCTAAGGCAAGTTGAACACGGGAGTACAACATGAACCGCAGTGAGCTGGTGGCCGCTCTGTCCGAGCGCGCCGAGGTGACCCGCAAGGACGCCGACGCCGTTCTGGCCGCGCTCGCCGAGACCGTCGGCGAGATTGTCGCCAAGGGCGACGAGAAGGTCACCATCCCCGGCTTCCTGACCTTCGAGCGCACCCACCGTGCCGCTCGCACCGCGCGCAACCCGCAGACCGGCGACCCCATCCAGATCCCGGCCGGCTACAGCGTGAAGGTCTCCGCGGGCTCCAAGCTCAAGGAAGCCGCCAAGGGCAAGTAGTCCCGCCCTTGTGCCGGGGGCCTCAGGGGCCCCCGGGACGGCAGAGGAGTACGCAGTACGGCGAAGGGCGGCCACCCCGTGGGGTGGCCGCCCTTCGGCCTGTCCGGGCCCCTCACGGGCCCGGACGGGGATGTCAGACGAGGTCGCCGTTCGGCAGCTCGACCTTGGCGCCGAGCTCCACGAGCTTCTCCATGAAGTTCTCGTAGCCGCGGTTGATCAGGTCGATGCCGTGGACGCGCGAGGTGCCCTCGGCGGCCAGCGCCGCGATCAGGTACGAGAAGCCGCCGCGCAGGTCGGGGATGACCAGGTCGGCGCCCTGCAGCTTGGTGGGGCCGGAGACGACCGCCGAGTGCAGGAAGTTGCGCTGCCCGAAGCGGCAGGCGCTGCCGCCCAGGCACTCCCGGTAGAGCTGGATGTGTGCACCCATCTGGTTGAGTGCAGAGGTGAAGCCCAGGCGGGACTCGTAGACCGTCTCGTGGACGATCGACAGGCCCGTGGCCTGGGTCAGCGCCACGACCAGCGGCTGCTGCCAGTCGGTCTGGAAGCCGGGGTGGACGTCGGTCTCCAGCGCGATGGCGTTGAGCGGGCCGCCCGGGTGCCAGAAGCGGATGCCGTTGTCGTCGATCTCGAACGCCCCGCCGACCCGGCGGAAGGTGTTCAGGAAGGTCATCATCGAGCGCTGCTGGGCGCCGCGCACGTAGATGTTGCCGCCGGTGGCCAGGGCCGCGGAAGCCCAGGAGGCGGCCTCCAGGCGGTCCGGGAGCGCCTTGTGGTTGTAGCCGCCCAGCCGGTCGACACCCGTGATCCGGATGGTCCGGTCGGTGTCCATGGAGATGATGGCGCCCATCTTCTGCAGTACGCAGATGAGGTCCTCGATCTCCGGCTCGACGGCGGCGTTGCTGAGCTCGGTGACGCCCTCGGCCAGGACGGCCGTCAGCAGCACCTGCTCGGTCGAGCCGACGGACGGGTAGGGCAGGCGGATCTTGCAGCCGCGCAGGCGCTGCGGGGCCTCCAGGTACTGGCCGCCCTCGCGCTTCTCGATGGTCGCGCCGAACTGGCGCAGCACCTCGAAGTGGAAGTCGATCGGCCGGCCGCCGATGTCGCAGCCGCCCAGGCCCGGGATGAAGGCGTGGCCGAGGCGGTGCAGCAGCGGGCCGCAGAAGAGGATCGGGATCCGCGAGGAGCCCGCGTGGGCGTCGATGTCGGCGACGTTCGCGCTCTCGACGTGCGAGGGGTCGAGGACCAGCTCGCCCGGCTCGTCGCCCGGGCGGACCGTCACCCCGTGCAGCTGGAGCAGCCCGCGCACGACCCGGACGTCACGGATGTCGGGGACGTTGCGCAGCCGGCTGGGCTCGCTGCCGAGCAGGGCCGCGACCATCGCCTTCGGTACGAGGTTCTTCGCGCCGCGGACACGGATCTCGCCCTCGAGCGGGGTTCCGCCGTGAACAAGCAGTACATCGTCGCTGATGCCGGTCATGAATCTCGCGTTCCGGAGAGGGGTGGGCAGGGGGACCAGTGAAAAGGGTAAGGGGCACCACCCCCCTGTTCGTATGGCTGACGTGGCCGTAGGACTGTCATGAATTCGCCACAACACCCTCGGTGCCCGCCCCATGGCGGAGTGTCGCGTTCCGCGCAGGGCCGCAACAACCGGCCGCGCGCGCTCCGTACTGCTGCCGTGCGCCCCTGAGCTGCACACAACCCGATATCTCCGCCCACTCCCCCTGAAGGGCGAATGTGCGAGATCATGTCGCCATGACCGAGGTGTCCTCCCTCACAGGGCGGCTGCTCGTGGCCACCCCCGCCCTCGCGGACCCGAACTTCGACCGCGCGGTGGTGCTGCTGCTCGACCACGACGAGCAGGGCTCGCTCGGCGTCGTCCTCAACCGGCCCACGCCCGTGGGCGTCGGCGACATCCTGCTGCCGTGGGCCCCGCTGGCCGGTGACCCGGGGGTGGTGTTCCAGGGCGGCCCGGTGGCACTGGACTCGGCGCTCGGCGTGGCGGTCATCCCGGGCGAGGAGGGGCCACTCGGGTGGCGCCGGGTGCACGGGGCGATCGGCCTGGTCGACCTGGAGGCCCCGCCGGAACTGCTGGCGGCGGCGCTGGGCGGCCTGCGCATCTTCGCGGGCTACTCCGGCTGGGGCCCGGGGCAGCTGGAGGACGAGCTCGGCGAAGGAGCCTGGTACGTCGTGGACTCCGAGCCCGGCGACGTGTCGTACCCCGACCCGCAGCGGCTGTGGCGCGCGGTGCTCCGGCGCCAGCGCAGCGAGCTGGCGATGGTGGCCACCTATCCGGACGACCCGTCGCTGAACTGACCCGCCCGGGGATCGGTACCCTGGCCTGTATGAGCACTCTTGAGCCCGAGCGCGGGACTGGTACGGGGACCCTCGTAGAGCCGACGCCGCAGGTGTCCCACGGCGACGGCGACCACGAGCGCTTCGCCCACTACGTCCAGAAGGACAAGATCATGGAGAGCGCGCTCGGGGGAACCCCCGTCGTCGCGCTCTGCGGCAAGGTCTGGGTGCCGGGCCGCGACCCGAAGAAGTACCCGGTCTGCCCCATGTGCAAGGAGATCTACGAGTCCATGGGCTCGGGCGGGGACAAGGACAAGGGCGGCAAGGACAAGTAGTCCGGCCCCCCTCGGTCGGGACCAAGGCCCTCGGACGCGCTGTGCGCGTCCGGGGGCCTTTGCCGTGCCCGGGCGGCGGGCTAGGGTCGGCGGCGTAAGCGCCATGTGAAACGCCCGTTGCGCATGCTGCAACGGCCGGGACCTGGAGGGGTCGAGGCCATGCCCGAGTTGATTCCGGAGCCGCGGTACGCGCGGTTCGGCCACGACGCCGGCGTCTGCACGCTGGAGGACCCGGTGCTCGCCGCCGCCCCCGGCGCCGGGGGCACCGCGCGCTGGCTGCGCCGGGAGCTCGGCGCGGCCACCGGCTGGGAGCTGCCCGCGCAGGCCCGGGGGCAGGAGGACGGGGGGCGCGGGGTGATCCGCCTCGCGCTGCGCCCCGACCTCGTACGGAGCGTCGGTGCGGAGTCGTACGAGGTACACGTCACGGACGGCGGCGTACTGCTCGAAGGCGCCGACCCCGCCGGGCTCTTCTACGCCGCCCAGACGCTGCGTCAGCTCCTCGGCCCCGAGGCGTACCGGCGCGCGCCGCTGGCCCCGGGCCGCGCCTGGACGCTGCCGGTGGGGGACCTCCTGGACGGCCCCCGCTTCGGCTGGCGCGGGATGATGCTCGACGTGGCCCGGCACTTCACGCCCAAGGACGGCGTGCTGCGGTACATCGACCTGCTCGCCGCGCACAAGCTGAACGTGCTGCACCTGCACCTGACGGACGATCAGGGATGGCGGGTCGAGATCAAGCGCTATCCGAGGCTCACCGAGGTCGGCGCCTGGCGGGCGCGCAGCCGCTGGGGGCACCGGGCCTCGCCGCTCTGGAACGAGACCCCGCACGGCGGCTTCTACACCCAGGACGACATCCGCGAGATCGTCGCGTACGCCGCCGAACGGCACGTCCGGGTGGTCCCCGAGATCGACGTGCCGGGGCACTCGCAGGCCGCCATCGCCGCGTACCCGGAGCTGGGCAACACGGACGTCGTCGACACGGCCGCGCTCGGGGTGTGGGAGGACTGGGGGATCAACGAGAACGTGCTCGCGCCCACGGAGGCCGTCCTGCGGTTCTACGAGGGGGTCTTCGAGGAACTGCTGGAGCTGTTCCCGGCCGAGGTCTCGCCCTTCGTGCACATCGGCGGCGACGAGTGCCCCAAGGCGCAGTGGAAGGCGTCGGCGGTCGCCCAGGAGCGCATCGGCGAGCTGGGGGTGGACGGCGAGGACGGACTGCAGTCCTGGTTCATCCGGCACTTCGACAACTGGCTGTCCGGGCGCGGGCGCAGGCTCATCGGGTGGGACGAGATCCTGGAGGGCGGCCTGGCCGAGGGGGCCGCCGTCTCCTCGTGGCGCGGCTACGCGGGCGGGATCGCCGCCGCCGAGGCCAGCCACGACGTGGTCATGTGCCCCGAGCAGCAGGTGTACCTGGACCACCGTCAGGCGGCCGGTGCGGACGAGCCGATGCCGATCGGGTACGTGCTCTCGCTGGAGGACGTGTACCGGTTCGAGCCGGTGCCGCCGAAGCTGTCGCCGCAGGCCGCGGCCCACGTGCTGGGGGCGCAGGTCAACGTGTGGACCGAAGTGATGGAGAACCAGAGCCGGGTCGACTACCAGGTGTTCCCGCGGCTGGCGGCCTTCGCGGAGGTCGTGTGGTCACGGCTGCCCGAGCCCGCGGAGCGCGACTACGCGGACTTCGAGGCGAGGATGGGGGCGCACTACCGGCGCCTGGACGCGCTCGGGGTCGACTACCGGACGCCGGGCGGGCCGTTGCCGTGGCAGCGGCGGCCCGGGGTGCTCGGGCGCCCGATCGAGGGTGCGCCCCCGAACGTGTGACACGTGCGGGGCGACAGGAACCGGAACTCTGTTCACTTTTCCTCCTGTACGGGGGAAAACGGGCGATAGGGGAGGGGTCCGGCGAAGGCGGCGCGAGGGCCCGGGACGGCAGCCGGAACCGAGCCCGAGCGCGAGTGGGGAACCCCCGGCCGACCCTCGCGCCGGGTGCCGTGGAAGATGTGCCAGAGTTGCCACGTCCCGGCGGTGAGGACGTACCGTACGGCGGACAGGCGTGAGCGCCGGGACCGGGACATCGGGAAGGGGCAGCTGGGTTGACCACGCACGCACCGCAGGCGGCGCAGTCCGTGATGCTGCCGGCCTCGCTCGACGAGGCCGTGGCGGCGCTCGCCGCCATGCCCGCCGCCGTGCCCGTGGCGGGCGGCACCGACCTCATGGCCGCCGTCAACGCCGGGCTGCTGCGGCCCGCCGCGCTGGTGGGCCTGGGCCGGATCAACGAGATCCGCGGCTGGCAGTACCAGGACGGGCACGCACTGCTCGGCGCGGGCCTCACCCACGCCCGGATGGGGCGGCCCGACTTCGCCGCCCTGATCCCGGCCCTGGCGGCCGCCGCGCGCGCCGCCGGGCCGCCGCAGATCCGCAACGCCGGGACGCTCGGCGGGAACATCGCCACGGCCGCGCCGACGGGCGACGCGCTGCCCGTGCTGGCCGCGCTGGAGGCCGTGCTCCTCATCGTCGGACCCGGCGGTTCGAGCCGCGAGATCCCGGTGTCGCACCTGCTGGCCGGCCGCGAGATGCTGCGGCCGGGCGAGCTGATCGGCTTCGTGCGGGTTCCGCTGCTGCACGCGCCGCAGGTCTTCCTGAAGGCCACGGGGCGTACGGGTCCGGGGCGCGCGGTGGCGTCCGTGGGGCTCGTACTGGATCCCGCGCGCCGGGGTGTGCGCTGTGCGATCGGCGCGGTCGCGCCGATGCCGCTGCGGCCGCTCGAAGCGGAGCAGTGGGTGGCGTCGTTGATCGACTGGGACGGGGAGCGGAGCCTGGCCCCGGAGGCGCTGGAGGCCTTCGGCGAGTACGTCGCGGCCGCGTGCGTGCCCGACCAGGGGGAACCGGTGGCTCCCGGCGTACTGCATCTGCGGCGGACGGTGGCCGTGCTGGCACGGAGGGCCCTGGGGAGGGCGCTGACCTCATGAGTGAGAACGAGATCGAGAACGTGAGTGGTGGCAGCGGTCCCGCGTGGGGCTGGGAGCCGGTGCCGCACGGCGGCGAGTACGACTCCGACGCGACGGCCTTCGTGAAGCTGCCGCAGGACATGCTGGACGCGCTCGACACCGGGGAGCCGCTGGCGGCCCCCGGGCACGGGTACGTGCCGCCGCCGATGATCGTGCCGCTGGGTTCCGCGAGCACGGATCCGGCGGCGACCGGGACGTGGACGATTCCGGTGCAGTGGCCGGAGGCCGGGGCCGCCGCGCCCGCGGACCCGGCGCCCGCGGCCGCGCCCGGGCCGGCTCCCGTGCGCGGGCCGATCCCCGCGTCGGTGCCGATCCCCGCGTCGGTGGCGGCGGCGTTCGCCGAGCAGGTGGCGCCGGTGGAGCACGCCCCGGTGGGCGGCGAGCCGGAGCCGGGTTCGGGCGCCGTACCGGGTTCGGGTGGCGGGTCCGATCTCCCGCTGGACGTCGACCCGGGGGCGACCGCCGAGTGGCGGTTCCCCGAGGCCGCGTCGGGCGAGTTCCACACGGGCGAGTTCCAGACGGGGGAGTTCCACACCGGCGAGTTCCAGACGGGCGAGTTCCGCACGGATGAGTTCGGTACGGGCGAGTTCGGTACGGGCGAGTTCCGTACGGGCGAGTTCCGCACCGGCGCCCTGGCGGCCGACTGGAGCCAGGCCCCGGCGACGCTGCCCGGCGGGGCGGCGGCCCCGTGGGCGAGCCACCCCGACTTCGAGGCGGGCCAGGGCCCGGAGCTGAGCTCGGGCGTGCTGCCCGGGGCTCCCGCGGCCGGCGCCCCGTTCCGCGGGCCGCGCGTGCTGGGCGGGCCCGGCGTGGGCACCCCGCTGCCCGGACCGGAGCCGGAGGGGGAGCCGGTGCGCCCGGCCCCGCACGACATCGAGGCCGTCCACGGTCCCGCCGAGCCCCTGGCGACGGGCGAGCGCCCGCACCCGGGGACGGAGGCCGGGCCCGAGGCGGTGCCCGGCCCGGAGACGGCGCCGGGGCCCGGGGCGACCGACGGGCACGGCTTCGTGGTGCCGCCGGTGGAGGCCGTGGCCGAAGCCGAGGCCGAGGTTGTGGCCGGGGTCGAGTCCCAGGTCGAGGTCGAGGTCGAGGTCGACGCCGCGGTGGTGGCCGACGCCGAGGTCGCGGTGGTGGCCGGGGTCGGAGCCGAGGCCGAGCCCGCTCCGGGTGAGGACGCCGCCGACCGTGCTGTCTCGGCGGGCGAGGGGGACGCCGGCGAAGGGGTCCCCGGCGCCGGGCCGACGTACGAAGAAGAACCGGAAGCCGCGGCCGTCGCCCATCACGAGCACCCGCTGGCCTCCTACGTGCTGCGCGTCAACGGCGCCGACCGCCCCGTCACCGGCGCCTGGATCGGCGAGTCCCTCCTCTACGTGCTGCGCGAGCGCCTCGGCCTCGCCGGCGCCAAGGACGGCTGCTCGCAGGGCGAATGCGGCGCCTGCGCCGTGCAGGTCGACGGCCGGCTGGTCGCCTCCTGCCTGGTGCCGGCGGCGACGGCCGCGGGCAGCGAGGTGCGCACGGTCGAGGGGCTGGCCACCGACGGGGAACTGTCGGACGTGCAGCAGGCGTTGTGCGGGTCGGGTGCGGTGCAGTGCGGGTTCTGCGTGCCCGGCATGGCCATGACCATCCATGACCTGCTGGAGGGCAACCACGCCCCCACCGAGCTGGAGACCCGGCAGGCCCTGTGCGGGAACCTCTGCCGCTGCTCCGGCTACAAGGGCGTCATCGACGCGGTGCAGGAGGTCGTGGCCGGGCGCGAGGCGGCCGCCGCGGCCGCCGCTGCCGCCGCCGAGAACGCGACCGCGCCGGCAGCGACCGAACCGCGCATTCCGCATCAGGCCCCGCCCGGTGAGGGCGGCATCCACGGCAGCCACAACGGAGGCACGGCGTGAGCGGGCAGGACGCGACGGCGACGACGGCCGCGGCAGGGGGATCCACCACGGTGGTCGCCACTCCGGCGGCCGCGGCAGCCGCGGCACAGGCCTCGGAGCAGGAGGTGCTGCGCGGGATCGGGGTCTCCGTCCCGGCCGCGGACACCCGCGCCAAGTCCGAGGGCACCTTCCCCTACGCCGCCGACCTGTGGGCCGAAGGCCTCCTGTGGGCCGCCGTGCTGCGCTCCCCGCACGCCCACGCCCGGATCCTGTCCATCGACACCTCGGCCGCCGCCGAGATGCCCGGCGTGCGCGCCGTCGTCACCCATGCCGACGTCCCCGGCGCCGCCACGCACGGCCGCCGCATCGCCGACCGGCCGGTGTTCGCGCACGACGTGGTCCGCCACCACGGCGAGCCCATCGCCGCCGTCGCCGCCGACCACCCCGACACGGCGCGGCTCGCGGCCGCCGCCATCGCGGTCGAGTACGAGCTGCTGGACGCGGTGACCGACCCCGAGCAGTCGTTCGGGGCGCCCGCCCTGCACCCCGACGGCAACCTGATCCGGCACATCCCGCTGCGCTACGGCGACCCCGAGGCCACCGGCGAGGTCGTCGTCGAGGGCCTCTACCGCATCGGCCGCCAGGACCCCGCGCCCATCGGCGCGGAGGCCGGGCTGGCCGTCCCGCGGCCCGACGGCGGAGTGGAGATCTACACCGCCTCCACCGACCCGCACAACGACCGCGACCTGGCCGCGGCGTGCTTCGGTCTGGAGCCCGACCGGGTACGGGTCGTCGTGACCGGCGTGCCGGGTGCGACGGCAGACCGCGAGGACGCGGCGTTCCAGCTGCCGCTCGGGCTGCTGGCGCTGCGTACCGGCTGCCCGGTGAAGCTCGCCGCCACCCGCGAGGAGTCCTTCCTCGGCCACACCCACCGCCACCCGACGCTGCTGCGCTACCGCCACCACGCGGACGGCGAGGGCCGGCTGGTCAAGGTCGAGGCGCAGATCCTGATGGACGCCGGCGCGTACGCCGACGCGTCCTCGGAGTCGCTGGCTGCGGCGGTGGCGTTCGCGTGCGGCCCGTACGTCGTCCCGCACGCCTTCGTCGAGGGCTGGGCGGTGCGTACGAACAACCCGCCGTCGGGCCACGTCCGCGGCGAGGGCGCCATGCAGGTCTGCGCCGCGTACGAGGGCCAGATGGACAAGCTCGCGGTCGCCCTCGGCATCGACGGCGCCGAACTGCGCATGCGCAACGTCCTGGCCACGGGCGACCTGCTGCCCACGGGCCAGACGGTGACCTGCCCCGCACCGGTCGCCGAACTCCTGCGCGCGGTACGCGACTTCGAGCTCCCCTCGCTCCCGAAGGACACCCCGGAGGAGGAGTGGCTGCTCCCCGGCGGCCTGGAGGGCGCGGGCGAGCCGGGCGCGGTGCGGCGCGGGGTCGGCTACGGCGTGGGCATGGTCCACATGCTCGGCGCGGAGGGCACCGACGAGGTCTCGACGGCGACGGTCAAGGTCGTGGGCGGGGCGGCGACGGTCATCTGCGCGGCCGTCGACACCGGCCAGGGCTTCTCCACGCTGGCCCGCCAGATCGTCCAGGAGACCCTGGGCGTCGACGAGGTGGTCATGGCCCCGGTCGACACCGACCAGCCCCCGGCGGGCCCGGCGGCGCACGGCCGGCACACGTGGGTCTCGGGCGGCGCGGTGGAGCGGGCCGCGAAGATGGTCCGTACGCAGCTCCTCCAGCCGATGGCGCACAAGCTGGGCATGTCCACGGAACTCCTGCAGATCGCGGACGGCCGCATCACCTCGTACGACGGGGCCTTCTCCACGACGGTGGCCGAGGCCATGGAGGGCAAGGAACTCTGGGCGACGGCCCAGTGCCGCCCCCACCCGACCGAGCCGCTGGACGGGGACGGCCAGGGCGACGCCTTCGTGGGCCTGGCCTTCTGCGCGATCCGCGCGGTGGTGGACGTGGACATCGAGCTCGGCTCGGTGCGCGTGGTCGAGCTGGCGGTGGCGCAGGACGTCGGCCGCGTGCTCAACCCCCGCCAGCTGGAAGCCCGTATCGAAGCCGGCGTCGTCCAGGGCGTGGGCGCGGCCCTGACGGAGAACCTCCGTACGGTTTCGGGGCTGGTGCGCCACCCCGACCTGACGGGCTACGCCCTGCCGACGTCGCTGGACGCCCCGGCGGTGCGCATCGTCAAGCTGGTGGAGGAGCGCGACGTGGTGGCGCCGTTCGGCGCCAAGGCGGCGAGCGCCGTCCCCGTGGTCACCTCCCCGGCGGCCATCGCCTCGGCGGTCCGGGCGGCCACGGGGCGTCCGGTCAACAGGCTCCCGATCCGGCCGTCGGCGGCGGTCGCGGTACCCGGCTCGTAACCGTACGTGTCGGTCCCGTTCGCTAGAGTGATCAGCGCTGCGAGCGGGGGAGGCCGTCGATGGTGGCAGTGGACGGGGTGCGCCTGCGGGCGCTGGAGATCGAGTTCGAGTCCCTCAAGGACTACAGGACGACGATCGACGACCTGCTGCTGAAGCTCGACGGATCCCCGGCCGACGACCGGCGACTGGCCCGGGCGGCCCTGCCGTCGGGCACGCTGGGTCAGGGCTTCGCGGAGGCGGACGCGCTGTTCACGGCGTACCACGCGGTCCAGGAGCGGTTACGGGGCCTGTCGAGGTCCCTGGCGGGGCAGATCGAGGCCCTGGGCCTCGCGATCCTGTCGGCCGACGGGGGCTTCGCCGCGATGGACGACGAGGCCAGGCGGCGCATGGCGGCCATCGCGAGGCAGGCGCAGGAGGACTACGTCGCGGAACGTGATCCGCTGGCGCGGCCGGGCCGGAGCACGGCGGGGGGCCGGCTCTGATGGTGACGCACTTCGACGGGTACTCGCACCGGCAGCTGTGGAACATGGTCGCGGCGCTCGACCCCGGGACGGTGGAGTCGCGGGCCGCCCAGTTGACGTCGGCCGCGGCCACGATCAAGGAGATCGGCGAGGCCCTCAAGACCCACCGGGTCCGGGGCTGGGAGGGCGAGGCGGCCCAGGCCTTCCGGGACTGGGCCGGCCGGGCGGGCAGCGCGACGCTGCGGCTGGGCGAGTACAGCGCGGCGGGCGGCGAATGGATGAGCCGCGCGGGCCAGGTGATGTACGAGGTCAAGGGCGCCGGCGGGGTCCCCGCGTACGACCCCGCGACGGCGGCGGCCCTCAGGGCCGACGTCGAGGCGGCCCGCGCGCTCCACGACGACCCGGAGGCCCAGCGGGCCGGCCGCGAGGCGTGGTCGAAACTGACGGCCGACCACGGGCGCGCGACCGCGGGCCTGAAGAAGCTCGCGGAGGCCTACGAGCAGTCGGCGCAACAACTCGCCCGCGCGGAAATCCCCACGTTCCCACCGCTGCCGGCGGCGTTCGTACCCGCGGGGTATGCCGTCGAGGTGCAGGACGCCGCACGTTCTACGGCTCGTGGGGGTGAGGGTGGGGGTGAGGGTGAGGGTGGGGGTGGTGCAGGTGGTAGCGGTGGTACCGGGTCGGACGGGTCCGGCCGGGTGGTCGGGCATCGGCCGGCAGCCGACACCATGCCCGGGCCGCGCAAGGGGCTTGGGGACGTGAGGGCGCCGGAATTACCGGATCGCGATGCGGGTGGTGTCGATCTCGCCGGCGTCGGGGCACTGCCCGGCACGCCCGTGTCTCCGGCTCCGGCTGCGACCGTTCAGACGTCAGAGGTTCCCGTCAGCAACGGCGGTGGATTCACCCATGGCGGTGCACTTCCGGGCGCGGCTGCCCCTCGTGGCAGGGCAGGCAGCACGCCTCCGCGGGACACGGGGATCGTGGGCGGCCGCCCGGTGGTGAGTGGCGTGCCGAGTGCGGGCATCCCGCGCGGCACCGTCGTCGGCTCCGAAGGCACGCAGGTCGGCGGTCGCGGCACGGGTGGCGGAGGGCTCCAGCAGGGTGTGGGCAGTCACTCGACCACTGGTGGCCGGCCGTTCACGCAGGGCGGCTCGGGCCTCGTGCGCGGCAATCCGGGGGGCGGGGCCGCGATGGGGCGGGGCGGCGCGGGGGCTCATGCGCCCAGTAGGCGGCAGGGTCCACAAGGCGGCGAACGCCGCCCCGGTTGTCCGGCCGAGGACGAAGAGACCTGGCAGGGCAGCCGTCGTGTTGTTCCGCCGGTGATCGACTGAGTGGAACGGACGTCACACGGGATGCGTATGCGTATGCGTAGGACGGTTTCCGCCCTCGTGGGCCTGCTGCTGGCAGGAGTCGCCGTGACTCCGGCCCATGCCGAGACCGTACGGGAACGGCAGTGGCATCTGGACGCCATGAAGGCGGAAGACATCTGGAAGGTCAGCACGGGCAAGGGCGTCACTGTCGCCGTGATCGACAGCGGTGTCGCGCGCGTCTCCGAGCTGGACGGCCAGGTCGTCGCAGGCAAGGACTTCGCGACGTCGAACGAAGGTGACGAGCGCACGGACCTTGAGAATCACGGCACTTCCATGGCCGCGATCATCGCCGGCACTGGAAAGCACTCCAGTGGGGACGGAGCGTTCGGGTTCGCGCCCGGTGCCAAGATCCTGCCGATCCGCGTCCCGCACGGTGACGACCCCCGCAACCCGGCCTGGACCGAGGCGATTCGGTATGCAGCCGACACGGAAGCCAAGATCATCAGCATCTCCATGGGCACCGCGACGGAGGACCCGGCGCGGGTCGAAGCCGTTGAGTACGCCCTCTCCAAGGGGAAGCTGATCTTCGCGGCCGCCGGCAACGACGGGGATGCCGGGAACACCCTTCGCTTCCCGGCCGCGACGCCCGGCGTGGTGGGTGTCGGGGCGGTCGACCGCGAGGGCGTCGCGACCGCCGAGTCGCAGCACGGTCCCCAGGTCGACGTGTCCGCCCCCGGCATCGACATCCTTGCGGCCTGCACGGGCAGGACCGGGGTCTGCACGAGCCACGGCACCAGCGACGCCACCGCCCTCGCCTCCGCCTCGGCGGCACTGCTCTGGTCCGCCCACCCCGACTGGACCAACAACCAGGTGCTCCGCGTCCTGCTCAACACCGCCGGCAAGCCCGTGGACGGGGTCGAGCGCAACGACTACGTCGGTTACGGCGTCGTCCGCCCCCGGATCGCGCTCCCCACCCCGGGAGACCCCGGCCCGGCGGACGTGTACCCGCTGCCGGATCTCGCGGCGGCGGCCGAAGCCAAGTCGCCCCCGCCGTCGTTGAGCAGCGCGGCGGTGCCCGCGGCGCTGCGGGCCGAGGCGGAGGGCCTCGACGGCGGCGGGAGCGATCGCCTCCCCTGGACCGCCCTGGGACTGACGGCCTGCCTGCTGATCGGCGGCGCCGTCACGGCGGTCGTCGTCCGGCGCGCGAACCGCTGAAGGCGCCCGACACGTAAGGAGAAGCGCACGCGATGTCCTTCGACGAGGAATGGTCCGCCGCACGGGCCACGGCCGCCACCCCCAGGCCCACCCCCAGCCCCCGCGCCGACCTGGAGCTCAACCAGGACCACATCGGAGCCGTCGGCAGCGAGGCGTTCAAGCTCCACCAGCGGCTGCACACCGACGGCAAGCACGCCGCCACCGCCACCGCCGAGGCGGCGGGCGCGCTCGCCAGGGAGAACTTCGCCAGCGGCGCCGCCCTGCTCAAGGCCGGCACCCGCTGGGAGAGCCAGGTGAAGACCCTGGTCGCCGCCTGCGCGAACATCTCCAACGGCCTGAACTACTCCCTCGCCTCCCACGCCAGGGAGGAGAAACAGCTCCAAGCCGAGTTCACCTCCTCCAAGATCGACACGCTGCTGAAGTGAAGTGAAGTGAAGTGAAGTGAAGTGACGTGCTGACGTACGACAACGTGATGAACGCCCCCGTGGACAAGCTCCAGACCGCCGTCAGCGACTGGCAGGCGCTGGCCACCAAGCTCGAAAGACTGGCCGAAGCCGCCCGCAACGGCATGAAGGCCAAGTCCGACAAGGCCGAGTGGAGCGGGGTCACGGCCGGCGTGGCACGGCAGTTGGTCGACAAGACGGCCAAGGAGTTCCAGGACGCGGCCGAAGAGGCCAAGGGCATCCACCGGGTGCTCACCGAGGGCCACGCCACGTTCAAGTCCTCCCGCGAGAAGCTCCGCAGGATCACCGAGCAGGAGGCCCCCGCCGCGGGCTTCCGGGTCGACGGCAAGGGCGTCGTGTCGGCCGCGCCCCTCGCGACCGACGAGGAGAGGTACTCGGCGCGCCACGACCCCGACTACCAGGAGGCGATCCGGGTCAACCGGCCGCTGTGGCAGGCCAGGGTCGACGCGATCGTCGACGAGTGCGCCGACGTCGACCAGTCGCTGGCTCGCGCCCTCAACACGAACGTCGCCGAGGACCGCAACTTCGGCGCACCCAGGTACGCCGGGCTCGACGCCGAACAGGCGGCCCGGGCCTGCGGCCTCGCCAGGAAGGGCCGCGGCCTCACGCACGCCGAACTCGTCGAGCTCAACGAACTGCTGGCGGACAACGCCGAGGTCCCGGAGTTCGCGGCGAAGTTCTACGAGACGCTCGGCCCCAGGGGCGCGCTCGAATTCTTCGGCCGCCTGGCCACGGACACGTACGACTACTCCGAACTCGACGAGCAGCGCCTCAAGGACGTCCGGGAGCTCCAGAAGAACCTCGGCCTCAACCTCGCCACGGCCACCGCGTCCACGGCGGAGCCGCACCTGCCCGACAGCTTCGCGCAGGAGCTGCGCAAGCTCGGCACCCAGCACATCCCGCTGACCAGGTACGACCAGAACCCGCCGTACGGGTACCAGTTGCTCGGCGGCATCATGCGCTACGGGAACTACGACCCGAAGTTCCTGCTCCCCATCGCCGAGCACGCCACCCAGCTCCACGCGAAGGACCCGGACCTCTTCGGCGGGACGCGGCACCTGAACGGCCGCGGCAGGGGCACGCTCAACCCGTCCGGCATCAACGGCGCCGGCTACGACCCGGTGGTCAGCTTCCTGGAGGCCCTGGGCCACAGCCCGGCCGCGGCAAGGGAGTTCTTCGACCCGCAGCGCCCGCCGCAGGCGTACGCCCACGACGGCACGCAGCGCCCGGGCCCGGCCGACCTGGGCAGGGGCGCGGACAAGCAGCCGATCACCGGCTACCTCGACTTCTTCGCCCACGAGAAGTACCACTTCACCACCGACACCGACGGCCCCAACCCCGACCGGGCCCACACCTACACGCCGGACGCCCTGGGCCACGCCTTGGAGGCGGCGACGCTGGGCCACGCCTGGGATGACGCCTCGCCGAGGCTGGCGCGGGATGGGACCACGGCGAGCATCATGCAGGAGGTCGTCTCCAAGTACGGCGGCGATGCCGCACTGCTAAAGCGCCAGGAGTCAATGGCGGACAGTCTCGGGCGCATGGGCGCGGGCTACATCGACGACCTCAACCGGAGTTTGGCCGAGAACGATCCGACGAGCGTCTTTGCGCAGGTCGCCCGCGGCCATGCGTCGTTCGAGAAGGACGATGCGCACAAGTTCCTGAGCAGCCTCGGGCAGCATCCGGATTCCTACCTCACCATGTCGCACGCGGAGTCCGTCTTCCAGGCCTCGGTATTGGAGTCCCAGGTGGGGTCTGGCGGAAAGCTGAACCAGAGCGGCCTGATGGAGGCTGCCCGAACCGGTGGAGAGTTCCAGGGGATTCTGGACGAGTCGCGCAGCAAGCAGATCGATGCCGATGCAGAGAAGTGGACCAAGGACTACGAGAAGGCCTTGGAGGAGCGCTCCGGTTGGATCGAGTTCGGCACCACGGCGGGCATCGCTGCAGGCGTCGCGTTCCTGCCGGCCACCGCGGTGGCTGCCGGAGCGGCTGCTGTGGTCGTGCCACTCGCCGTCGGCACCGGCAGCGGAGCGCTGGAGCAGATCGCGGGAGATGTGATCGGGGACTGGTCGGAAGCCGAGAGGGAGCGCAGGAAGGAAGAGGTAGAGGGTGAGGCCCACGAGGATAAGGCGACTGTGTACCAGCAGGGCGAGGATCTGGCCCGCTCGCCCGTGCGCCGGTTTCTGGAGCACCACCCGGTCGGCCCGGAGGACCCGCTTGACGAGGTTCTGCGGCACTCCGTGCTGGTGGGCTATGACCACGGGTGGGGCATCGAGCGGCACAGGGGCAACGAGCCCCAGGTGCGGAAATAGGTGGTCGCGTGAGTCTCTGGGGCGTGGGCAGGATCGCGGGGCGAGCGGTCGGGGTGATCGCTGCTGTGTTGGGGGCCGGGATGCTCATCTCGGGGTGCGTCGGAGGTGAGGAACCACCCGCTGGGCCGACCGAGCTGTCACTAGCTGAAGCATGCCCCGAAGGTCTTCTCAATGGGGAGGCCCAGCTAGGGCTCCAACGTGTCACAGGGGCGACGCGCTTCAGGCCTCGAGAGCACGGCGACAACTCCGGCACGGGATGGGTGGCCGGTGTCCTGGCCCGCGGCTACGCGATACGAGGTAGCTCGGGTGGCGGATTGGCCTGTATGGCCACTCCGTTGGACGAAGCGAACCGTCTGCGGGCCAGCGTGGCCTTCGAGATCGAAAGCGAACTCCAGCGCACCTGGGAGCACAGCGAGAGTGGCGAGGGCTACTACTGGGAGTACGACCTGGGGCGCAATGCCCTGGCGTTGTCGCACCAGGCGAGGCTCTTCTTCGACTGTGCGAGCGCTCGGCTGGCAGGGCTCGAAAAGGCAGTGCCGGTCAAGGCGAGCGTGAATGTGTTGAACGGCTCTGAAAAGGACGATCCCGCCCTGCGTGAGGCCAACCTCGCCATGGTCCACTCAGCCGCTTTAGCCATGGCCAAAGAGCTGGGGTGCAAGGGTGGTGGGGGTCTGCCCGCCAAGCTGGTCGTTAAGGAAAAGGCCGCACGGACCAAGTAGAGACATCGCCGCGGGCGTAGTAGAGACGGGGTGTGGGGGCGGGGTAGGCTCGTAGGACGGGCTGAATACGTTCAACTCCGTCGTGTGTGGCCCGGGTTGGGGGAGCGCGGCAATGGGTGTGGATGGGGTGTGGGAGGACTCGCGCTTGGGGCGGGCGCTGCGGAAGGCCGTGCCGCTCGTGGGGGAGGCGGCCGGGCGGCTGTCCGTGGAGTACGAGGAGCTGCGGGGCTACCAGAACCTGGTCGACGAGATGATCGTGCAGATGGAGGGCTCCGCGGCGGCCGCGGCCGGGCACGACGAGCTGCCCAAGGAGGTCCTGGGGCAGGGCTTCGCCGAGGCGGACGTGCTGTTCGCCGCCTCGTCCCGGACGGTCGGCGTGCTGAAGAAGCTGTCGCAGGTGCTGTCCAAGCAGTTGATGGCGCTGTCCTTCGCCGTCGTCTTCTCCAAGAAGGGCTACGAGTCCATGGACGAGGAGACACGGGCCAGGTTCACGGCCATCGCACGGGAGTTGCGGGAGAGCTCCGCGGGCCTGCCGGCCTCGGAGCGCAGGGGGCTCGGGGCGCTGCTGGGGACGCAGGGGGGAGAAGGCTGATGGCGACCGAGTTCGACGGGTACACGCACCAGCAGTTGCTGGCGATGGTCTCCACCGTCGATGCCGAGTCCCTGGAGGGCCGGGCCGCGCAGCTGAAGGCTGCCGCCGAGCTGATCCTGCGGATCGGGGAGGGGCTGAAGACGTACCGCGTCCCGGACTGGGAGGGGGCGGCCTCGGACGCCTTCCACGAGTGGGTCAACGAGACGGGGAACGCCACGCTCCGGCTGGCCGAGTTCGGTGACTTCGGCGGCCTGGTCATGGCCCATGCGGCGGTGGCCATGGCCGTGGCCAAGTCCGCGATGCCGGCCTTCGACGCGAAGGCCGCCGCCCGGGCCGCGGAGAAGGCGGAGGGCTTCGGCTTCGGGCCGTTCCTGGTCGCGGACGCCCGGTCGCGGCTCGACGGGGACCACCGCGAGGCCGTCGAGCAGATGAGGCGGCTGGCGCAGGCGTACGAGATCACGGCGCATCGGCTCAACAGCATGCCCGTGCCGACGTTCCCGCCGCCGCCGGCGGGCATGGTGCCCGGCGAGGAGGGCGGTGCCGGCGGGGCTTCACCGGCCGTCCGGGGCGGCGCGGTGGGCGGCTCCGGGGTACGGGGCGGGGTACTCCCCGAAGAGAGCGGGAGCGGGAGCGGGGGCAAGGTCGAGGGAAGGGCCGAAGGGGAGGCCGAAGGCGACACCGCAGGCGGAGCCCCGGGCAGGGTTTCCGGCGCGGCCCCCGGCGGGCGCGGGGCCCCCGACGGTGACGGGGCTCCCGGTGGCGGGCCCGTCGGCGTCGGGCTCGACCACGTCGAGCTGCCGTCGGCCGGTACGGCGTCCCCCGCGGCCCCGGGCCCGGGCGCGTCGGGCCCGCCGTCGGCGCCCGGGGCGGGTCCCGCGCCCACCGGGCCCGTGGTCCTGCCGCCCGGCGGGGGCGTCATCTCCGGCGGCCGACCGGTACCGGTGTCCACCACCAAGCCCGCGAAGCCGGGTACGGCCCTCCCGCGCGGCACCGTCATAGGCGCCGGCGGCGGTACGGGCGGCGGCGGTACGGCCGGCAGCGCCGCCGGCACGGCCAGGGGCATCCCCGGCGGCCACACCGGGGCCGCACCGGCGGCACGCGGCCCGGTGGCGGGCCGCCCCGGGCCGGTGGCAGGGCGCCCCGGGCCGGAGGCGCGCGGTCCTGCCGGGGGGCGGTCGAGCACGGGGGGCCGGGCGTTCACCGAGGGCGGGTCGGGACTCGTACGCCCACCCGGCGCCGCGGGCACCGCCGCCGGCACGAGCACTCCGCGGCCCGCGGGCCGCGCGGCCAATCCGGAGGAGCGCGCCGAGGCGGAGGGGAGCGGGCGCCCCGATTACCTGGTCGAGGACGAGGAGACCTGGCAGGGCAAGCGGGGTCTCGTCCCGCCGGTGATCGACTGAGCGGAGCCCCGCCAAGAAGGGGGGGACATGGCGAAAGCCGCCCAGGGGAGCGCCGACCCCTGAGCGGCCCGCCGCGAAGCCGTGACCGGAATCGAACCGGCGTAACTCGCTTTGCAGGCGAGTCCCTAAACCACTCGGGCACACGGCTGGGTGGTGGTGCTGTGCAAGACCGTACGGAGCCCCGCGCGGCCCGGGAAGGGATCCGCGGGGGCCGCAACGCGACTGCCATGCCGCGTTCACAGTCCAGCCCGCCGCGACCCGGCCCAGCCCGGCCCGCCGCGACCCGGCCCAGCCCGGCCCGCCGCGACCCGGCCCAGCCCGGCCCGCCGCGACCCGGCCCAGCCCGGCCCGGCGAGGCCCGGCGAGGCCCGGCGAGGTCCGGCGAGGCCCGGCCCGGCGAGGCGCGGCCAGGCGAGGCGCGGCCAGGCGAGGTCCGGTGTGACCCAGCCCGGCCCGGCCCAGTCCAGCGCGGCCGGGCGAGGTCCGGTGTGACCCAGCCCGACTCGGCCCGGCGTGACCCAGCCCAGCACAGCCCAGCCCAGCCCGCCGCGGCCCGGCCCGCCTCGGCCCGCCCCGGCCCGGCGAGACCCGCCCGGCGAGACCCGCCCCAGCGAGACCCGCCCGGCGCGGCCCGGCCCGGCCAGACGCCGCCCAGCGACACCCCGCCCGGCAGGGCCCGGCGCCGGTGGCCTAGGGCTGGAGGACCAGTCGGGATCCGTCGAATTGACAGGGTCGCCGGGCGGGAACGCACCTTACGCTGGGGCGATGAGCGCCCTCGAACCCCGCGTGCCCCAGAGAACCCCGCAGGCCCCGCCCCCGCCGGAGGCCGGGATCCTCGGGGCCGCCTACCGGACGCTCAGCATCGGGATCATCTCCGTCGTCTTCCTCATAGCCTTCGAGGCGACCGCCGTCGGCACGGCCATGCCCGTCGCCGCACGCGAGCTCGACGGGATCGGGCTCTACGCCTTCGCCTTCTCCGCGTACTTCACCACCAGCCTCTTCGGCATGGTCCTGTCAGGGCAGTGGGCCGACCGGCAAGGGCCGCTGCGGCCGCTCACGGTAGGGATCGCGTCCTTCGCCGCCGGACTGGTGCTCGCCGGGACCGCGGGCGCCATGTGGCTCTTCGTCCTCGGCCGCGCCGTGCAGGGCTTCGGCGGCGGGCTGGTCATCGTCGCCCTGTACGTCGTGGTCAGCCGGGCCTACGAGGAGCGGCTGCGCCCCGCGATCATGGCGGCCTTCGCCGCGAGCTGGGTGGTGCCCTCGATCGTCGGTCCACTGGCCTCCGGGACCGTGACCGAGCACCTCGGGTGGCGCTGGGTGTTCCTCGGCATCCCGGCCCTCGTCGTCGTGCCCCTCGTCGTCGCGCTGCCCGCGATACGGCGGACCGCCTCCGGGCCGGTGGACACGGGCGGCGGGCCCGTCGCCTTCGACCGGCGGCGGATCCGGCTGGCGTTCGGGATCTCGGTGGGCGCGGGGCTGCTCCAGTACGCCGCCCAGGACCTGCGGTGGCTCTCGCTGCTGCCCGGCGCCGTGGGCGCGGCCCTGCTGGTGCCCGCGGTGCTGGGGCTGCTGCCGCGCGGTACCTACCTGGCCCGGCGCGGGTTGCCGTCCGTGGTCCTGCTGCGCGGGGTGGCCGCGGGGTCGTTCATCGCCGCGGAGAGCTTCGTGCCGCTGATGCTGGTCACCCAGCGGGGGCTCAGTCCGACGATGGCCGGGTTCTCGCTCGCGCTGGGCGGGCTGACCTGGGCGGGCGGGTCGTGGGTGCAGTCGAAGGGGCGGATGGCCCCGTACCGCGAGCGGCTGATGGTGGCCGGCATGGTGCTGGTGGCCGTCGCCATCGCGGCGGCGCCGGCCGTGCTCATCGAGTCCGTGCCCGTGTGGACCCTCGCGATGGCCTGGGCCGTCGGCTGCCTCGGCATGGGGCTGGTGATCGGCTCCACGAGCGTGCTGCTGCTCAAGCTGTCGGCGCCGGAGGAGGCGGGGGCGAACTCGGCCGCGCTGCAGATCTCGGACGCCCTGGCCAACGTGGTGCTGCTGGCGGCCGGCGGTGCGGCGTTCGCCGCGCTGGGCGGGGGCGCGGTGGGGGCCGCGCACACGGTGTCCGCCGACGGGGGTGCCTCGCACCCCGCGGCCTTCGTGGTGGTCTTCCTGCCGATGGCGTGCGTCGCGCTGGTCGGGGCCTGGGTCGCCACGCGACTGGATGTGCGCGCGCCGGAGTCTGCCGGGAAAGCCGGCTGACACCGAGCGGTACCACGCGGTACCGTTGTCTCATGGCTGGTCTCAACGTCAGGTTCACCGAAGAAGAGCTGGATGCCCTGCGCGAGCGCGCCGAGGCGGAGGGCCGCAGCATGCAGTCCTTCGCGCACGAGGCGGTGATCAAGGCTGTAAACGAACACTCCCGGCTGTTCAACGAGGCGGCAGAGCACGTGCTGAAGGTCAGCGGTGAGCTGAACCGGAGGCTTGCGTGACCCGCTACCTGACGCTGCCCGAGGTGCTCAACCTCGCGGAGCGGCTCGGGACCAGCGAGGTCCGTGACTACGGGCTGCTCGACTCGGCGCTGGCGCGCCCCCAGTCGAGCGTGTTCGGGCAGGACGCCTACCCGGACATCTGGGAGAAGGCTGCCGCCCTCATGGAGTCGCTCGCACGCAACCACGGCCTGGTGGACGGGAACAAGCGCATCGCCTGGTACGCCGCCTGGGTCTTCCTGCACATGAACGGCCACCCGCTGGATGCCGACTTCGACGTGGACGAGGCCGAGCAGTTCGTGTTGGACGTATGCCAGGGTGCGTTGGACGTGCCCAAGATCGCTGCGCAGTTGCCGAGGTTCGCGCGCTGAAGTCGGCCGTGTGACGCTCGCCGCACCCGCCGAGGTCACGGGCCTGTCCCTCCGCGGAGGGCGGGCCCGGGCCGGTAAGGTGGCCCGGTTGTCCTACGTACGACTGCCGAGAGCGACGAACCGGAGACCGTGACTACTACCGCCTCCCACCACCTCTCACCCGCCTTCCCCGGCCGTGCGCCCTGGGGTACCGCCAGCGCCCTGCGAGCTTGGCAGCAGGGTGCGCTGGACCGGTACTTGGAGACCCAGCCGCGCGACTTCCTCGCCGTCGCCACCCCCGGCGCCGGCAAGACGACCTTCGCGCTGACGCTCGCGTCATGGCTGCTGCACCACCACGTGGTCCAGCAGGTGACCGTCGTCGCGCCGACCGAGCACCTCAAGAAGCAGTGGGCGGAAGCCGCCGCCCGGATAGGCATCCGGCTCGACCCCGAGTATTCGGCGGGCCCGCTGAGCAAGGACTACCACGGGGTCGCCGTCACGTACGCGGGTGTGGGCGTACGGCCGATGCTGCACCGCAACCGGTGCGAGCAGCGCAAGACCCTCGTGATCCTCGACGAGATCCACCACGCGGGCGACTCCAAGTCGTGGGGCGAGGCCTGCCTGGAGGCCTTCGACCCGGCGACCCGGCGCCTGGCCCTGACCGGCACCCCCTTCCGGTCCGACACCAACCCGATCCCCTTCGTCGCGTACGAGGAGGGGAACGACGGGATCCGGCGGTCCTCCGCCGACTACACCTACGGCTACGGCAACGCGCTCGGCGACGGCGTCGTGCGGCCGGTCATCTTCCTCTCCTACAGCGGCAACATGCGCTGGCGCACCAAGGCGGGCGACGAGATCGCCGCCCGGCTCGGCGAGCCGATGACCAAGGACGCCATCTCGCAGGCCTGGCGCACCGCGCTGGACCCGCGCGGCGACTGGATGCCGAACGTGCTGCGCGCCGCCGACCAGCGGCTGACCGAGGTGCGCAAGGGCATCCCGGACGCGGGCGGGCTGGTCATCGCCTCCGACCAGGACTCGGCGCGCGCGTACGCCAAACTGCTCCGCGAGATCACCGGGACCAAGGCGACCGTCGTCCTGTCCGACGACACGGGCGCCTCGAAGCGGATCGACGAGTTCAGCGCGGACGGCAGCCGCTGGATGGTCGCGGTCCGCATGGTGTCGGAGGGCGTCGACGTGCCGCGGCTCGCGGTGGGCGTGTACGCGACGACGATCTCGACCCCGCTGTTCTTCGCGCAGGCCGTGGGGCGCTTCGTGCGTTCGCGCAGGCGCGGCGAGACCGCGTCCGTGTTCCTTCCGACGATCCCCTACCTGCTCGGCTTCGCGAACGAGATGGAGGTCGAGCGCGACCACGTGCTCGACAAGCCGAAGAAGCAGGGCGAGGAAGACCCGTACGCCGAGTCCGAGAAGGAGATGGACGAGGCGAACAAGCAGGAGGACGAGGACACCGGCGAGGACGAGCAGATGTCCTTCGAGGCGCTGGAGTCCGACGCCGTCTTCGACCGGGTGCTGTACGACGGCGCCGAGTTCGGCATGCAGGCGCACCCGGGCAGCGAGGAGGAGCAGGACTACCTCGGCATCCCGGGCCTGCTGGAGCCGGACCAGGTCCAGATGCTCCTGCAGAAGCGGCAGTCGCGGCAGATCGCGCACAGCCGGCGCAAGCCGGACTCGGAGGCCGACCTGCTGGAGCTGCCGGCCGACCGGCGGCCGGTGGTCTCGCACAAGGAGCTGCTGGAGCTGCGGAAGTCGCTGAACACGATGGTGGGCGCGTACGTCCACCAGAGCGGCAAGCCGCACGGGGTGATCCACACCGAGCTGCGCCGGGTGTGCGGGGGACCGCCGAGCGCGGAGGCGACGGCCGGGCAGCTGCGCGAGCGGATCAAGAAGGTCCAGGAGTGGGCCACCCGCATGCGGTGACGCCTCCCGACTGGGGTGCGGTGGAATGCGGACGGGGTCCGTGCGGTGTGCCGCACGGACCCCGTCGCGTCGGTGCCGTTACGCGGTCGGGCGCCTGCGGCGGCCGGTGCCCGCGACCAGGGCCGCGCCCATGGCGACGGCCACTGCGGCGCCGCCGAGGGCCCAGGTGGTGGCCGGGTCGGCGCCGGTGGCGGCGAGCTGCCCGCTTTGCCCGCCCTGCCCGCCCTGCCCGCCCTGCCCGCCGGTGGCGGGGGTCGTGGCCGTGGTGCCGGTGTTGACGACCGGCTGGGAGCCGCCGTTGGGGTTCGGGGTGTTGCCCGTGCTGCCGCCGGTGTTGCCGCCGGTCTGGCCGCCCGTGCCCGTGCTGCCGCCGGTGTTGCCGCCGGTCTGGCCGCCCGTGCCCGTGCCGCCGCCGGTGTTGCCGCCGGTCTGGCCGCCGTTACCCGTGCTCGCCGCGACGATGGTGGTCGTGGCGGTGTCCGTACGAGACGAGACGAACTCGTTCGTGGCTTCCTTCAGCACGTACCCGTCGAACGACAGGTGGAACGCGCCGGGAGCGGTGTCGCCGGTGAAGCGGATGCGCAGCTCGACCGAGGCCTTGGCGCCGGACTTGAGGGAGACCCTGCCGATGTCACCGCCCATGACCTCCTCGGAGCCGCCGAGCTCGATGTCGTACCAGCCGTAGGCGCCACGGGCCTGGAGCTGGACCTGCGAGGTGGTGACCCAGGGGCCCTCGCCCATGCCGCGGCCCATGTGGGTGGACAGCAGGAAGTTCTCGACGTCACCGCGACCGGCGTTGTCGAGGTGCAGCGTGAGGTTCTGCCAGTCCGCCCCGGCCTGGAAGCCCGACGCCGGGATTCCCTCGAAGGCCATCCGGGGACCCTCGACCTGGGCGGCCTCGTCCGAGCCGATGACCTGCGAGTAGTAGGTCGCCGTGTCGGAGACGGCACCGCCGTGGTGCGGGTTGCCTGCGCCCACGAGGCTCAGGCTGATGGGGGTGCCGGGGGTGTCCCCCGCGAACAGGACGTGGAAGACCAGGTCCCGCTTCTCGCCTGCGGCGTACTCGCTGCCGTAGTCGAGGATCCGGAGCTTGCCATTCTCCTCGGTGACCTCCACGGGGTGCCAGTAGGACCGGCCGTCGACGGTGGTGGCGAGGAACTCCACCTTGACCTGGTCGGCCCGGAGGCGCTCCGCGCCCTCCGTGACCAGGTCGACGCCGACGCGGTATTCGCCGGTTCCGGCGCGCCCGGAGTTGTCCACCTTCACCGTGAGGTTGCGCCAGACGTCATCACCGGCCCGGAAGCCCTGGTGAGGCAGCCCGTCGAGGCTGAGCTTCGGCCCCGTGGCGGTCTGCTCGCCCTCGCCGGCCCGCGTGATCCTCGATTCGTAGGACGCGGTGAGGGAGTCGACGGAGGTGTGGTTGGTGCCGGTGAACCGGATACGGAACGGGGCGGCGGCCGCGTCCGCGGCCACCCGCACCCGCACCTGGATGTCGACGGCCTTGTCCTGCTGGACGGAGACGTCGGCCAGGCTGAAGGTCGCGCCCATCGGGCCGGGGCCGGCCTCCCGAATCGCGGGCTTCCACACGCCCGCAACGCGCTGCTCGACCTCGATGTGGGTGCCCTTGATCGGGCGCTCGGTGCCGGAGAAGTCGAGCCCGAGGAAGTAGCCCGGCACCTGCGCCTTGCCAGTGTTGTCCACGCGCAGGCTGAGCTCGGTCCAATCGCCCCCGGCCGTGAACCCGTCCTTCGGCAGGCCACCGAGCGACAGCTTCGGTCCGCTGTACGGGTCCGCCTCGGGCGCGGCGTCGCCCTTCGGCTCCGCGTCCGGCGTGGTGACCGCCGTGTTCTTCGCCTCGTCGGCCATCGCGGGCGTGGCCATCAGGACCGTAGGGCCGACTACGGCTGCGGCGGCCACGACGGCCATGCGCTTGAGCTTCATGTGCTTCTTTCGTCCATGCGGCCCGTGCGCGGTTCGCGCGCGTGGGCCACCCCCCAGTGGTTCATTTTTGAACGTGATCAGACTAAGGCAGCGTTGTGATGCCGTTGGGACCGGAGAGGTCACGAATTGACACCACGGGGAGCGCCGAACCCGCATAAACCGGCAGCAGGCGCCCGGATTCTGGACGAGCTCTTCCGCTGAGCGAACCCGCTCGCTACTGTCCCCGCATCGAACGCACCGTGGCAGCGCCGCCGCGGGAGCGCAGCCGGTGCCATGGCCGCTACCGGCGGCCTCTCCGTGCGTCGCCGAGGGACCGGCGGCGTTCCACCCAGAGAGTCACCGCCGCCCACCGAAAGAGGGAGAGGCGTCGTGACCGCGGAAACCTCCCAGACTCTCGACAGAGGACTCAGGGTCCTCAAACTGCTCGCCGACACCGACCACGGTCTGACCGTCACCGAGCTCTCCAACCGCCTCGGTGTGAACCGCACCGTGGTCTACCGCCTGTTGGCCACCCTCGAACAGCACGCCCTGGTCCGCCGTGACCTCGGCGGCCGGGCCCGCGTCGGCCTCGGCGTGCTGCGCCTGGGCCGCCAGGTGCACCCACTGGTCCGCGAGGCGGCACTGCCGGCGCTGCGGTCTCTGGCCGAGGACATAGGCGCCACCGCGCACCTGACCCTCGTGGACGGCACCGAGGCGCTGGCCGTGGCGGTCGTGGAGCCGACCTGGACGGATTACCACGTCGCCTACCGGGCCGGCTTCCGCCACCCGCTGGACCGCGGGGCGGCCGGCCGCGCCATCCTGGCCGCGCGTTCGGGCGCGCTGATCGAGCCCGGGTACACGCTCACCCACGGGGAGCTGGAGGCGGGCGCCAGTGGCGCTGCCGCGCCGCTCGTGGGGATCACCGGGCTGGAGGGCAGCGTCGGCGTCGTCATGCTGGCCGATGCCGTGCCGGAGCGGGTGGGCCCGAGGGTCGTGGACGCGGCGCGCGAGGTCGCCGACGCCCTTCGCTAGCCACGCGGCGGTGGGGTTCCCGCGGTGCGGGTGCGCTGCCGGGCGCGGCGCCGCTGCGGGGGCTCCGCCCCCGGGCCCCCGCGCCTCAAACGCCGGCGGGGCTGATCTTCGGCCCTACGCGGCCCTGCGCGGCTGAGTTCGGCGCGCGGGGCCTGGATCGGCGCGCGGGGCCAGGGTCGGCATGCGGGGCCAGGGTCGGCATGCGGGGCCAGGGTCGGCATGCGGCGCCAGGGTCGGCATGCGGCGCCAGGGACGGCATGCGCGGCCGAGTTCGGGCCGTGGGTGCCGACGCGGCAGCGAGGCGGCCCGATAGATTGGCCGGGTGCTCACTCGCCTCACACGTCTGCCGCGTCCCGCCGCCCTGGCCGTCTGCGCCGTTCCCGTGGCCGGGCTGTTCGCCGCCGCCGCGTTCGCGCCGCTGCCCTTCGTGATCGCCCAGCCGGGCCTCACGGCCGACGTACTGGGTTCCCGTGACGGCAAGGAGGTCATCGTCGTCAGCGGCGCGCCCACCCGGCCGACCACCGGCCAGCTCCGGATGACCACGATCCAGGCCACGGGCCCCTCCACCTCGGTCCGCCTGGGCGAACTCGTCGGCAAGTGGTTCGACACGACCCGGGCCGTCATGCCCCGGGAGGCCGTGTACCCCTCGGGCGGAAGCGACGAGGAGATCGAGAAGCACAACCTGGAGGAGATGACCAAGTCCCAGTCGACGGCCGCCGCGGCCGCGCTCGGATACCTCCACAAGGACCCGAAGGACGTCAAGGTCGAGCTCAACCTCGCCGACGTCGGAGGCCCCAGTGCCGGGCTCCTCTTCTCCCTCGGCATCGTCGACAAGCTCGACGGCAACGGCAGCGGCGGCGACCTCACCGGCGGCCGCAGCATCGCCGGTACGGGCACCATCACCGCGGACGGCAAGGTCGGCGCGGTCGGCGGCGTGGCCCTGAAGACTCAGGCCGCGCAGCGCGACGGGGCGAGCGTGTTCCTCGTACCGGAGGCGGAGTGTTCGGACGCGCAGTCCGAACTCCCCGAGGGCCTGCGGCTGATCCCCGTCACGACGCTGTCGGGTGCGGTGAACGCTCTTCGGGCGCTGCAGAAGGGCGAGCCGGCTCCGTCCTGCTGACGGGCACGGCGCCCGCCGGCGGCCCGGGCGGGGCCTCCATCGAGCGCCAGGCCGGGAACCCCAGCGGTGTGAGCGTGGCCAGCAGGTACGCGCCGCCGAAGAGCAGCAGCGCCGGCCCGGCCCCGTACCCGTCGACCAGCAGGCCCGCCGCGAGCCCGCCCAGCGGCATGGTCAGCTCGCAGCCCGCGGTGCTCACGCCGGAGACGCGGCTGCGCAGGGAGTCCGGCACCCGCTCGTAGATCACGGTGGTCAGGATCGGGTTGAGCACGCCCGCGCCGAGCCCGGATAGCGCCATGGTGACGGCCAGCGGCAGCGGGGTGTCGGTGAAGGCGGCCACGGCGAACCGCGGGGCCCCGCACACCAGGAAGGCCGCCGCGAAGACCGTCCTACGGGGGAACCGCTCGCCCCACGCTCCGTAGAGCAGGGCCCCCAGCAGGGCGAAGCCGCCGAACAGCGAGATCATCAGCCCGAGGGCCGCCGGACCCCCGAGGGCCTCCCGGCCGTGGACGGGCAGCAGCACCGAGGACCAGCCCTGGTCCAGGCCGTTGGTCACCATCACCATCAGGGTGATGCCCAGGAGCAGGCGCTGACGGGTCAGGAAGGCCCAGCCCTCAGCCAGTTCCGCCCGGTAGCCCGCGAACGACGCTTTCTCCGCGGCCCGTTGGGGCTCGGCGGCGGGCACCCCGCGCAGGAATGCGGCGACCAGCAGGGCCGAGACGCCGAAGGTGGCCGCGTCGAGCAGCAGCACCACCTCGGAACCGAACGCCGCGATCAGTACGCCGGCCAGCGCGGCCCCGAGCATGCGGGCCCCGCGCGAGACGGAGTCGTACAGGCTGGCGGCGCGGGCGACGGTGGTGCCGGCGTGCTCGGCGAGGTCGGGCAGCAGGACGTAGCGGGCGGTCAGGCCGGGGGTGTGCACGAGGCCGCCGGCGGCCATCAGGGCGCACAGCATCCAGAACTCCAGCAGGCCCGCGTAGTGCAGCAGGGGGATCACGGCGACCGCCAGGCCGCAGATCAGGTCGGAGGCCGCCGAGACCCGGCGGCGGCCGATCCGGTCGATGACCGGCCCGCCGACGAGCGCGGCCACGATGACGGGCAGGGTGGCGCAGAAGGCGACGATCCCGGCCCGTCCGGCGCTGCCCGTGGTCTGGAGCACGAACCACGGAACGCCGATGAGGGTGAGCGAACTACCGGCTGTGGAGATGGTGTTGGCGGCCAGGACCGCGGTGAAGGGGCGCCTGCTCATGTCGTGCGCTGGTGGATCCGGGCGTGGACGTGGGCCGGCTGCATCAGGCGGATCCCGGCGGCGACCAGGACTTCGCCGAGCCGGTCGCGCAGGGCGGGGGCGGTGGGGGCGGTGGGGGCGCTCTTGTGCGCGAGGTGCCACTCGGCGGCCTCGGCGGCGAGTTCCGCGGTGCGGGCGGCGTGTATGCGGATGTGGGTGAAGGCGTGCACGGCAGGACTCCTTCTGGGAAAGGGTGAGGGCTATTCGCCGTTGCGGCGGGGGAAGGCGTGCGTGTGGACGCGTACCGTCTCCGCACCCTCGGCGGGCGGCAGGTCGCGGTAGCTGTTGATCAACTCGTGCATCCTGTGGATCAGTTCAAAGCTCTGCTCGGCCGACAGGCGCAGCGTGTAGTCGCTCATGTCGGTGGAACGCCGCCACTCCTTGGGCCAGTTGACGGCGTCGCCGAGCCAGGCGTTCGTCTCCTGTGCGTGGATCGTCGCGATCTCCTGGAGGAGGACGTCGGCGGCCCCGCGCGTCTCGGGGTTCTCGTCGTACATCAGCGACTCGTCGAACCGCGTGCCGTCGTGGATGGCCTTCCACCACCGCTCGCGGCCCTTGCCGTGCTCGGGCGCGTCCTCGACGAACCCGTGGGCGGCGAGCTGGCGCAGGTGGTAGCTGGTGGACCCGCTGGACTCGCCGAACCGCTCCCCGAGCTGCGAGGCGGTGGCCGGGCCGTCGCGGCGCAGGGCGGCGAGGAGCCGGATGCGCAGGGGGTGGGCGAGGCCGCGCAGGGAGCGCGCGTCCAGCGTCCGGACCTCGGGGCTCGGGTTTTCGGCGTTCTTCTCGGGCATGCCTCAACAGTAGAGTTGCAAAGACTTCTCTGCAAGGGTTTCTTTGCAACGTCTTCTTTGGAACTCTGGCCGGGGTCTGTCAGCCCGCCTTGATGAGGCCCTCCTCGACCAGCCACTCCTTCGCCACCTCGTGCGGATCGTGCCCCTCCACGTCCACCTCCGCGTTGAGCTGCTGCGCCACCTCGGTCGTGAGCCGCTCGGTCAGCGGGGCCAACAGCTCGGCGATCACCGGGTACTTCGCCAGCGTCTTCGCGTTGATCTCGGGCGCCGCGTTGTAGTTGGGGAAGAAGTGCAGGTCGTCGGTGAGCGTGTCCAGATCCATGGCCTTGATCCGGCCGTCGGTGGTGAAGGCCTCGCCCAGCAGGCAGGAATCGGACTTGGACACCTGCGTGTAGATGATCCCGGCGTCCATCTTCCTGACGTTGCCCGGCGGGATCTTCATCCCGTACGCCTTCTCCATGCCCGGCAGCCCGTCCTCGCGCGAGGCGAACTCGTTCTCCACGCAGACCGTCACCGCCCCCGGGTCCTCCCGCGCCAGCTTCGCCACGTCCGACATGGTCTTCAGGCCGTACTTCGCGTTGTTCTTCTTGCTGATGGCGAGGGTGTAGGTGTTGTTGAGCGCGGACTGCGGCAGCCAGGCGACCCCGTTCCGCACGTCCCCCTCGCGCACCGCCTTCCACTGCGCCACCGGGTCGTCGACCGGCTCCGCGTTGCCCTGGTAGGTGATCCAGGCCGTTCCGGTGTACTCGTACATGGCGTCCGCGTCGCCCTGGACGATCGCCTCGCGCGCACTGATCGAGCCGGGCAGGTTGGTGCGGTCGAGGACCTCCGCGCCGGCGGCCTTGAAGATCAGGCCGATCATCTGGCCCAGCACGATGTTCTCGCTGAAGTTCTTCGAGGTGACCGTGAGGGATGCGCCCTTGAGCGGCCGCCCCTGGCCGACGGAGCCCGGCGCGACGTCGTCCACCAGCGGGGACCCGCTCTTGAGCCCGCAGCCCGCGAGCGTCAGCAGTGCCACCGCGCCCCCCAGGGCCGCCCGCAGCGGGAGGGTGCGCATCTACGCCTCCAGCCCGCGCGGGGTCAGGACCGTCTCGGCCAGTGAGGCCAGCCAGTCCACGAACAGGGCGAGCGCCACCGTCAGCACCGAGCC
The DNA here is from genome assembly GCF_040682455.1 of Streptomyces sp. NPDC051183. NCBI lineage: Bacteria > Bacillati > Actinomycetota > Actinomycetes > Kitasatosporales > Streptomycetaceae > Streptomyces > Streptomyces sp. NPDC051183. The sequence continues at coordinate 54,118 of NZ_JBFBBA010000019.1, forward strand.
CAGCACCAGCACCGGCATCCGCTGCGTCTGGATCCCGGAGGTGATCAGGTCGCCCAGGCCCCCGCCGCCGCCGAAGGTGGCCAGGGCCGCGGTGCCGACGTTGAGCACCAGGGCCGTCCGTACGCCCGCCAGGATCAGCGGGACGGCCAGCGGCAGTTCCACCTTGAGCAGCGTCCCCGGGGACGACATGCCGATCCCGCGCGCCGCCTCCACCAGCTGGGGGTCGATGGCCCGCAGCCCCGCGACCGTGTTGGACAGCACGGGCAGCACGGCGTACGCGACCATGCCGATGATCGCGGTCGAGGGGCCGATGCCGAGCCAGATGACGAGCAGGGCCAGCAGCCCGATGGCGGGCGTGGCCTGGCCGATGTTGGCGACCGCCGTGACCAGCGGGGCGGCCCTGCGCAGCGCCCCGCGGGTGAGGGCGATGCCCAGCGGGATCGCGATGACCAGCACCCAGAAGGTGGAGATGGCGGTGAGCCGGACGTGCTGCCACAGCCGCAGCTGCACGTTGCCGTCGGCGAGGGAGTTCTCGGCGATCGTGTCGAGGGTGGTGTTCTCGATCCAGAGGTACGTGGCCAGCAGCACCAGCGCCAGTACGCAGGGCAGTACGGCCAGCTTGCGCCAGGTGATCCGGCGCGGCGGCGGGGGAGGGGCCGGTGCCTCCCCGGCCTCGACCAGTTCGTCGTCGCGGAAGGCGAGGTCCCGGAAGGCGCGGCCCTTGACCTCGTGCTCGCCGGGCGGGCGCCCGGGGGTGGCGGGCCTGTCGGTGCTCACGGGGTTCCCGCACCGCCCTCCAGCTCCTGTTCGGTGCGGTGGTGGCGCAGTTCCTCCAGGTCGTGCTGGTGCTCGGCGGCCGTCAGCCGGTCCGCCTCCAGCATCTCGTGCACCGAGTTCATGAGGGTCTCCATGTCCACGACGCCGATGTACTCGCCGCGCCGGCCGGTGACGGCGACCCGGCCGCCGCTGTCGGTGAGGACGGCCTCCAGGGCGTCGTGCAGGGTCGCGTCCCGGGTCACCGTGTCGTGTACGAGCTGTCCGGCGCGGGCGAGCGAGCCCTTGGCGCGCATCAGGTCGCCGCGGCGCAGCCACTTGTACGGGCGGCCCCGCCGGTCCAGCATCAGCAGCTCGTTGGTGGCGCCGTCGCGCAGGGTGTTGAAGATCTGCTGGAGCGGGTCGTCCACCGACACGGTCGGGAACTCGGCGATCTCCACGTCCCGTACGCGGGTGAGGTTGAGCCGCTTGAGGGCCGCGCCGGCGCCGACGAAGCCGGAGACGAAGTCGTCGGTGGGGTTGGTGAGGATCGCCTCGGGGGTGTCGAACTGCGCGATGTGCGAGCGCTCGCGCAGCACCGCGATGCGGTCGCCGAGCTTGATGGCCTCGTCGAAGTCGTGGGTGACGAAGACGATCGTCTTGTGCAGCTCGTGCTGGAGCCGGATCAGCTCGTCCTGGAGGTGGTCCCGGGTGATCGGGTCCACGGCGCCGAACGGCTCGTCCATCAGCAGGACGGGCGGGTCGGCGGCCAGCGCCCGGGCCACGCCCACACGCTGCTGCTGGCCGCCGGAGAGCTGGCGCGGGTAGCGGCCGTGGAACTCGCGCGGGTCCAGTCCGACCAGGTCGAGCATCTCCTCCACCCGGTCCTTCACCCGCGACTTCGACCAGCCGGTCATCTTCGGGACGAGGGCGATGTTCTCGGCGACCGTCATGTGCGGGAAGAGCCCGGAGGACTGGATCGCGTACCCGATCTTGCGGCGCAGCTTGACAGGGTCCATGTCGGTGACGTCCTCGTCGCCGATGCGGATCCGGCCGGAGGTGGGCTCGATCAGCCGGTTGATCATCTTCAGGGTGGTGGACTTCCCGCATCCGGAGGGGCCGACGAAGACGACCGTCTCGCCCGCCTTGATCTCCATCGAGACGTCGTCGACGGAGGGGTTGGGGTTGCCCGGGTAGCGCTTGGTGAGGTTCTCCAGCTGGATGGTCGCGCCGGAGGCGCTCCCCGGACTGCCGGTGTCGGCGGGCTCAGGCACGGATCCCCCTCGGGATGGTGAGACGGCCGAGCAGGACGTACGCGGCGTCGAAGAGCAGGGCGAGGACGACGATGCCGAGCGTGCCCGCCAGGACCTGGTTGATGGCGTTGGCGCTGCCGAGCGAGGCGATCCCGCGGAAGATCTCGTTGCCGAGGCCGGGCCCGGAGGCGTACGCGGCGATGGCGGCGATGCCCATCAGCATCTGGGTGGAGACCCGGATGCCGGTCAGGATCGGCGGCCAGGCGAGCGGCAGCTCCACCCTGAGCAGCCGGGCGGTGCGGGACATCCCGATGCCCTTGGCCGCGTCGACCAGGGCCGGGTCCACCCCGCGCAGGCCCACGATGGAGTTGCGGACCACCGGCAGCAGCCCGTACAGCGTCAGGGCGATCACGGTGGGTGCGACGCCGAGCCCGACCAGCGGGATCAGCAGGCCGATCAGGGCGAGGGAGGGGACGGTCAGCACCGTGGAGGTGGCGGTGACGGCGAGGTTCCCGGCCCAGCCGCTGCGGTAGGTGAGGACGCCGATGGCGATGCCGAGCACGGTCGCGATCACCATGCACTGGAAGACGGCGCTGGCGTGCTGGAAGGCGTCGGTCAGGAGCTGCTGGTGGCGGTTGGACAGGTACGTCCAGAAACTCACGTCTGGTCACCTCGTCCTGTGCCGGGCCGCCTCGGATCAGCGGCTGTCGTCCTCGGCCGCCTGTTCGACCAGTGGGATGATCCGCAAGGGTACGGGATTCTCCATGACAATCGCTGTCGAAGCCCGAACAATCCCATCAAATGCGACAACGCGGTCGATCACCCGCTGGAGGTCGGCGTTGGACCGCGCCACGAGCCGGCACAGCATGTCCCCGTGCCCGGTGGTGGTGTGCAGCTCCAGCACCTCCGGCACCCCGTCCAAGTGCGCCCGTACGTCCGCCCCTTGCCCCTGTTTGATCTCCAGCGTGGCGAAGGCGGTCACCGGATACCCGAGGGCGGCCGGGTCGACCTGCGGGCCGAAACCCCGGATGACTCCATTCGACTGAAGCCGGTCCAGGCGGGCCTGCACGGTGCCGCGGGCCACCCCCAGCCGGCGCGAGGCCTCCAGGACGCCGATCCGGGGTTCGCGCGCGAGCAGGACGATGAGCCGGCCGTCGAGATCGTCGATGCCCATGGGTGTCTCCCGGCCTCGGGGGTGGTCATAGTGCACAGATGTTTCAGCAATCCTCCGGTAACACTGGGCATCCTGTACAGGAGAAATGGAAACTATTGCGCAGCTTGTGGATCGGCGGGACTCTGCGCTCATGACTGAGTCTCTGGCGAACCTCGAAACCACTCCGCACACCGCGCGTGAGGCTGACCCCTTCCCGGTGAAGGGCATGGACGCCGTCGTCTTCGCCGTGGGCAATGCCAAGCAGGCCGCGCACTTCTACTCCACCGCCTTCGGCATGAAGCTCGTGGCGTACTCCGGACCGGAGAACGGCGTCCGCGAGACGGCGAGCTACGTCCTGACCAACGGCTCCGCGCGCTTCGTGCTGACCTCGGTCATCAAGGTGGCGACCGACCACGGCCGCTTCCTCGCCGAGCACGTCGCGGACCACGGCGACGGCGTCATCGACCTCGCGATCGAGGTCCCGGACGCGCGGGCGGCGTACGCGTACGCCGTGGAGCACGGCGCCCGCGGCCTGGACGAGCCGTACGAGGTCAAGGACGAGCACGGCACGGTCGTACTGGCCGCCATCGCCACCTACGGCCAGACCCGCCACACGCTGGTCGAGCGCCGCGACTACACCGGCCCGTACCTGCCCGGCTTCGTCGCCGTCGACCCGATGGTCGAGCCCCCGGCCAAGCGCACCTTCCAGGCCATCGACCACTGCGTGGGCAACGTCGAGCTCGGCCGGATGAACGAGTGGGTCGCGTTCTACAACAAGGTCATGGGCTTCACGAACATGAAGGAGTTCGTGGGCGACGACATCGCGACCGAGTACTCGGCCCTGATGTCCAAGGTCGTCGCGGACGGCACCCTCAAAGTGAAGTTCCCGATCAACGAGCCGGCGATCGCGAAGAAGAAGTCGCAGATCGACGAGTACCTGGAGTTCTACGGCGGCGCGGGCGTCCAGCACATCGCGCTGGCCACGAACGACATCGTCGCCACGGTGCGCGCCATGCGCGCCGCGGGCGTGACGTTCCTGGACACCCCGGACTCCTACTACGACACCCTCGGCGAGTGGGCCGGCGAGACCCGGGTGCCGGTCGAGACCCTGCGCGAGCTGAAGATCCTCGTCGACCGCGACGAGGACGGCTACCTGCTGCAGATCTTCACGAAGCCGGTCCAGGACCGGCCGACGGTCTTCTTCGAGATGATCGAGCGCCACGGCTCCATGGGCTTCGGCAAGGGCAACTTCAAGGCCCTGTTCGAGGCGATCGAGCGCGAGCAGGAGAAGCGCGGCAACCTCTGAGGCTGCGGGCTGCGGGCTGCGGGCTGCGGGCTGCGGGTCCGCGGGGCCGGAAGGGCGCACAGCGCCGTTCCGGCCCCGCCGGCGTTCTCGGCGCTAGCGGCCCGTCGGCTTCGGCTTCGGGGCCGCCGCGGGCTTCGGCTTGGGCTTCGGGCGGGCCATCGGGAGGTCCGGCGCCACCCACGGAGTGGTCGGCTGCATGTTCTCCGGGCCCCCCGGCGGCGGCTGGCCGATCGAGGCGAGGGCCTCCTTCGCCGACCGCGACCGCACCGGCGAGAAGCCCGGGTTCGTCCGCATCGTCTCCTGCAAGTGCCGCCGCGCCGCCGCCTCGTCGCCCAGCCCGCGCTCGATCATGGCCCGGTGGTAGGAGAAGTCGGCCAGCCGCAGCCCGAGTTCGGTCGCCTTCTTCGCGTACTCCAGCGCGGCCGCGTCGTTCCCCGACTTGTGCAGCGCCCAGCCCAGCGCGTCCGCCACCTGCGCGCTCTTGTGCCGCGACCACTCCGCCGACAGGCGCCGCACGGCCGCCGCCGGGTCCTTGTGGTCCGCCTCGTACAGGCCGAGGACCACCTCCTCGTTCACCCCGTTCGTGCTGCCCCGCGCGGCCAGCACGCTCAGCGCGTCGTACGGGACCTTCGCCTCGTCCGCCCGGCCCAGCGACTCCAGCAGCTCGCCCAGCTCCAGCGCCAGCTGCGGCACCGGTGTGCGCCCCAGCGCCATCCGGTAGTCCCGTACCGCCTCCCCGCCCCGCCCCAGCGCCGCCAGCGCGCGCGCCCGGCCGCCCAGGGCCTCCGCCTGCGCCGGATCGGTGCGCAGCGCGCCCTCGTACTGCCGCAGCGCCTCCGCGGCCTCGCCGCGCTCCCAGGCCAGCTCGCCGAGGCGGAACAGCACGTACGCCTTCTCCGCCGGAGCCTTCGCGGCGCCCGCCGCGTGCTCCATGGCCATCGTCGCGTCCTCGCGCCAGCCGCGGTCCCGGTAGACCTGCGAGGCCCTGATGAACGCCGCCAGCCCCGGCCGCAGGTCCACCACCCGTTCCATCGCCTTCTCGGCCGCCTTGTAGTCCCCGAGCCCGGTGTACGCGTCCACGAGCACCGGGTACGCCGTCCACCGCCGCGGCGCCTGGGCCCGTACGAGCTCGCCCCACTTGCGCCCGGTCCCGTAGTCCCGCCGGGCGTTGGCCAGCGCGCCCATGCCCGTCATCGCGTCGAAGTTGCCCTTCTCCGCGGGGCGCAGCTCCAGCGAGCGCTTCAGCGCCTTCTCCGCCTTCGGGTACCAGCCCGGGTCCGCCGTCCGCCGCGCCTGCTCCAGGTACGCGGACCCGAGCACCGCCCACGACGCGTCGTCCTGCGCGTGCCCCGCGACCCACTTCTCCCGGTCCGCGACCAGGGCCGTCAGGTCCACCGCCGCGGCGGGCGCACCCATTCCGACCGCCGCCGCGGCGCGTTCGCTGGGTCCGGGCGGGCGCGCGTCGTCGTTCGTCCGGGCCGGCCGGATCAGCAGGGCGCCGGCGATCAGGGTCACCGCGACCGCGGCCGCCACGAGCGTCTTGCGGCCGGTGAAGGTCACGGGCGGGGCCGACTGCTGCGATTCCTCGTCCATGGGGTCACTGTGCGTCAATATGAAGAGCTCGCCGAGGTGTCCGAAGAGCGTTGCGGCCGTGTTCACACCGATGGCCCCGGCTGCCACGCTGACCCCATGGATGATGATCTCTCCGCACAGCTCATCGCACGGCTCACGGCGCGGCTCCGCGAAGGACTTCCGCCCGAGGCCCTCCTCACCGACCCCCAGGTGACCGCCTCGTACGCCACCGACATGGCCAGCTTCTGCGCCTCCGGCACCCCGGCCGTCGTGGTCCTGCCCCGCACGGTGGAACAGGTCCAGCACGTCCTGCGCACCGCCCACGCCCTACGGGTCCCCGTCGTCCCCCAGGGCGCCCGTACCGGCCTGTCGGGCGCCGCCAACGCCTCCGACGGCTGCATCGTGCTGTCCCTGGTCAAGATGGACCGGATCCTGGAGATCGACACCGTCGACCGGATCGCCGTCGTCGAACCGGGCGTCGTCAACGCCGTCCTCTCGCGGGCGGTCGCCGAGCAGGGCCTGTACTACCCGCCCGACCCGTCCAGCTGGGAACAGTGCACGATCGGCGGCAACATCGGCACCGCGTCGGGCGGTCTGTGCTGCGTCAAGTACGGGGTCACCGCCGAGTACGTGATCGGCCTCGACGTGGTCCTCGCCGACGGGCGGCTGCTGCGCACCGGCCGGCGCACCGCCAAGGGCGTCGCCGGGTACGACCTCACCCGGCTCTTCGTCGGCTCCGAGGGCAGCCTCGGCGTCGTCGTCCGGGCCGTCCTCGCGCTGCGGCCCGCGCCGCCCCGCCGGCTCGCGCTGGCCGCCGAGTTCCCCTCGGCCGCGGCCGCCTGCGCCGCCGTGTGCGCCGTCATGGAGGCCGGTCTGACGCCCTCGCTGCTGGAACTGATGGACCGTACGACCGTCCGGGCCGTCAACGCGCTCGGGAAGATGGGCCTGCCCGAGACCACCGAGGCGCTGCTGCTCGCCGCCTTCGACACCCCGCAGGCCCCCGCGGACCTGGCCGCCGTGGGGGAGCTGTGCACCGCCGCCGGGGCCACCGCGGTGGTGCCCGCCGAGGACGGGGCGGAGTCCGAACTGCTGCTCCAGGCACGCCGGATGTCCCTGACCGCACTGGAGACCCTGCGACCCGCGACGATGATCGACGACGTGTGCGTACCGCGCTCACGGCTCGCCGAGATGCTGGACGGGACCGCCGCCATCGCCCGTACGCACGACCTGCTCATCGGGGTCTGCGCGCACGCGGGCGACGGCAACACGCACCCCGTGGTCTGCTTCGACCCGTCCGACGAGGACGAGACCCGCCGGGCCCGCGAGTCCTTCGACGAGATCATGGCGCTCGGGCTGGCCCTGGGCGGCACCATCACGGGCGAACACGGCGTCGGAGTACTGAAGAAGGAGTGGCTGGCACGCGAACTGGGCCCGGTGGGGCTGGAGATCCAGCGCGCCGTCAAGCAGGCCTTCGATCCGGAGGGGCTGCTCAACCCGGGCAAGCTCTTCTGACCGTACGGGCCGGGGGCCCTCACTGCTCCCCGTCCGCCGACTCGTCCGACGGCCACGGATCGCGCATCCACAGGTCGTCGGCCGGCGTCGGGGCGAGCAGCTCGGCCAGCGCGTCGTCGAGGCCGAGCCGCTCGGCCTCGGTGCCCGGAGGCACCACCCGCAGGGTGCGCTCCAGCCACGCGGACACGGACGCGGCGGGCGCCTCCAGCAGGGCGTCGCCGTCGGGGGAGCTGAGCGCCATGCAGAGGACGGCCTTGTTGTCGATCTTCGTGGGCCAGACCCGGACGTCTCCGTGGCCGCACGGCCTGAACACCCCCTCGACCAGCAGCTCGCGGGCGAAGGTCCAGTTGACCGGGGTGCTGGAGCCGGTGTGGAAGGTGATGTGGACGGCGTACGGGTCGTCCGTGAAGTAGAGGAGCCTGGCGGGGACGGCGATGCTGCGCTCGGGGGACAGGACCAGCTTCAGTTCCAGCTCGCGTTCGATGACGGGGTGGTGCATGACGGCCTCACTTCGCTGCGGTGCGGTTCGGTGCGCTACGGGTGCGGGGCCGGGAACGCGCCCCACGCCCGGAGAGAGCGCCGAACCGCCCGGGTATGACGCGACTTCGGGCAGCAAACGGGAGATTGGCCGAAATCTGTCGGCTGACCGAAAACGGCCGTACGTCACTGCGTTCGCCCGAACGCTTGGATTCTCCCGTTACCGGACCTGTCGGGGGGAGGTTCTTGGCTATGGTCCTCCCCTGCACAAGCCTCAAGCCACGATCGGAGTTGGGGACATTGACGGCCTCCCCTGGTGACGGCGAGCACGCTGCCCGCGAGGGCTACTACCCCGATCCGTCCATCCCCGGGTTCGTCCGGTACTGGAACGGAGCGTCCTGGGTGCCGGGTACGAGCCGCCCCGCGGCCGCCGTGCCCGGGCCGGTCGCCGCCGTTGCCCCCGCCCCTGCCCCTGCCCCCGTTGCGCCCGCCCCTGTTGCCCCCGCTCCCGCGCCCGCTCCCGTCGCGCCCGCCCCCGCCGTCGCGGCCGACGGGACGGGGCCGGTGTTCCTGGACGAGACCTCGGCGACCGGGGCGCTGCCCGGGCCGGAGCCCGAACCCGGACACGGGCACGGGCACGGGCACGGGCACGGCTCCGGTCCCGGTCCCGGACCGGTGGCCGCCTGGCAGGCCGACCCCGCCCAGCAGTCCGGCTTCGGCGGGCCCCGCGACCACCGGGTGTCCTGGGGCAGCGAACCCCCGGCCCGCGCGGCGGGGATCTCGCTGGCCCGTACGCCGGTCCCCGCGCAGCAGGGCGTCGGCATCCTCTCGGCCCGCTCCCCGGCCGCCGCGGCCGTGTCCGCCGCGCCTCCGGCGACGGCGTGGCCCGCCGCCCCGGGAGTCTCCGGGGCTGGGTCCGGCCTCACCACCTCCTGGCCCCAGCCGGCCGCCCCGGCCCCGGCGCAGCCCCTCCCGGTGCCCCTCCCGACGCCGGCGTCGGCTCCCGCCCCTGCCTCGGCCCCCGCTCCGACGCCGGCCCCCGCCCCGGTACCGGCTCCCGCCCCCCGGTCCGCGGTTCCCGCGCGGCCCGCCGCGGCAGCGGTCCCCGAGCCCGCTGCCCCGGCCGCCCCCGCCGCCCCGGCGGAAGCCGCGGCCCCCGCCGCCCCCCGCCGTACCGAACGGGCCGTGTTCGAACGCATGGCGGAGCGCGCCGTACGCCCCGCCGGGCTGGCGCGCCGCGCGGTGGCCCGCCTCCTGGACTCCCTCGTGCTCGGCGCCGTCGCGGCGGCGGTCGCGCGGCCCCTCGTACCCGAGGCGACCGCACACATCGAGGCCAAGGTGGACGCCGCCCGGCTCAGCGGGCGGATCACCACGGTCTGGCTGTTCGACGCCACCATCGCCGGCCACCTCGCCCTGGTGCTCGGCGCCGTACTGCTCTTCGGGGTCCTGTACGAGGCCCTGCCCACCGCCCGTTGGGGCCGCACCCCGGGCAAGAAGCTGCTCGGCGTACGGGTCCTGGCCACCGCCACGCTGCGCCCGCCCGGCTTCGGCGCGGCCCTGCGGCGCTGGCTCGTGTACGCCCTCCTCGGGCTACCGGGCAGCCTGTGGTGCCTGCTGGACCGCCCCCGCCGCCAGGCCTGGCACGACAAGGCCGCCCGGACCTACGTATCCCGCTAGGGCTGCGCCCGCGGCCGGCGTACGGCCGTGCAGGGGTACCCGTCCCCCGAACGGACGCGGTCCCGTTGCGGGGGTCCCGGGGCCGGGTTCGACTCGGGCCATGAGCACCGACCAGCCGCCGCCGGGCCAGCCGCCCGAGGACGACCCGTTCCTCAAGAAGCCACAGGAACCGACGCCCCCGTCGGGCGGCTCGCCGTACGGCTCGCCGCCCCCCGGCGCGGGAGGGTTCCCGCCGCCCCCGCCCGGGGGCGGCGGCTATCCGCCCCCGCCGCCCCCGTACGGCGGCGGCGGTGACCCGTACGGCGGTGGCGGCGGCTACGGCATGCCCGATCCGCTCGCCGGGATGCCGCCGCTCGCCGACTTCGGCAAGCGGCTCGTCGCCCGCATCGTCGACGTGGTGATCGTCGCCGTCCCGCTGTTCCTGATCCAGCTGGCCTTCGGCACGAACCGCTACACGGTCGAGACGGACAAGGGCGAGGACGTCAGCGAGGTCATCACCAAGTCCTACAGCGGCAGCGGCCTGGTCATGACGCTGATCTCGATCGCCGCGTACGTCGGCTACGACTGGTGGTTCACGAAGAAGAACGGCCAGACCTTCGGCAAGAAGTGGCTGGGCCTGCGCGTCGCGATGCTCAACGACGGCAGCGTCCCGCAGTCCAACGCCGCGCTCTCCCGCGCCGCCATGCTCTGGCTGCCGACCCTGATCTGCTGCTTCTGCCTCTGGCCGATCGCGCTCGCCATCTCGATGCTCGTCGACAAGCCGTACAAGCAGGGCCTGCACGACAAGGTCGCCAAGACCGTGGTGGTACGCGTCACATAGGACCTGCGTCACCATCCACGCAGCACTGTGAGCGCCGCGGGCGGTCTCCCATCCGGGAGGCCGCCCGCGCCGCTTCGTCCGCCCGCGGGGGCCGGTCAGTGGTGGACGGGATGTTCGGCGGTCGCGGTCCGGGGATCGGGCACCCGGGCGGCGGCCGCCGTGTTCACGTCCAGGGCGACGGGGGCGCCGGCCCGGCCCGTACGCCCCGCCGCGTGCCGGCCGCGCCGGCGCGGGAGGGGCACGGTGAGCGCGACGAGGAGCCCGAGCGTGAGCGCGGCGGCGGAGATGACCGCGACCCCGAGCCCGGTGCTCGTCTGCGAGAGCAGCAGCATGGCGATCGTCGACACGATGACGGTGGCGGACCCGTAGGCGAGCTGTGCGGCAGTCGGACGCGGCATGGCGATATCCGTCCTCAAGGCGGGAGGGGGAGTCGGCTCAACCAGGTCGCGCGTCAAGTGACTCTAAGACGGTGGATGCCCGAGCGGAACTACCGGTAAGCACGACCTAACCCACGGTGCCGGAGCACGGGGGGCGCACGCGGGTCATTCTCCGGTGATCCTCAAGGGCGGGAAGCGGCGTTCGCCCCATATGGCCGTGGAACGTCCGAATAGCGGAACTCCTTGCCCGCATAGTGCAGTTGTAAGGAGCAAGTCAAGGTCTGTCTTTTCTTGCGACTCTCCGGTCAAATGTCGTCACTTGAGACGCGCGCCGCGCGGAACCCCCCGCTCCTATGGAGACGTTCCGACCTATGTCGCGGCCGCGGGAGGGGAACGACATCAAGTGACCAGCAATTCCGCCAGAAGGCGCACCCTGCGCGCCGCGGCCATCGGAGTCACTCTGGCCGCCACCGCGGCGTCCGGGGTCTTCTTCACCGTCGCCCAGGCCGACGAGCGGTGGGGTGCCCCCGCCGCAGACCGCCAGGACCCGACCGCTCCCGCCAAGGAGCAGGTCAAGCACAACCTCGAGGGCCCGTTCAGCAAGCAGCAGGCGCAGCAGCGCGAGGCCGCGCTGGAGCAGGTGCTGGCCGGCAAGAAGGACGTCGAGCAGCGCGGCGCCTCGAAGGTCGTCAAGCTCGACGACAAGAAGTACGTCGAGCTGGGCCGTGAGAAGACCGACAAGATCTTCACGATCCTCGTCGAGTTCGGCGACCAGGTCGACAACACGACCATGTTCGACCCGGACGGCCCCGGCCCCAAGCCGGCCGTTCCGAAGTACGGCGGCACCCCCGGCCCGATGCACAACACCATCGCGCAGCCGGACCGCGCCACGAACAACAGCACCGCGTGGCGCAAGGACTTCAGCCGCGAGTACTTCCAGGACCTGTACTTCGGTACCGGCCAGGGCAAGGACTCCCTGAAGACCTACTACGAGAAGACCTCCTCGGGCCGCTACTCGGTCGACGGCCAGGTCTCCGACTGGGTCAAGGTTCCGTACAACGAGGCCCGTTACGGCTCCAACTACTGCCTCCAGAGCAACTGCTCCAACGTGTGGGACACCGTCAAGGACGGCGTCACCGCGTGGACCGAGGCGCAGAAGAAGGCCGGCAAGACCGACGCCGAGATCAAGGCCCTGCTGGCCCAGTACGACCAGTGGGACCGCAACGACTTCGACGGCGACGGCAACTTCAACGAGCCCGACGGCTACATCGACCACTTCCAGATCGTCCACGCGGGCGAGGACGAGTCGGCCGGCGGCGGTGCGCAGGGCACCAACGCCCTGTGGGCGCACCGCTGGTACGCCTACGGCACCGACGCGGGCAAGACCGGCCCGGAGAACAACAAGGCCGGCGGCACCCAGATCGGCAGCACCGGCATCTGGGTCGGCGACTACACGATGCAGCCGGAGAACGGCGGCCTCGGCGTCTTCGCGCACGAGTACGGCCACGACCTCGGCCTGCCGGACCTCTACGACACCTCCGGTGGCGGCGAGAACTCGGTCGGCTTCTGGTCCCTGATGTCGGCGGGCTCCTGGCTCGGCAAGGGCGAGGACTCCATAGGCGACCTCCCGGGCGACATGACCGCCTGGGACAAGCTCCAGCTGGGCTGGCTGAACTACGACACGGCCAAGGCCGCGACGAAGTCCACCCACAAGCTGGGCGTCTCGGCCTTCAACACCAAGGACAAGCAGGCGCTGGTCGTCGAGCTGCCGAAGAAGAAGGTCACGACCGACATCGTCGCTCCCGCCGAGGGCTCCTCGCAGTGGTGGAGCAACATGGGTGACGACCTCAAGAACACCCTCACCCGGTCGCTCGACCTCACCGGCAAGTCCTCCGCGGCCCTGTCCCTCAAGGGCTGGTGGGACATCGAGGCGGACTACGACTACCTCTACACCGAGGTGTCCACGGACGGCGGCGCCACCTGGACCGCCCTCGCCGGCACTGCCAACGGCACGGCCATCCCGGCCGACGCCTCCGGCAGCCCGTCGCTGACCGGTGTCTCCGGTGCCTGGCAGTCGCTGAACTTCCCGCTCGACGCCTACGCGGGCCAGAAGGTCGACGTCCGCTTCCGTTACCAGACGGACGGCGGCGCGGGCGGCAAGGGCTTCGCGGCCGACGCCGTCACCGTCACCGCGGACGGCTCCACGGTCTTCGCCGACGGCGCCGAGAACGGCGACAACGGCTGGACCGGCAAGGGCTTCTCGCGCATCGGCGCCGGTTTCACCAAGGAGTACGACCAGTACTACCTGGCCGAGAACCGCCGCTACGTCTCGTACGACTCGACCCTCAAGGTCGGCCCGTACAACTTCGGCTTCGCCAACACCAAGCCGGGCTGGGTCGAGCACTACCCGTACCAGGACGGCCTGCTCATCTGGCTCTGGGACAAGTCCCAGAAGGACAACAACACCAGCCAGCACCCGGGCGCCGGTCTGATCCTTCCGATCGACGCCAACGCCAAGCCGATGAAGTGGTCGGACGGCACCCTGCTGCGGAACAAGATCCAGCCGTACGACGCGACCTTCAGCGCCTACTCGACGGACGCGTTCACGCTGCACAAGAACGGCGAGTCCCTGTTCCTGAAGCCGAAGGCCGCCAACCTGGCCTTCGACGACCACAAGGGCAAGTACTACTACGACGAGAACCCGACCGGTTCGGTGAAGGTCACTGACACCAACACCAAGATCAAGATCGTCAAGGAGCCGTACGACGGTCTCCAGATGACGGTCGAGGTCGGCCCCTCTGTGAAGTAGTCGGTAAAACCGCAGGTCAAAGCATGATCGGCCGTCGCCCTCTAGCGGGCGGCGGCCGATCGCGTTTAGATGCGTGGTGCGAGTTCTTATTGACAGGGGAGACACGGGGGAGCTGAGGATCATGCCCGGTGGAGGTTTCGTCAGACTGCCAGGCGGCAGCGTGGTGGTCGCACTGACGCTGCCCAGACCGTCCGGCGAGGGCGGAAACGTACGGGTGCTGGTGCACGCCGCGAACCGGGCCCGCGCCCTGACCAGGCTGCGGAACCTCGGCATGCGGGCGGTGTACCTGCGCGGCAATGCCCAGCCGCCGACCCCGGACGAGGTCACCGCCGTCCTGCACCACCCGGACGGCCTGCTCTGGCGCTGCGCCCCGGACCGGGCGGAAGAGCTGTGGCACCCCATCCGGGCCCTGCTGGGCGGTGTCTAGGCCCCCGGCCGGTCCCCGCGGCCCAGGTCGCCGGACAGGGCCACTCCGGCCGCGCGGAGCTCCTCCAGGGCCCGCGCGGCGGTGTGCGGGGCCACGGCGGCCGTCAGGTCCAGCAGCACGCGGGTGGTGAAGCCGGCGCGGGCCGCGTCCAGGGCCGTGGCCCGCACGCAGTGGTCGGTGGCGATGCCGACCACGTCGACCTCGGTGACGTGGCGCTCGCGCAGCCAGTCGGCCAGGGTGTGCCCGTTCTCGTCCGTCCCCTCGAAACCGCTGTACGCGGCCTCGTACGCCCCCTTGTCGAAGACGGCGGCGACCGCCCCCGAGGCCACGGCCGGAGCGAAGTTCGGATGGAACCCGACGCCCTCGGTCCCGGCGACGCAGTGGACCGGCCAGGAGGTCTCGTAGTCCGGCTGCGCGGGCGGGTGCGCGAAGTGCGACCCGGGGTCGACGTGGTGGTCGCGGGTGGCGACGACGTGCCGGTACCCGGCGGTGGCCTGCCCGATGAGCTCGGTGATGGCGGCGGCGACGTCGGCCCCGCCCGCGACCGCGAGGCTGCCGCCTTCGCAGAAGTCGTTCTGTACGTCGACGACGATCAGTGCGCGGTGCATGTCCGGTGCCCTTCGGCTTGGTGTGGTGGTGCGACGGGGACCCTGCGGGGGCTCTTCCCCCGCCCCGCCCCTTCCCGAAACTGGGGCGGAGCCCCAGCCCCCGTTCGCGGGGCTCCGCCCCGCACCCCGCGCCTCGAACGCCGGCGAGGCTGTCGGTGCTACGCGTACTCCGTCGGGATGACGGCCTCGCCGCGCGAGAGCTGGGTCGCCGACAGAGGGAGCCCCGCGCGGGCGGCGACGTGCCGGTCGCGGGCCGCCTCCAGCGGCTCGCGGGCGACCACCTCGCCGGCCTTGACCAGCTCGACCAGCAGCTGCGAGCCGGCCAGGGCCGCCGGGACCGGGCCCGTGCCGATCACCTCGGCCTCCGCCACCCCCTCGGAGTCCAGCCGCCGCGCGGCCCACTTGCGGCCGCCGATCGAGGTCTTGCCGCCCGAGGACTTCTTCGCCACCGGCGCCAGCGGGGCCTTGGGGTCGGCCGAGACCGCCCGCGCCACCAGCTTGTAGACCATCGAGCAGGTCGGGTGCCCGCTGCCCGTCACCAGCTGCGTGCCCACCCCGTACGCGTCCACCGGCGCCGCCGCCAGCGAGGCGATGGCGTACTCGTCCAGGTCCGAGGTGACCACGATCTTCGTTCCCGTCGCCCCCAGCTCGTCCAGCTGCTGGCGCACCCGGTGCGCCACCAGCAGCAGGTCGCCGGAGTCGATCCGGACCGCGCCCAGCCCCGTACCGGCGACCTCCACGGCCGTGCGGACCGCCTCCGCCACGTCGTACGTGTCCACCAGCAGGGTCGTCCCGCTGCCCAGCGAGGCCACCTGCGCCGTGAAGGCGTCGCGCTCGCTGTCGTGGACCAGGGTGAAGGCGTGGGCGCTGGTGCCGACCGTGGGGATCCCGTACCGGAACCCGGCCGCCAGATCGGAGGTCGAGGTGAAGCCGCCGACGTACGCGGCCCGCGCCGAGGCCACGGCCGCCAGCTCGTGCGTGCGCCGCGCGCCCATCTCGACCAGCGGCCGGCCGCCCGCCGCCGTGGCCATCCGGGAGGCGGCCGCGGCGATCGCCGAGTCGTGGTTCAGGATCGACAGGATCACGGTCTCCAGCAGCACGCACTCGGCGAAGCTGCCCTCGACGCGCAGGATCGGCGAGCCGGGGAAGTACACCTCGCCCTCCGGGTAGCCCCAGATGTCGCCCGAGAAGCGGTACGAGGCCAGCCAGTCGAGCGTGCGCATGTCGACGACGGCCCGCTCGCGCAGGAACTCCAGCACGGCGCTGTCGAAGCGGAAGTTCTCCACCGCGTCCAGCACGCGGCCGGTGCCCGCCACCACCCCGTAGCGCCGGCCCTCGGGCAGCCGCCGGGTGAACACCTCGAAGACCGAGCGGCGGTCGGCGGTGCCGTTGGCCAGGGCGGCTTGCAGCATCGTGAGCTCGTAATGGTCCGTGAAGAGCGCTGTCGACGGCACGTCCACCGGCAGGCCCAGGTCCGCAGGGTTCATGTCAGGGATGCTAGCGCACATCTCGTCAAAGTGACGAGATGTAGGGCCCGTTTGTGCGACCGGCCCGTCACGGTGGCAGCATGGGACAAGTGAGTGTTGCTCCCATTGAGATCGAACGCACCGAATCGGCCGAAGAGACCTTCGCGGTCCCCGAGCCCGACGTCCCCTGGGTGACCCTGGTGCACAACGACCCGGTCAACCTCATGAGCTACGTGACGTACGTGTTCCAGGCGTACTTCGGCTACACCAAGGACAAGGCCACCAGACTGATGATGGACGTCCACCACAAGGGGCGGGCGGTCGTCTCCAGCGGCAGCCGCGAGGAAATGGAGCGCGACGTGCAGGCCATGCACGGCTACGGCCTGTGGGCGACGCTCTCCCAGGACCGGAACTGATGGGCCGCTCCATGGGGACGTTCGAGACGCTGAAGGGCGGCGGGGCCGCCGTCGCGCTGGACGAGATCGAGATCTCGATCCTGCGCTCCCTGGCCGTACAGCTGCTGGAGCTCATCGGTCCCGGCGCGCCCGAGCCCGCGGAGGACGCCGACCCGCTCGCCGTGCTGTTCGCGGAGGGGAACGAGGGGCCCACCGAGCCCCCGTCCGACCCGGCGCTGGCCCGGCTCTTCCCCGACGCCTACGGCGGCCCCGGTGCGGGGCCCAAGGACGACCCGCAGGAGCTGAAGGCCCGGTCGGCGGAGTTCCGCCGGTTCACCGAGAACGACCTGCGCACCCGCAAGCGGGAGGACGCGCTGGCCGTCGTGCACAGCCTGAACGAGCTCACCCCGGCCGGCGACGGGGCGGCCGTGCTGGAGCTGACCGGCGAGCTCCCGCTGCGCTGGCTCGGGGCGCTGAACGACCTGCGGCTCACGCTCGCGGCGCGGCTCGACATCACGGAGGACGACGAGAGCGCGCTGCTCTTCCGGCTGCCGGACGACGATCCGCGCAAGCCGATGGTGATGGCGTACCTCTGGCTCGGCGGCCTGCAGGAGAGCCTCATCGAGACCCTCTGAGAATCCTCAAGGGCGGGCGGTGTTCGCTCAGCGGACCCTCAAATCCAAATAACGATCAGATCACCGTCATGCGGTGATCTGATGCGTTTCTGGGTGTATGCCCCGAATTTCCCGTGCCTTGTGCCACATTTCGACCCCTCGCCCACCCATAAGGCCGTGATAAATCTTCACGACCGCCGACGGGGCGCCACCCATGCCCCCCGGCCCGCTTGAACCGGCTGACCGCCGGCGTGCAACTCCATCCGTATCCGGGGGGATCGAGGACCCGATCCGCAGCCAGTCAAGGCGCGGGTCGGCGTGGAGAAAGGCGCACCAAAACATGACCTCTGTGCAGGTCGAGCAGCACGACAAGACGCCCGGCGAGGGCGGTCGGGCGACCGGGGCCGAGGGCGGCGAGGGTTACCACCGCGCACTCGGCGCCCGCCAGATCCAGATGATCGCGATCGGCGGAGCCATCGGCACCGGCCTCTTCCTGGGCGCCGGCAAGGCGATCTCGAAGGCCGGACCGAGTCTGATCCTGGCCTACGCCATCGCCGGTCTGGTCATCTTCTTCATCATGCGGGCCCTGGGCGAGCTGCTCATGTACCGCCCCGTCTCGGGGTCCTTCTCGGACTACGCCCGTGAGTTCCTGGGCCCCTTCTGGGGGTACGTGACCGGCTGGACGTACTGGCTCTTCTGGGTGGTCACCGGCATCACCGAGGTGACGGCCGCCGCGCAGTACATGTCGTACTGGACCCACGACAGCTTCCCGCAGTGGGCGTACGCGCTGATCTTCACCGTCATCCTCTACGGCGCCAACCTGATCTCCGTGAAGCTCTTCGGTGAGCTGGAGTTCTGGTTCTCCATGGTCAAGGTCACCGCCATCGTCGGCATGATCCTGATCTGCGCCGGCATCCTGACCATCGGCTTCTCCGACGCCGCGGACACCGCGACCGTCACGAACCTGTGGAACGACGGCGGCTTCTTCCCCAAGGGCATCGGCGGCACGCTGATGACCCTGCAGATCGTGATGTTCGCCTTCCTGGCGGTCGAGCTGGTCGGCGTCACCGCCGGCGAGTCCAAGGACCCCGAGAAGACCCTGCCCAAGGCCATCAACACCGTGCCGTGGCGCATCGCCGTCTTCTACGTCGGCGCGCTGATCATGATCCTGTCGGTCGTCCCGTGGCACGAGTTCCAGCCGGGCGTCAGCCCCTTCGTCGCAGCCTTCCAGAAGATGGGCCTCGGCGTCGGCGCGGCCGTCGTCAACTTCGTGGTGCTGACCGCGGCGCTCTCCTCCTGCAACTCGGGCATGTACTCCACCGGCCGCATGCTGCGCGACCTCGCGCTCAACGGCCAGGGCCCGAAGTTCTTCACCCGGCTGACCAAGAACGGCACCCCGCTCATCGGCACCACCTTCTCCGCCGGCCTGATGCTGGTGGGCGTCTGGATCAACTACGTCGCCCCGGGCAAGGCCTTCGACTACGTCGTCTCCTTCGCCACCATCTCCGGCATGTGGGCCTGGATCATGATCCTGGTCTGCCAGATCCGCTACCGCGCCAAGGCCGACCGCGGCGAGCTGCCCCAGTCCGCCTTCCGCGCCCCCGGCGCACCGTGGACCAGCTGGTTCGCGCTGCTCTTCATCGGCATGGTCATCGTGATGATGGGCGCCGACAAGGACGCGCGGGTCTCGCTGTACTGCGCCCCGCTGTGGGGCCTGATCCTCGGCGTCTCCTACCTGGTGATGAAGTCCCGCGACCCGCGGGGCGAGGCGTTCACCAAGGCCTGATCCCGGCCTGACCCAGGCCTGACCCAGGCCTTGCGAAACGCGAGTCCCGGCCGCCTGCCACGGCCGGGAACCGCGCTCCCACGGACCTCGTGTCCAGCATTCGGGCCCTCTCGTACCGCTCCTCGGTACGAGAGGGCCCGTTTGCTTATCCTGTCGCTCATGCTGACCCTCACCCAGGCCCTGTACGACCGGATCGTCGAGCACGCCCGCCAGGACCACCCCGACGAGGCGTGCGGCGTCGTCGCCGGCCCGGCGGGCACCGACCGCCCGGAGCGGTTCGTCCCGATGCTGAACGCGGCCCGCTCGCCCACGTTCTACGAGTTCGACTCGAAGGACCTGCTGAAGCTCTACCGCGAACTGGACGACCGGGACGAGGAGCCGGTGATCGTCTACCACTCGCACACCGCGACCGAGGCCTACCCCTCCCGTACGGACGTCACGTACGCGAACGAGCCCGCCGCGCACTACGTGCTGGTCTCCACGGCGGACAAGGACGGCCTCGGGGAGTTCCAGTTCCGCTCCTACCGGATCGTCGAAGGCGTGATCACGGAGGAGAAAGTGCAGGTCGTAGAGGCCTACTGACCAGTATGTGAGCCGGTGGAGTCCACGATGCGGGATCACACTCCAAACGGGGGACCGGGAATCGTTAACATGACCGCATGGTTTCCTCCGACGTGAGCATCGAGACGCCCGGCAGCCCGCTGCTCGTGGCGCGGCTGCACGTCGACCTGTGCCGCCTCGCCAGTGCCATCTGTCCGGCTGCCTGAACCCCACGGCCCCCTCGCGAGGGGGCTGCGAGCCGCGAGTACCGCGCCCCGCCACGCCTGACTTCCCTCAGCCCTTCTTCACCACACTGGAGCCTGCCATGGCCATCGAGGTCCGCATCCCCACCATCCTGCGCACGTACACCGAAGGCGAGAAGGCCGTCACCGGTGAGGGCGCGACGCTCGCCGACCTCTTCGCCGACCTGGAGACCCGTCACAAGGGCATCGAGGAGCGCATCGTCGATGGCGGGGCGCTGCGCCGCTTCGTGAACGTCTACCTCAACGACGAGGACGTCCGCTTCCTCGACGGCATCTCCACCGCGCTCAAGGACGGCGACAGCGTCACCATCCTCCCGGCCGTGGCCGGCGGCTCGAAGTAATGCGCTACGACTCCCCGCTGGCCGCGGTCGGCAACACGCCGCTCGTCCGGCTGCCCCGGCTCTCGCCCTCGGACGACGTCCGCATCTGGGCGAAGCTGGAGGACCGCAACCCGACCGGCTCGATCAAGGACCGCCCCGCGCTCCACATGGTCGAGCAGGCGGAGAGGGACGGCCGCCTGTTCCCCGGCTGCACCATCCTGGAGCCCACCTCGGGCAACACCGGCATCTCCCTGGCGATGGCGGCGAAGCTCAAGGGCTACCGGATCGTGTGCGTGATGCCGGAGAACACCTCGCAGGAGCGGCGCGACCTGCTGGCGATGTGGGGAGCCGAGATCATCTCGTCGCCGGCGGCGGGCGGCTCCAACACCGCCGTGCGGGTGGCCAAGGAGCTGGCGGCGGAGCACCCGGACTGGGTGATGCTCTACCAGTACGGCAACCCCGACAACGCGGGCGCCCACTACGCGACGACGGGCCCCGAGATCCTGCGGGACCTGCCGTCGATCACCCACTTCGTGGCCGGCCTCGGCACCACCGGCACGCTGATGGGCGTGGGCCGCTACCTGCGCGAGCACGTACCCGGAGTCAAGATCGTCGCGGCCGAGCCGAGGTACGACGACCTCGTCTACGGCCTGCGCAACCTCGACGAGGGCTTCGTCCCCGAGCTGTACGACGCCTCCGTGCTCACCACGCGCTTCTCGGTCGGCTCGGCGGACGCGGTGACGCGCACGCGCGAGCTGCTCCAGCAGGAGGGCATCTTCGCGGGCGTCTCCACCGGGGCGGCCCTGCACGCGGCGATCGGCGTCGGCCGCAAGGCGGTGGCCGCGGGGGAGAGCGCGGACATCGTCTTCGTCGTGGCCGACGGGGGCTGGAAGTACCTGTCGACCGGCGTCTACACGGCGAAGACGACGGAAGAGGCCATCGAGGTCCTCCAGGGCCAGCTCTGGGCGTAGCCCTGCGGCCCGGGCCCTCTTCGCCCTGCGCCCGCCTCCCCGACACGGGGGAGGCGGGCGCAGGCGCGTTCCGGGGCGCATTCACCCGAACGGCCCTCGGAAGTCGCCGGGACGGCGGTACCGGCCGAGGCTGAATGTGCCCGGCCGAGGCTGAACGGGCCGGCCGACCCCAGAGAGAGGGCGGTGGCACGATGACGACCACTCCCAGCCCCGCATCCCCAGGTACCCCGAACGCCCCTCCGACCCCACCGGGACAGCCGTCCCCCTGGGCGGCGGGCGGCACGATGTTCGCCGCCGTCCTGATGATCATCGCCGGCGTTTCCGCGATCTTCGAGGGCATCACCGCGCTCGCGAAGGACGACGTCATCTGGCGGGTCCGCAACTACACCTTCAGGTTCGACCTGACCTCCTGGGGATGGATCCACCTGATCCTCGGCATCCTGCTCCTGCTCGTCGGTATCGCGATCCTCAAGGGCCGGCAATGGGGCCGGGCCGTCGGCATCGCCCTGACCGGGGTGATGATCATCTTCCACTTCCTCTGGCTGCCCTACCAGCCGTTCTGGTCCCTCATCGCGATCGCGATCGGCGTGTTCGTGATCTGGGCCCTGTGCGTCGACCGCAGCCCCAGCGCCTTCTGACCCCCCAAGGCCCCGCGCGGGCCGGGACGCCGATGCGGCATCCCGGCCCGCGCGGCCGTACGGACAGCTGTCAGGAGGGCGCGCCCAGCAGCTCCGCCAGGACCGCCGCATGGCTGGAGGCCGGGTCTTTCACCGCCGTCAGGAGGGTGAGCGGGCCGCCCTCGGCCAGCCCCCGCAGCCGCGCCAGCTCGGCCACCGCCTCGGGCTCCGCCAGCTCCGCCTCGTAGCGCTCCCGGAACTCCCCGGCGGAGCCGCCCCCGTGGAACCACTTGCGCAGCTCGGCCGACGGCGTCACCGCCTTCGGCCACCGGTCCACCCCGGCCGCCTCCTTCGACAGCCCGCGCGGCCACAGCCGGTCCACGAGCACCCTCACGCCGTCCGCCCCCGGCTCCGGGGGATCGTAGACGCGCCGCAACCGGATCATCCGGTACCTCCCAGTCCCCGGACCTCGTCCCACAACGCCGGGTCCAGGGTCCCCAGCCTGTCGCGGAACTCCCACACCGACACCTCCGCCACCCGGTCCGCCTCCAGGAAACTCGCCCGGCCCTGCCCCCCGACCGTCCCCGGCGGCAGCGGGATCACCCCGGCCCGCCGGTCGTCGTACTTCCCGGTGATCCACGCGACCCGCGCCCGGTGCGTCCGTACCCCCAGCACCAGGCACGGCCGACCGTCCCCCAGGGCCCACAGCTCGCCCGCCCCCGGCCTCGGCTCCGGACCGGGCCCGTGCGCCGGCACCGCCGTCCGCCGCACGCCCCGGACCCGCTGCGGGATCAGCACCAGCAGCGCCACGGCCACCACCGCGGCGACCGCCGGCCACCAGGACGTGTCCATACTCCGACCGTAGCCGCGCCCGGACACCGCGGCGCGGCAACCCGCCTCCAGGGCGTCGCTCCCCCGGGTGACAGGACAGGTGATTCCCCCCACAACGGCCCGCCGCGGAGGAGCGACCGGAGGTTTCGCGCCTTACGCTCGACCCACGCACGGCCCGCATTCCGTCCACGGACCGTCCACGGAGGTTCACGCTCCATGAAGCTCACCGTCGTCGGCTGCTCGGGTTCGTTCCCGTCCGCGGAATCGGCCTGTTCGAGCTACCTCGTCGAGGCCGACGGCTTCCGGCTGCTCCTCGACATGGGCAACGGCGCCCTCGGCGAGCTCCAGCGCCACTGCGGCCTGTACGACCTCGACGCGATCTTCCTGAGCCACCTGCACGCCGACCACTGCATCGACATGTGCGCCTACTTCGTCGCCCGCTTCTACCGCCACGAGGGCGGGCGCTGCGGCACGATCCCCGTCTACGGCCCCGAAGGCACCGAGAAGCGCCTGACCACCGCGTACGAGGACGTCCCCGACGAGCGCTCCATGAGCGAGGTCTTCGACTTCCGGAACCTGAAGTCCGGCAGCTTCGAGATCGGCCCGTTCCAGGTCCGCACCGAGAAGGTCTGCCACCCGGTCGAGGCCTACGGGATCCGCATCGAGCACGGCGGCCGCTCGCTCACGTACTCCGGCGACACCGGAGTCTGCCCCGAGCTGGGGCTGCTCGCCGAGGGCACCGACCTCTTCCTCTGCGAGGCCTCCTTCACGCACGGCAAGGAGGACATCCCCGACCTCCACCTCAACGGACGCGAGGCCGGGGAGTACGCCCGCGGCGGCCGGGTCGGCCGGCTGGTCCTGACCCACATCCCGCCGTGGACGGACGCCGAGCAGAACCTCGCCGACGCCCGCGCGGTCTACGACGGCCCGGTCGACCTCGCGTACGCGGGCGCCGTCTACGAGGTCTGAACCGCACCGCCCGCGCGTACGAAGAAGCCCCCGCCCTCCCTGTCCGGGAGAGCGGGGGCTTCGGCGTAGGTACGACCGGGACTACTTGGCCTCGGCCTTGAGCAGCTCGGCGAGCTCCTCGTCGGACTCGCGGCCCGGGGTGGGGAGGTTCCACTTGGTGATCGCGAACCGGAAGACGACGTAGTAGACCACCGCGAAGCAGAGGCCGACCAGCGCCAGGCCGAACGGGTTCGTCGCCTTGCCGAGGTTCAGCAGGTAGTCGATGGCGCCGGCGGAGAACCCGAAGCCGTCCTTCATACCCAGAGCCCAGGTCAGCGCCATGGAGACACCGGTCAGGACCGCGTGGACCGCGTACAGCACCGGAGCGATGAACATGAAGGTGAACTCGATCGGCTCGGTCACACCGGTGACGAAGGACGTGAGCGCGAGGGAGAACATCATGCCGCCGACGACCTTGCGGCGTTCGGGTCGGGCGCAGTGGACGATCGCGAGGCAGGCAGCCGGGAGGGCGAACATCATGATCGGGAAGAAGCCGGTCATGAACTGTCCGGCGCTCGGGTCACCGGCCAGGAAGCGGGAGATGTCGCCGCTCTTGCCCTGGTACTCGCCGGCCTGGAACCACGGGAAGGAGTTCAGCAGGTGGTGCATGCCGACCGGGATCAGACCGCGGTTGGCGACACCGAAGATGCCCGCGCCGACCGCGCCGGAGCCGACCAGCCACTCACCGAGGCTGTGCAGACCGGTGCCGAGTACCGGCCAGATGAGACCGAAGACGATGCCGATGACCAGGCCGGCGAAGGCCGAGAGGATCGGGACCAGGCGGCGGCCGCCGAAGAAGCCCGCCCAGTCCGGCAGCTTGGTCCGGTAGAACTTCTGGTACAGCAGGGCGACGACGATGCCCATGACGACACCGCCGAGCACCTTGGCGTCGACGGGCGCGTCGACCATGACGACCTTGCCCTCGACGGCCTTGGCGACCTTCGGCAGGTTGGAGTCGGTGAACGTGGCGAGCACGTTCTTGAAGACCAAGTAGCCGGTGACGGCGGCGAGGGCGGTCGAGCCGTCCGACTTCTTGGCGAAGCCGATCGCGATGCCGACGGCGAACAGCAGCGCCATGTTGTCGAGGATCGCGCCGCCGCCGGCGGCCATGTAACCGGCGATCTTGTTGATGAACTCCGGCATCGAGGCCGAGCCCAGCATGTCCTTGTCGCCGAGGCGAACCAGGAGCGCTGCGGCGGGCAGCACCGCAACGGGGAGCATGAGGCTCCGGCCGATGCGCTGCATGACGGCCATCACGCCTGCGCCCTTCTTGTTTTCCGCAGCAGTAGCTGTGGACATGTGGTTCCTCCAGTGGGGCAAGGCGCCGCGCGGGGGCATGAAGAAGGGGGACGGCGGCGTCTCAGAAAGAGAGACCAAGGCTGCTCGGCATGCGCATGGTCTACACCATTGGGTGGTGTAGACCAGTTGTAGCACGGTCGGGGTTAGATAAGGAACCTTCGATTTCATGTGGTCTAAACCACATGACGGAAGGCCCCCGGATCAAAGGATCCGGGGGCCCTGGACCCAAGAGGCGGAGGCCTCTTGGCGTCTACGCCTTCATCTCTATGCCTTCGTGGTTTCCGCCTGCATCGCCTCGATCTCCTCGTCCGACTCCCGGCCCGGGGTGGCCAGGTCGAACTTGGTGATCGCGAACCGGAAGATCCCGTAATAGAGGACCGCGAAGCACAGCCCGATCGGAATGATCAGCCAGGGCTTGGTGGCCAGGCTCCAGTTGATGAGGTAGTCGATCAGGCCCGCCGAGAAGCTGAAACCGTCCTTCACCCCGAGCGCCCACGTCACTGCCATCGACACACCCGTCAGCACCGCGTGGATCGCGTACAGCAGTGGCGCCACGAAGAGGAAGGAGTACTCCAGCGGCTCGGTGATGCCCGTGACGAAGGAGGTCAGGCCGACCGACAGCATCAGGCCGCCGACCTCCTTGCGGCGCTGCGGCTTGGCGCAGTGCGTGATCGCCAGCGCGGCCGCCGGGAGGGCGAACATCATGATCGGGAAGAAGCCGGACAGGAACTGCCCGGCGTTCGGGTCGCCGTTGAGGAACATGCTGATGTCGCCGTGTACGGTCTGCCCGTCCGGCTTGGTGTAGCTGCCGAACTGGAACCACACCGGCACGTTCAGGAACTGGTGCAGGCCGATCACCAGCAGAGCGCGGTTGGCGACGCCGAAGATGCCGGCGCCCCAGGCGCCCAGTCCCACCAGCCAGTCGGAGAAGCTCTCCAGCGCATCGCCGATCGGCGGCCAGATCCACAGGCAGAGCGCGGCGAAGGCGATCGCGACGAAGGACATGATGATGGGGACGAGCCGGCGGCCGTTGAAGAAGCCGAGCCAGTCGACCAGCTTGACCCGGTGGTAGCGCTGCCAGAACCAGGCGGCCAGCAGGCCCATGATGATGCCGCCGAAGACCCCCGGGTTCTGGTACGCGTACCCGGCGAAGGCGTCCCCCTGCCCCAGGCAGCCGCCCCCGATGTCCTTGGTCCCCGCGGGGCAGTCCTTGGGGAAGGCGTGCAGCACGCCCCGGTAGACCAGGAAGCCGGCGACCGCCGCCAGCGCCGTCGAGCCGTCGGCCTTCTTCGCCATGCCGATCGCGACGCCGATGCAGAACAGCAGGGGCAGGCCGAGGTCGGCGTCGAGCAGGGCGCCGCCCGCGCCCTTCATGACGTTGGCGACGTTCACCCAGTTCAGGCGGTCCTTGCCGAAGACGTCGTCCTGGCCGAGCCGGTTGAGGATGCCCGCCGCGGGCAGCACGGCGATCGGCAGCTGCAGACTCCGCCCCATCTTCTGCAGCCCTTGGAACAGGCCGTTCCACCACTTCTGCTGTGGCACTGCTGCGGCGCTGCTCGCGCTCATCGGCGTCCTCCCTGACCGGCCCGTTTTTGGCAGTTGCGACACTTGCGGCACACTGGTGTAGACCAGTTGTGGGCAGGTTGCTGCTGATGGTCATCATTCGGCAGCTACCGGGCACGCGCTCGCGTAGATAGGCCAACCGTGAGTTACCGTGACAAAGCGGACGATGCGGGTTACGGCCGCCGAGACTCGTTCTTCGTAACACTCAGGGAGACACAGATGGCCACCAAGGCTGAGAAGATCGTCGCCGGGCTCGGCGGTATCGAGAACATCGAAGAGGTCGAGGGCTGCATCACGCGCCTGCGCACCGAGGTCATCGACCCGAGCAAGGTCGACGAGGCCGCGCTGAAGGCCGCCGGCGCCCACGGCGTCGTCAAGATGGGCACCGCGATCCAGGTCGTCATCGGCACCGACGCCGACCCGATCGCCGCCGACATCGAGGACATGATGTGATCTGAGCCCCCCGGCTCGGACTCCACGGCCTCATACGGCTGTACGACAAGACCCCGTACCGGACGCACCCGGACGGGGTCTTCCCGTACCCCCGCACCGACTAGGCTCGGAGCCATGTCTCGCATCGACGGCCGTACGCCCGAACAGCTCCGCCCGGTCACCATCGAACGCGGATGGAGCAAGCACGCCGAGGGCTCCGTCCTCATCTCCTTCGGAGACACCAAGGTCTTCTGCACCGCCTCCTTCACCGAAGGCGTCCCGCGCTGGCGCAAGGGCAGCGGCGAAGGCTGGGTCACCTCCGAATACTCGATGCTGCCCCGCTCCACCAACACCCGCGGCGACCGCGAATCCGTACGCGGCAAGATCGGCGGCCGCACCCACGAGATCTCCCGCCTCATCGGCCGCTCGCTGCGCGCAGTGATCGACTACAAGGCCCTCGGCGAGAACACCATCGTCCTGGACTGCGACGTCCTCCAGGCCGACGGCGGCACCCGCACCGCCGCCATCACCGGCGCCTACGTCGCCCTCGCCGACGCCATCGCCTGGGGCCAGCAGAAGAAGCTCATCAAGGCCGGCCGCAAGCCGCTGACCGGCACCGTCGCCGCCGTCAGCGTCGGCATCGTGGACGGCGTCCCGCTGCTCGACCTCTGCTACGAGGAGGACGTGCGGGCCGAGACCGACATGAACGTGGTCTGCACCGGCGACGGCCGCTTCGTCGAGGTCCAGGGCACCGCCGAGGGCGAGCCCTTCGACCGCAAGGAGCTCAACGCCCTGCTCGACCTGGCCGCCGGCGGCTGCGCCGACCTGGAGGCCATCCAGCTCGGCGCCCTGGAGCTGTAGCCTCCACGCCTCTACGCTTCCACGGCAACCGCCGGGTCCGCCCCGGCGTCTACGCGAATACGGGCGCACGGTGTCACAACCGTGCGCCCGTCCATGTACCAGAGCGGGGGAGACCCGAAGTGAAGCAGAAGCAGAAGCAGAACCCGAAGCTCCGCATAGCTGCCGTGGCACTGGCGGCCGCGCTCGCCGTCCCGGCGATCACCTCCTGCGACGCCATTTCGACGGCGATGGACTGCGCGAACACGGCGGTGGCCATCACGAACAGCGTGAACGACCTCAGCGAGGCCGTTTCGCAGGCCGGCAACAGCCCGCAGGACGCCAAGAACGCGCTCGACCAGATCGACGCGAACCTCAGGAAGGTCGGCGACCAGGCGGACAACGCCGACCTGCGCAAGGCCATCACCTCCATGAACACGGCCGTCCAGAACGTCCGTAAGTCCATCGAGACCGGCAACTCGGTACCGGACGTCACGCCCGTCGCCGACGCGGCCAAGGAGATCTCGATGGTCTGCACGCCGGGCTGATCCGCCGGGCTGATCCGCCGGGCCGATCCGCCGGCGGCGGCCGGAATAATGGCGGGCATGACCTCCACGCCCCACCGCCTGATCCTGGCCACCCGCAACCCGGGCAAGATCGCCGAACTCCACGCCATCCTGTCCGACGCCGGCCTGCCGCACGAGCTGGTCGGCGCGGACGCGTACCCGGAGATCCCGGACGTGAAGGAGACCGGCGTCACCTTCGCCGAGAACGCCCTCCTCAAGGCCCACGCCCTGGCCAGGGCCACGGGCCTGCCGGCGGTCGCCGACGACTCCGGCCTCTGCGTGGACGTCCTGAACGGCGCCCCCGGCATCTTCTCGGCCCGCTGGGCCGGCCGGCACGGAGACGACGCGGCCAACCTCGCCCTCCTCCTGGCCCAGCTCGGCGACATCGACGACGAGAACCGCGGCGCCCACTTCGCCTGCGCGGCGGCCCTGGCCCTCCCGGACGGCACCGAACGCGTCGTCGAGGGCCGCCTCCTGGGCACCCTGCGCCACACCCCGGCCGGCACGGGCGGCTTCGGCTACGACCCGATCCTCCAGCCCCTGGGCGAGTCCCGCACCTGCGCGGAACTCTCGGCGGCGGAGAAGAACGCCATCTCCCACCGCGGCCAGGCCTTCCGCGCCCTGACCCCCTTCGTCCGCGCCCTGTTGGTCTGAGCCGGATACGCCGAAGGCCCGGCTCTCGGAGCCGGGCCTTGGATTCCACCGTCAGTGCGGCCGGTGGGACTCGAACCCACATGGGATCACTCCCAGGTGCCCCTAAAACACCCGCTTATGCCAATTCAGCAACGGCCGCTCGCGCCGCCATCTTAGCGGGAAGGCGGCGTTCTGCGGCGGGTGATTCCGCGCTATCGGCTGCGGCGCCCTCCTCTGCTGAGCGCCCTGTTCATGCTGCCGGAGGCGGGCATGCCCAGACGCCGCAGAGTTTCGGCCAGTGAGTGTGAGTCGGCAACCGCCTCACGCAAGGTCGCCCCATCCGGCTTCACGCGCTTGCTGTACTTCCGGCGCGGGGCGCGGGCGCTCATCGACGGCCCTTCGCGCGGCCGCGATATGTGTACGTCGTGGAGTGGCAGTTGGGGCAGACCAGTCGGAGGTTCTCCGGCTGGTTGTTGCGCCAGTCACCGTCGAGGTGGTCGACCTCCAGAGGCAGCGGACAGCCCTGCCAGGTCGGCTCGATGCCGCACATCGCGCACCGCTCGGGGACGCCCAGCGAGGCGAGCGCGTACTTGAGGTGCTCGCTCTGTGTCCGGCGGGCGCCCGCATCGTCCTGCCTGACCAGGATCGATTCCGGTGTGCGTCGAGACTTGGGGCGTCCTGCGGGAGACGGCAGTCTGAAGTGGGAGGTATCTATCCCGAATGCCTTCACCCGGCGGCTGATGTGCGTGTGGTGGCCGCCCACGACCTCAAGGCCGAGGTGCCGTAGAACCTCGCACATGTTGGTGGAAGCGGCGACGGCCTCGGCCAGGATCTCCCTCGTCCATCTGAGGGCTGCCTCCCGCTCGAAGTGCGAGACATCTACGCCGAGCTTCCGCATGCGGTCGTGGAGGTACCGTCGCGACCCGCTCTTCGGGTCGCCCCCCAGTTGCTCCAGCGCCTCCGTCAGGGTGCGTGATGTGCTCGCCGCCTCCGTGAGGCGTTCCTTCGTGTACGGGCTGTTTCGTCCGATAAGCGGAGCGGCCCGCACCGGCTGGGTGCGGGCCGCTTCGTCGGGCGGGGGCGGGGTCAGATGCCCAGGTCCTTGATGATCTTGGCTACGTGGCCCGTGGCCTTGACGTTGTAGAGGGCGCGCTCGACCTTGCCCTCCTCGTCCACGATGATCGTGGAGCGGATGACGCCGGTGACCGTCTTGCCGTACAGCTTCTTCTCGCCGTACGCGCCGTAGGCGGTCAGGGTCTCCTTCTCCGGGTCGCTGACCAGCGTGACCTTCAGGTGCTCCTTCTCGCGGAACTTCGCGAGCTTCTCCGGCTTGTCCGGGGAGACGCCGATGACGTCGTAGCCGGCCGTGGCCAGGACGGCGAGGTTGTCCGTGAAGTCGCAGGCCTGCTTCGTGCAGCCGGGGGTCAGTGCGGTCGGGTAGAAGTACACGATCACCTTGCGGCCCTTGTGGTCGGCGAGCGAGATCTCGTTGCCGTCCGCGTCGGGCAGGGTGAAGGCCGGGGCGGTGTCGCCCGGCTGCAGTCGCTCGCTCATCTCAACAGTCTCCTCGGGAGGGCATCGTTATGCCACGAGACTAAGCTGACAGCCTGTTCACATACGAGCACGACCACGACCACGACGACGGAGGCAGCGCGGTGCCGGAAGCCAGGACCCCCGCACAGATCGAGGCGGACATCGTCCGCAGGCGCGAGCAGCTCGCCGAGACGCTCGATGAGATCGGCGTGCGCATGCACCCCAAGACGATCATCGGGGATGCCAAGGCCAGGGCCGTCGGCGTCGTGGACCACACCGCCGGGCGCGCCGTGGTGGCCGTGAACCGTCTGGTGACGGACGTGCGCGACGGTCTGCGGCACGAGGACGGGGCTCCGCGCGTCGAGCGGATCGTCCCGGTCGCGCTGGTCGCGGTGGGTGTGCTCGGGCTGCTCGTGCTGTCGGCGCGGCGCAAGCGCTGAGGTAGGTTCGGGGCGTGAGCGACGACACCACCAACACCACCACGCACGACAAGCTCCCCATTCGCATGCTGCACGACCGCGTGCTCGTGAAGTCCGACTCGCCCGAGGGCGAGCGGCGCTCGGGCGGCGGCATCCTGATCCCGGCGACGGCCGCGGTGGGCAAGCGGCTGGCCTGGGCCGAGGTGGTCGCGGTCGGGCAGAACGTGCGCAGTGTGGAGCCGGGCGACCGGGTGCTGTACGACCCCGAGGACCGGGCCGAGGTGGAGGTGCGCGGGGCGACGTACGTGCTGATGCGCGAGCGGGACCTGCACGCGGTGGCCGCCGAGCGGCTGGAGGGGTCGAAGGACTCCACCGGGCTGTATCTCTGAGTTCTTGGTCTGAGTCTTTGAGCTTCTGATTGTTGTGCGAGAAGGGCCGGTGACCATCGTCACCGGCCCTTCTCGTGCGCTTTGCCCGTTCTTTGCTAGGGTGGAGGGGAACCCCCGACGAGACGCGCCGTACCGGGTAGCTGGACGCAAAGACGACGCACCCCGTTCGCTCTCGTCCCGGAGGTGCCTGTCATGGCCTGGGTTCTTCTCATCGTCGCCGGTCTGATCGAAGTCGGCTGGTCGATCGGCATGAAATTCACCGAAGGCTTCACCCGGCTCTGGCCCAGTGTGTTCACGGGCGCCGGCATCGTCGCCAGCATGGTGCTGCTCTCGTACGCCGCCAAGACCCTGCCGATCGGTACGGCGTACGGCGTGTGGGTCGGTATCGGTGCGGCCGGTGCGGCGGTGCTCGGCATGGTGGTGCTGGGTGAGCCCGTCACCGCCGCCCGGATCTTCTTCATCTGTCTGCTGCTGGTCGCAGTGGTGGGGCTGAAGATGACCTCCGGTCACTGACCGGGGTCATGGGGGCGAGTCCGTTCGAGGTCATTCGAGGTCATTCGAGGTAGTCCGCCGGCGGGCGGGGGCGTAGGCCTTCGGTGGTGCCGCCCAGGTTTCCTGTGGTGGCGCCGCCGTCGGTCTGGCCTCCGGTCGTCTGACCGCCGGTGGTCTGGCCCCCGGTGGTCTGGCCCCCGGTGGTCTGGCCCCCGTTGGTCTGTCCGCCCTGGGTCTGGCCGCCTTGCGTCTGGCCGCCCTGGGTCTGGCCCCCGTTGGTCTGTCCGCCCTGCGTCTGCCCGCCCTGCGTCTGGCCGCCGTTGGTCTGCCCGCCCTGGTTCTGGCCGCCCGTCGGGGGGCTCGGCCGTACCGGCGGGCCCGAGAAGTCGTCGTCGGGGGTCTGCTGCGGAGTGTTCGGGGCCACCGGCGGGGGCCGGTCCGCGCCCGGCATGAGTTCGAGGTCGAAGTCGACCGGGTCGGTGGCCTCCAGGGCCGTCTTCGTGTACTGGGCCCAGATCCGGGCCGGGTAGCCGCCGCCCCCGATGCGGGCCTCGCCGAGGGCGTTGTACAGGGACTCCAGGGCGCCGGTGTCCGGGTCCTGGCCCATCATCGAGACGACCGTGACCAGGTCCGGGGTGTACGCCGCGAACCAGGCCGAGCGGTCGAGTTCTCCGGTGCCCGTCTTGCCCGCGGCGGGGTGCCCGGCGGCGAGGGCGGCCGTACCGGTGCCGTTGTCCACGACGCTGACCAGCATGGACGTGGTCGTGTCGGCGGCTTCGCGGCTGACGGCCTGCTTCGTGTCCCGGTCCGGGAGGGTGACGGTGTCGCCTTCCTTGGTGATCTTCTCCAGGAAGGTGTGCGGGGTGTGCTTGCCGTGCGCGGCGAGGGTCGCGTACGCCTGGGTCATGTCGAGGACGCTGGCCTGCATGGTGCCGAGCGCCATGGCGGGACCCGCGTCGAAGTTCGGGGTGCCCGCGGGGATGCCGAGGTCGATGGCGGTCTTCTTGACCTTCTCGGTGCCGACGTCGACGACCATCTGGGCGAAGACGGCGTTGACGGAGAGGTCGGTGGCGGTGTTGACGGTGATGTTCCCGTAGCTGACCTGCCCCTCGTTCTCCGGTGCGTAGGGAATCCGGGTGCCGACGACGCGGCGCTTGTTGTCGCCGTTGTAGATCGTGTACGGGGTGATCGTGCGGCCGTCCTGGGTGCGGGAGTTGTTCTGCACGGCGGCCGCGAAGACGAAGGGTTTGAAGGTGGAGGCCACCTGGTAGTCGTGGCGGGTGGCGTTGTTGACGAACTGCTTGGTGTAGTCGATGCCGCCGTACATGGCGACGACCTTGCCGGTGGCCGGGTCGATGGAGACCGCGCCGGTCCGCACGACGCGGTCCGCCTTGCGCTTCTCGGGGTCGAGTTTGCTGACCACCTTGTCGTTGACGGCGTCGACGATGGCGGTCTGGCGGCGCTTGTCGATGGTCGTGGTGATGCGGTAGCCGCCTTCGGCGAGGGTCTTGTCGTCGAGGATCTTGTTCTCGACGATGTAGTCCTTGATGGCTTCGACGAGGTAGCCGCGCTGCCCGGAGAGCCCTGCGGCGCCGCGGACCTTCCCGGGCTCGGGGAAGGTGGTGGCCGCCCGTTCGGCGGGGGTCATCCAGTTCTTCTTGACCATGCCGTCGAGTACGTAGTTCCAGCGGCCGAGGGCGCGGGCGCGGCTCTGGGGGTGGGAGACGACGTCGAAGGCGCTGGGGGAGTTGAGGAGGGTGGCGAGGTAAGCGCCTTCGGCGGTGGTGAGTTTGCCGACGTCCTTGCCGTAGTAGGCCTGGGCGGCGGCCTGGATGCCGTAGGCGTTGCGTCCGAAGTAGCTGGTGTTCAGGTAGCCCTCAAGGATGTAGTTCTTCGACTTCTCGCGACCGAGTTTGATCGCGATGAAGAACTCCTTGACCTTGCGTTTGATCGTCTGTTCCTGGCCCAGGTAGTAGTTCTTGACGTACTGCTGGGTGATGGTCGAGCCGGACTGGGTGCCCTTGCCGGTCGCGGTGTTCCAGGCCGCGCGGAGCATCGCCGCGGGGTCCACCGCCCGTTCGGAGTAGAAGTCCCGGTCCTCGGCGGCCAGTACGGACTCCTGGACGGTCCGCGGGATCTGTGAGAGCGGGACGTTGACGCGGTTGACCTCGCCGTCGCGGGCGAGCTGGGAGCCGTCGGAGTAGAGGTAGACGTTGGACTGCGCGGTGGCGGCGGCGTTGGCGGGCGGGATGTCGACCAGCAGGTAGCCGGCGACGAGGGCGCCGCCCAGCAGCAGGGCGAGCAGCAGCACTCCGCCCAGGACCATGCGCCAGGTGGGGAAGATGCGGCGCCAGCCGGACCGTTTCCGCCCGGCCTTCTTGTCTTTGGTCTTCGCCCCGGGCCCGGCTCCAGTCTCTGCTCCGGCTCCAGTCTCTGCCCCGGCTCCGGTCTCGGCCCCCGGTGTGGGCCGCTCCGCGTTTTCCGCCCGGTCCGCCCGCGCGGCCTGCGCTTCGTCGGGGGTGTCCGGGTCGCGAGGGGTCCAGCCGGGTGGTGGTGACTGGTCGCTCATCTCCGGTACTCCTCGGCGCCGTACGAAACATCCACATCTGTACCTCATGGTGTCTACCCGATGGCCGCTGATTCCGCTCCGGACGGGCATAAATCGATTCCGTGGCTCGCCCCTCCGCACTAAGCTCGCGCGCTTTGGCCGACGTAGGAACGACGTGGAAAACGGAGGGATACGGTGCACTGGAGAGCGGGTCGGAGCGTACGACTCCACCTGGCCGTCGCGGCCGGTGGATTCCGCCGGTACGCCACGTACGGGATGGCCACCGCGGCCGGGGTGTTCACGAACACGGTGTTCGGTTTCATCCTCGCCTACACGTTCATCGCACTGTGGGACGAGCGGCCCGGGCTCGGCGGCTACGACCAGGCGCAGGCCCTGACCTTCATCTGGGTCAGCCAGGCGATGCTCGCCGCCGCCGCGCTGATCGGCGGCGGCTTCCAGGAGGAGCTCCAGGAGCGGGTCCGCACGGGGGACATCGCCGTGGACCTCTACCGGCCGGTGGACCTCCAGATGTGGTGGCTCGCCGGGGACCTGGGCCGGGCGGCCTACCACCTGGTGGCCCGAGGGGCGGTCCCGATGGTGGTGGGGGCGCTCGCCTTCCGGCTGGCGCTGCCCGCCGATCCGCTGCGCTGGCTGCTGTTCCTGGTGGCCGTGGTGCTGGCGGTGGTGGTGAGCTTCGCGCTGCGCTACCTGCTGGGGCTCGCGGCGTTCTGGCTGATGGACGGTGCCGGGATCAACCTGATGGCCACCGTCGTCTCCATCTTCTTCTCCGGGATGCTGCTGCCGCTGACGGTGTTCCCGGGCGGCTTCGGGGAGTTCGTACGCCTCCTGCCCTGGGCGGCGATGCTCCAGGTGCCGCTGGACGTGCTGCTGGGCATGGGCGCGGGGGCCGGGGGCGCGCTGCGGGCGCTGGGGTTCCAGGCCGGGTGGGCGCTCGTACTGCTGGGCCTGGGGCGGCTGGTGCAGGCGGCGGCGACGCGGAAGGTGGTGGTCCAGGGTGGCTGACACGACGGCCGACGCGACGACGGACGCGACGGCGGACGCGGCGACGCGGCCGTTGGCGGATGCCGGCCGGGGGCGGTCCGGAGCCCTCCCGCTCGGCGCCCTCCCGCTCGGCGGGCCGAAGCGGAACCGGGCCGTGGAGGGGCTGCGCGGCTACGGGCTGATCGTGTCGATGTGGATCCGGTCGACGATGACGTACCGGACGTCCTTCTTCCTGTCGACCTTCGGGAACGCGGCGATCACGCTCCTCGACTTCGCCGCGATCTACATCATGTTCTCGCACGTGGACGTGCTCGGGGGCTTCACGCTGCCCGAGATCGCCCTCCTCTACGGGTCCTGCTCGGCCTCCCTGGGCCTGGCGGACCTGCTGCTCGGCAACACCGACCGGATCGGCGCCCGGATCCGCGACGGTTCGCTCGACACGATGCTGGTCCGCCCGGTCCCGGTGCTCGCGCAGGTCGCGGCGGACCGCTTCGCGCTGCGCCGGCTGGGCCGGATCGCGCAGGGCCTGGGAGTGCTGGGCTGGTCGCTCTGGGCGCTGTCCGGGGAGGTGGACTGGACGGTCGGCAAGCTGGTCCTGGTGCCGGCGATGATCATCGCCGGGGCGGGGATCTTCGGGGCGGTGATGGTGGCCGGTGCGGCGTTCCAGTTCGTCGCGGGCGATGCGGCGGAGGTCGTCAACTCCTTCACCTACGGCGGCTGCACGATGCTGGAGTACCCGCCGACCGTGTTCGCGAAGGACCTGCTGCGCGGGGTGACCTTCGTCGTGCCGCTGGCCTTCGTCAACTGGCTGCCCGCGCTGTACCTCCTGGGGCGCCCGGACCCGCTGGGGCTGCCCGGGTGGCTGGCGTACGCGAGCCCGCTGGTGGCGCTCGCCGTGTTCCTGCCCGCGTCGCTGGCGTGGCGCGCGGGAGTCCGTTCGTACCGAAGCACGGGGAGTTGAGCCGGCCGTGGCAGATGTGTTGATCGAGCTGGACGGGGTCGAGAAGGTCTTCGACGTACGGCGTCGGGTGGGCCTGGTGCGCAGGGAGAAACGGCAGGT
The DNA here is from genome assembly GCF_040682455.1 of Streptomyces sp. NPDC051183. Lineage (NCBI taxonomy): Bacteria > Bacillati > Actinomycetota > Actinomycetes > Kitasatosporales > Streptomycetaceae > Streptomyces > Streptomyces sp. NPDC051183. The sequence continues at coordinate 90,446 of NZ_JBFBBA010000019.1, forward strand.
CAGGGCCGTTGACGGGATCAGCTTCGAGGTCGCGCGGGGCGAGGTGGTCGGCTACATCGGGCCCAACGGCGCGGGGAAGTCGACCACGATCAAGATGCTGACCGGGATCCTGACGCCGAGCGGCGGCCGGCTGCGCGTCGCGGGCATCGACCCGGCGCGGGAGCGGATGCGGCTCGCGCACCGGATCGGAGTGGTCTTCGGGCAGCGCACGACGCTGTGGTGGGACCTGCCGCTGAAGGACTCGTACGGGCTGATGCGGCGGATGTACCGGGTGCCGCCGGCCCGGTTCAAGGAGAACCTGGAGCGCTGCGTGGAGCGGCTGGACCTGGCCGAGCTGCTGGACGTGCCGGTGCGGCAGCTGTCGCTCGGGCAGCGGATGCGCGGGGACATCGCGGCGGCGCTGCTGCACGACCCGGACGTGCTCTACCTGGACGAGCCGACGATCGGGCTCGACGTGGTGAGCAAGGCGAAGGTACGGGGCTTCCTGCGGCAATTGAACGAGGAACTCGGCACGACGGTGCTGCTCACCACGCACGACCTCCAGGACATCGAGCAGCTGTGCGAGCGGGTGATGGTGATCGACCACGGGCGGCTCATGTACGACGGCCCCCTGGGCGGGCTGCACGCCGCGGGCGGCGCGGGGGAGAGCGAGCGGACGCTGGTGGTGGACCTGGAGCGGGAGCTGGCGCCGATCAGCGTGGCGGGCGCGCGGGTGGTGAAGGTGGAGGGGCCGCGGCAGTGGCTGGCCTTCCCGGCGCAGGCTTCGGCGGCGCCGCTGGTGGCGGCGGTGGCTGCGCAGTACCCGCTGGTGGACCTGTCGGTGCGGGAGCCGGACATCGAGGACGTGATCGCGCGGATGTACGCGGGTAGGGGATGACATCAGGGACGAGCCGGGGTCGGCGTCGGGGCTAAGTCATACAACTCCCCAGGATCACTGCATAGGCTGGTGCTCATGAGTGACGAGCGGCCGGAGAAGCCGTTGCCGGAACTGAGGGCGTCGGATGCCGACCGGGACCGGGTGGTGGAGCGTCTGCGGGACGCCGTCGCCGAGGGCCGGCTCGACATGGAGGAATTCGAGGAGCGGCTGGACGCAGCGTACAAGTCGCGCACGTACGCGGAACTGGAACCGCTGACGCGGGACCTGCCGGCGCCTTCGGGGGCTGCGGGGGCGGCCGCGCCGTTCTCCCCGGCGGCGGGCTCCGCGGGGGCCGACTCCGCCTGGCCGGCCCGGATCGGGGGGTCGGGTACGTCCGCGACGGCCGTCGCCGTCATGTCGGGCTTCCAGCGCAAGGGCAACTGGACGGTGCCCGCACGCTTCAACGCGGTGGCGTTCTGGGGCGGCGGCGAGCTCGACCTGCGCGAGGCGAACTTCGCGGAGCGGGAGGTCGTGATCACCTGCGTCGCGATCATGGGCGGCATCCAGATCACGGTGCCGCCGGGCGTGGAGGTCGACGTACGGGGCGTGGGCGTCATGGGCGCCTTCGACCAGAGCGACGGTACGGGGCCCAGGCAGCCGGGGGCCCCGCGGGTGGTGGTGACGGGCTTCGCCTTCTGGGGCGGGGTGGAGGTCAAGGTCAAGGCCCCGAAGTCCCGCAAGGGGCTGGACGGCGGAGGACCGTCGCTGCGCAAGGAGCTGTGAGCGCGGCGCGGGCCGGCCGGCTGGGCCGAGGCGGGTCGCAGGCGGGCTGGGCCGCAGGCGGGCCGTAGGGGGCGCGACACGGCGTGCCGGGAACTCTGCGGGCCTCCCGGGAGTCGGATGCTATGCAGACAAAACCGGCGCCCCCGGGGGAAGGCAGGAGCACGTGGAGAACCGCAGCACGGCCGAATCGCCACCAGCGCCACCGGCATCACCGCCGGTGGCCCCGGCACCCGTACGCGGCGGGTTCGTGTTCAGCGCGGCCGACGAGGAGCGACAGCGCGGCGTCCGCCGGATGAAGACCACCGCGACCGGTCTGCTGGTCCTGGTGGCGCTGGTCTACGTCCTGGCCAAGGTCGCCCAGCACGCCTGGGGCGCCGGCGGCTGGACCGGCTACGTCGCGGCCGCCGCCGAGGCGGGCATGGTCGGCGCGCTCGCGGACTGGTTCGCCGTCACCGCGCTGTTCCGGCGCCCGCTCGGCCTGCCCATTCCGCACACCGCGATCATCCCGACCAAGAAGGACCAGCTCGGGGTCACCCTCGGCGACTTCGTCGGGGAGAACTTCCTCTCGGCGGACGTCGTCCGTACGCGGCTGCACGCGCTCGGCATCGGCGGCCGGCTCGGGGCCTGGCTGGCCGATCCCGCGCACGCCGACCGGGTCACGGCCGAGCTGGCCACCGCGCTGCGCGGGGCCCTGACCGTACTGCGCGACTCCGATGTGCAGGCCGTCGTGGGGGAGGCGATCACGCGGCGGGCCGAGACCGCCGAGATCGCGCCGGGGCTCGGCAAGACCCTGGAGAAGGTCGTCGCGGACGGCGGGCACCGGCGGGTCGTGGACCTGGTGTGCGCGCGGGCGCACGACTGGCTGGTCACGCATGCCGACTCGGTGGAGGCGGCGGTGCAGGGCGGAGCGCCCGGCTGGACCCCGCGGTTCGTGGACCGCAAGGTCGGCGAGCGGGTGTACAAGGAGCTGCTCCGCTTCCTCCAGGAGATGCGGGACATGCCGGAGCACCCGGCGCGCGGGGCGGTGGACCGTTTCCTCGCCGACTTCGCGGCCGATCTCCAGTCGGACACGGAGACGCGCGCCAAGGTGGAGCGGCTCAAGTCGGAGATCCTGGAGCGGGGCGAGGTGCAGGACGTGATCGCCTCCGCCTGGACCGCGATCAGGTCGATGATCATCTCGGCGGCGGAGGACGAGCGCAGCGAGCTGCGGCTGCGCGTGCGGTCCTCGCTGATGTCGCTGGGGGCGCGGCTGGCCACCGACGGCCGGCTCCAGGACAAGGTGGAGGGCTGGATCGAGGGCGCGGTGGTGTATGTGGTCACCACCTACCGGACCGAGATCACCTCGCTGATCACGGACACGGTGGCGGGCTGGGACGCCGAGCACACGTCGCGGAAGATCGAGGCCCACATCGGGCGGGACCTGCAGTTCATCCGGATCAACGGCACGGTGGTCGGCGCCCTGGCCGGCCTGCTGATCTACACGGTGTCGCGGGCGTTCGGGGCGTAGCGGGCGGCGGCCGCTTTGCCGGTCAGCCGCGGTCGGCGACGACCCAGGCGGCGGTGGCCACGACCGCGGTGGCCCCGAGTACCGCCGGCCAGGCGCCGACCTTCTTGGCCAGCGGGTGCGCGCCCGCGAACCCGGCGAGGTACAGCGCGCCGAGCCCGGCCGCGGCGGGGGCGCCGCCGCTGCGGTGCCACTCCCGGCCGGCGGCGATCCCGGCGGCGGCGAGCACGACACCGCCGAGGGGGCGCCTCTTGGACCACCGGGCGACGGCGTAGCCGCCGACCAGACCGGCGGCCGCCACTGCGGAACTGGGTACGCGAGCCATGCCAACTCCCTCGTTCGTCTTGTCTGATGAATCGATGAATCCATGAATCAGTGAATCGCCTACGAGGCTAACGCGACCGCTTGACCACCCGGCGGGCACCCAGTCCCGCCAGGACGATCACGGCCCCGCCGATCACGGTGTTCGGCACCGATTCCTGCACGGTGCGGGGCAGCAGGGCCACCAGGCCCAGCACGAGAAGAAACGCGAGCGCGCACCAGCCGATGGCCCGAAACAGTCTGTCCACGGGCTGCTCAACGCCCCCGTCGGGTTTCCCGACACGGAGGACGGGGAGGGGATTTGTCGCACACTCGCCGGATCCGTGCGATGTAGGACCCTGGAACGCGACTGGCATAAATTCACTCTCCCCACCCAAACGGGCAAACCACCCCCACCCCGCCCCTTCTCCCACATCGACATCAGGAGCCCGGACATCGTGATCTGCTACGGACAGGCCGTCCTCGACCTCGCGGACGAACTGGTCGACGCCTACGCCGACGTCTTCTCCGCCCCGCCGTGGAACGAGGACGAAGAAACCATTCGCCAGTTCGCGATCCGCCTCCAGGCCGACGCCCGGCGCCGTGGGTTCCGTACGGCCCTCGCCCAGTCCGCGGCGGGCATCGACGGCTTCGCCACGGGCTGGATCACCCCCGCGGCCTTCCCCAAGAACCGCGCGTACGCACAGGTCGCGGCGCAGCTCGGGCCGGACCGGGTGAAGCAGCTCCTGACGGGTGCGCTGGAGATAGACGAACTCGCCGTACGCCCCTACGCGCGCGGCCACGGCACCGGCCGGGCCCTGCTCACGGAGATCACCGCCGACGCCCCGGACCAGCGGGCCTGGCTCCTGACCTCCCGCCTGGCGGCGGACACGGTGGCCACGTACCGCCGCCTGGGCTGGCACGAGGTCCCGGCCCTGCCGGGCACGGAGACGGGCGTGGTCGTCTTCCTCTCGCCCCACCACCCGGACCGCTAGCGGGGACGGCGGGGCGGTTCGGCGCGGGCGCGCCCTACCAGGCCGGTCGCGGATCCTGCCGTTCGGTCGACAGGCCTGCGGGCACACCGGCATCCCCGTCCGTCCGCCAGAGGTATCCCGGGCTCGGCGTGAACTCGTCCGTCGGCGGCGCCGGAGCGTGGAACCGCTGGACATGCGGGAGGGGCACCTCGACCAGCGCGCCGTCGTACATCATCCAGACGCCGAAGCAGTCGTCCTCCTCGTCGTGGATGAGCACCTGTACCCGCCCGGGGTGGGGCCACGGAAGCGATTCCAGGTGCGCCAGCAGACCTGAGCGGGTCCACTGCCGGTAGAACTCGATGACCCAGCCGCCGACGAACAGGTCGAGCGGCTTGAACTCCCCCTTCCAGCTGCGCGACTCGTCGGGCCGGGTGAGGGGCTCCATGACCTCGTCCGCGTACGTTGCCAACACGATGACCTGCGCAATCCTGCTCATGCGGGGATACCACCGCATGCCACGGGTCAAGGGCAACCGCTTTCCAACCGGGGGCGTGCGGGGCCCGCGGCCGGGCATAACCCGCGCATGATCACGACACGCACACCGAGCGACACGAAGCCGCAGACGACGAGGCAAACGACGCCGCAGACTACGCAGGCGTCGACTACGCGGGCGTCGACTACGCGGGCGTCGACTACGCGGGCGTCGACTACGCGGGCGTCGACTACGCGGGCGTCGACCACGCATGCGTCGACCACGCATGCGTCGACCACGCATGCGTCGACCAGCGAGACGACGGTCCGCATCGGGCGCCGCCAGCTCAACCTGGCCACGCGCCACCAACTCACCACCGCAGCCGGCGTCCCCGGCGGCACGATCACCTCCCGTACCCGCCCCGGCGGCCCCTGGCAGCGCCTTCTGCCACGCGTCTACCTGCTCCAGACCGGCCCGCCCGACCACCGCCAACGCGCCCTCGCCGCCGTCCTGTACGCCGCCGAGCCCGCCACGGACCCCCTGTCCGGGGACACGGCCGCCCTCACCGGCGCCGCCGCCCTGGCCCTCCTCGGCATCCGCGACGCCCCGTACCGCCCCGCGGACGTCCTGATCCGCGCCCCGCGCCGGCTCGCCCGTACCGCGGAGGTCCACCCGCTGCCGACCTCCCTCTGGCCCCGCACGATCGCGGTGTCGGGCATCCCGAGCACCCGCCCGGTCCGCGCGGCCGCCGACTTCGCCGCCCGGGCGCGGGACCCCGACCGCATCCGCTCGACCCTGGCCCACGTGGTCCAGGCCGGCTGGTGCCACCCGCAGGACCTGTACGCCGAACTGCGCGCGGCCCGCCTCCTCGCCCGCCCCGCGGTCCGCGCGGCCGCGGCGGAACTGCTCGTCGGCGTCCGCTCGCTCGCCGAGGCCCGGGCCCGCGACACCCTGACGGCGACCGACCTGCCGACCCCGCTCTGGAACGCCCGCCTCCACGCCCCGGACGGCACCTTCCTGGCGAGCCCCGACGCCTACTGGCCCGACGAGGGCGTGGCCCTGGAGGTCGACTCCGCGGAGTACCACTACACGCGCGACGCCTGGCACGCCACGCTCCGCCGCCGCCTGCGCCTGGAGTCCCACGGCATCCTGGTGGTCAGCGCGACCCCGTCGATGATCCGCGACACCCCCGACCAAGTCCTCGCAGCCCTCCGCACCCTCCTCACCCTGGCCACCACCCGCCCCACCCCACCCACAGCCCTGGCCCGCGGCCACGTCCAATTGGCGCTTCCGTTATGACGGGGATTCATGCAGGCGGCAGAGTGGCTCTCAGCTCATCCGGGGTACGCCAAGAGACACCCTCGTGGTTGCGGTGACACATACGGTGACAATTAGCGCAGAGCAGCGCAAGGTCGCTTAGCCTCGTATCGCGGGGGCCCGCGATGTGCAGCGGGAGCACGTGGTGCACCTCGATGTAGTCCTCACCCAGCGGCCCGTAGGTGCGGGAGAAGTCGAAGGCGCAGACCGAACACGCGAAGGGCAGTCCTTGCTTGCGTATCTGCGCGAGCTTCCTTCGCCGTAGAGCGGGGCTCCGTTCTCTGGACAGAGCCCATCGCTTCAGGAGCCGGCCCTCTTGGGCGACTGCCTCATCCTCGTCCCACTCTCCATACTGCTCGGGGATCAGGGCGAGCTGGCCCGAGGCGATACCGTCTTCGATCGCCTGCGCCGCGCTGAGCATCTCGGCCTCCTGGCGGCAGAACGCCTCGATGATCTTCTTGTCCAGTTTGCTGCAGTTGGTCGGCGTGCCTGCATACCCGGGCCGGTTTGATGCCAGGTCGGTGGTCTTGCGGGACACGCTGCCGACGGACCGGTACTGCGGCATCGTCTGAGCCATGGCCGCGCATTGCGGCAGGGGCAGCGAGCGGAGGAGGTTCGAGAGTTCCATCACAGCTCCGTCTCCCTCTCTCAATTCTCGCCATCCGTTTCTGACCACGAGCGAGCAGGCGAGCAGCAGTTCATCCCAGGACCACGAGGGGCTTCGCATGCCACATATCGTATGTGTGTTCGTTGTGATGGGTGGTGAGTTCCTGGCGGGCACCATCGTGTCGCACACTTGGGAGTCGTGTTGTCAGTGGGGTCTGTCACCCTCTGTGATGGTGGGTTGCAAGGTGTAGCCGCCGCTAAGTCTGGATGGAGGGTGCATGACCAGTACTGAGTCGGAGCGCAGCTTTACCTCGGTTGAGATCTGTGCCGGGGCGGGGGGGCAGGCGCTGGGGCTTCATGGTGCGGGCTTCCGGCATCACGCACTGGTGGAGATCGACGCGAATGCCATCGCTACGCTCCAGCACAATGCGAAGGGCAAGGGCTGGGAAGGTGTCCGCATCCTCCAGCGGGACCTGACCACGTTCGACGTGACCGAGCTGGGACTGGCCGAGGGGGAGCTCGATCTGCTGGCCGGCGGCGTTCCGTGCCCCCCGTTCTCTGCGGCGGGCAAGCAGCTCGGGGAGAACGACGAACGCGATCTGTTCCCGACGATGCTCGACATGGTCCGGGACCTCCGCCCGAAGGCCGTGATGATCGAGAACGTCCGCGGCCTGCTGGAGCCTCCTCATAAGTTCCGGGAGTACCGGGAGAACACCATCGAGCGCCGGTTGAAAGAGGAAGGCTATGAGGTCTGCATGTGGCAGGTCCTGGAAGCCTGGCACTTCGGTGTCCCGCAGCTGCGGCCTCGGGCGATCCTGGTCGCCCTGCGGCCTGAGTACGCGCCCTACTTCGTTCCCTTCGGGAATGTGAGTGAAGAGGACGAGCGGAAGATCCAGAAAGTGACCGTCGGTGACGCCCTGCACGACACTATGCGGGACAGGTTCGACGGCTCAGGTGATGCGCGTGCTGACGACAAGTTCAAGGAATGGCTCGACAGCGCAAGAACCGACATCGCACCCACGCTGGTCGGTGGTTCGAAGAAACACGGCGGCGCGGACCTCGGCCCAACGCGCGCGAAGAGGGCCTGGTCGAAGCTGGGCGTGTGCGGCCTCGGAGTAGCGAATGACATGGACCAGATGAAGGATAAGGAGCGGGACCTGTTCGCAGATGGCGGCCCCAAGCTGACCGTTGAGCAGGCTGCGATCATCCAGGGATTCCCCGCCAGCTGGAAGTTCATGGGGAAGAAGACAGCTGCTTACCGGCAGGTGGGCAACGCCTTCCCGCCCCCGGTTGCCGAGGCCGTAGGCAAGAGGATCCGGGACGCGCTGGAGAAGAAGACGCCGACGGTGCCGCCCAGCGCCTAGAGCTGAGGGGAGCCCGGCTCAGCCCCTGAGCCGGGTGACCGTTGTGGCGATCGTGAGTGCGCAGGTTTCTGGCGGTTCGTGCTCCCAGAAACGCAGGACGGTCCAGCCGGCCTCGCGCAGATGGGCATCGGTGTCGCGGTCGCGGGCCATGTTCCGGGTGACCTTCTCCGACCAGTAGCCCTTGTTGGTCTTCGGCGGGACGTAGTGCTCTGGACAGCCGTGCCAGTAGCAGCCGTCGATGAAGACCGCTACTTTCGTCGGGCGGAAGACCATGTCGGCGGTCCGCCGGAAGTCCGGCAGTGGCCGTGCAGAAACCCGGTACCGGAGTCCTTGCGCATGCACGAGCCTGCGTACCAGCTGCTCAGGCTTGGTGTCGCGGCTCCGGATCGCCTGCATGTTCCGACGCCGGGCCGCCGACGAAGCCCAGGATCCTGCCGGGGGGTCCCAGTCATCGGTCATCGTGCTGCCCTGCTCCTCAGGGGAATCCCATCATGTCGTCCCATGTGCCTGTGGCGTGCACACTAGCCGTCCACGCCCCGGCTCTCCAGGTCAATCAGACTCGCCCTCCGTGTGCTTGGGAAGGAATGGTGCCGTCTCCACCGGGTCAGCTGCGTCCGCTAGCACCCAGAGCTCTCCGCCGATCTCCACACGGGGCCGGGTTCCGTGATGCTGCCGCGCTCGGGCGACCCGGAAACTGACGAGTTCCCCCAGACGCGGCACTTCCACGCCGAAGGCTCGGGCTACGGCCTGGTGGCTGCTGAAGTGGCCGGGAATCAGGATTCCCTCCTCGCGCAGGACCGTCCGGGCGCGCCCCTTCGCCTCACGGACACGCGCCATGTAATCCCGCTGCTGTGCCACCGTGCGGACCACCCCGCGCCCGATCCGCTTCTGCTGCACCCGCCGGAAGAGCTCGTTGACCCGCTTCTGCCCGGAGGATGATGACAAGATCGTGTCACGGGTGGGGGCAGAGAGGTGAAGCAGGACGTTCTCCGGGAGCGGCTGCTCGTGCCAGAGCCAGAGGATCTTATCCCGGTGCCCGGCCTTCACGGTCAGCTTCATGTCCCGGTTGCTGCCGCCGTTCAGCCACCTTCGGTCGATGCGCAGCAAGCCGGCGCTCCATCGGCTGCTATAGTCATCGGCCCAAACGAGCAGGCACAGGTGTCCGATTGCCTCCGGGGGAATCATCCAGCCGCCGAACTGCTGGGAGTACTTGCAGTCGACCTCCGTGCCAGCAATCCGGTAGTCCATGTCGATGCCGTCGGTGAACTTGAACTCCCTCTGAAGATTGATCTCTACGAGCGTGCCGGCGTGCGTCTTCTCCGTCTTGAAGAGAGTCTTCCAGTCGAAGCGGCCCGTTACCTCGCCGTTCAGCAGCTGGTCGATCGTGTCACGCAGGACGCCGGCGAAGCGGTGTCCAGTGGGGTCCAGACTGAGCAAATGGGCATGGACATCCACCAGCTCCTGGTCAGCCTGCAGGAGGCCCTGCGCGTGAATGCTGGCAGCGGCTGAGATGTCCAGAGGGAGCAAGGCTGATCGTCCTGTCTGTTTGGAGCGCGGCACGGAGCAAGGCGGCTCTGGCTCGTTCGTGAGCTGCCCTCAACTGGCTTCAGGAGTCGGAGCGTATGGCCTGGTAGCGCAGCAGCCGACGCGAGGAGTCGTTGGCCGCGGTGGGCGGTATCGCGGTGAACGCCAGGATGGTGCGCGCCGGATCAACCGCGCCGTTGTTGACGGCTGACCTCAGCTCACTGTCATTGGACGCCTCAATGACGGGATAGAGAAGGAGGACCCCGGTGTGCGGTCCGACGTTCACCGGTGCGGGGACGGAACCTCCCTGCGTGTTCTTGACGAGAGCTTCGGCCCATCGTCGGTGATCCATCCCGGAGATTCGGCCGAACGACAGTTTTCCCAGTTGTCGCGTGCGCCGGACAAGTGAGGTCGGGGCGGATCCGAGGAGGCTGCCCTCGATGCGCCGGCCCGGAGTCGTCTGCGGGGCGACGATGAGCCAGTCGTCCACCGTGGCCAGTGTTCCGTTGAGCTGACTCAGATAGCTGAGGTGGGGTGCGAAGTGGTTGTCTCCCTCCCACTCCAGCTGGCTCAGCACGTTCACCACGGTGGAGTGCGCGACGCGGGCGGTGGCTGCTTCGAACCTCCGCCTGAGCGGGCTGGTGTCGTCCGGGGGAAGTTCCAGAGTCTGCCTGTCGCAACCGAAGACGTGCAGGAGCGGTTCCCAGCGTCCTGCATTGGCCCTGACCGTGGCCGGGTTGCCGGGGTAGGCGGCGGGCTCAATCGGCCGGCCTGGTGAACGGATCTCTACAAGTTCCGCGTTGAACATCTTATTCCGCGCAGAAGGCTTCACCAAGCCGAGGTGTTGAGAGACGAGCGGCAGTACTCGGCGCGGCGTCAGCTGTGGTTCTCCGTCGACCATCTCCGCGTACTGGGATAGCTGTGATCGGAAGGCCTCCTCGTCCTGGCAGATGGCTTCGAAGGCTTCGTACAGGTCGAGGGTCTTGTCCCGGCCGAACGGCTCCTCGCGGCCGATGTAGAGGCGTACCAAGTCGCGGTAGCCATCCCGGAACCCGAACCAGCGGCCCATCTGCATCAGTGTGTCCGCCTGTTGGGTCTTGCGGCGGTAGTACGTGACGGTGAGTCCCTCTACGGTGAAGCCCCGGGACAGCTTGGTCCCGCCGACCAGGATCTTCCATACGTGGGGAGTACGGTCGAAGTCCAGCTCGGCCTGCTCGTAGTCCCGCTCGCTGGCGCCGTTGACGATGATGACAGGGTTGCCGCCCGCCCCGATCAGCTGCCGCGCCCTGCTGACGTGAGCCCGCAGTTGCTCGTAGGAAGAGGGGACCGGCAGTCCGTCGGCGCGTGCGTCGCAGACCTGCTTGTAATCGGAGTCGTAGAGCGCCGCCAGACGGACATGGGACTCACTGCTCATGTATGAGGAGTTCCACAGGCCCTGGATGCGCCCTGCAAGTGCGGCGTGGTCCGCCATTCGTACCGATTCGTGAACCAGCATCGTGTGATGCCGGAACTTGTTGTCGGCCACACCGTGCTCGGCCCGGTAGAGCTTGATTGCTCCGGCCAGTACGAAGGCGTCCATGGCTTCCAGGAGGCGGTCGCCACTCGTACTGTCGATTCCTCGGACGTGAGCGGCTTCCTGGGAGGTCGCGAGCGTGCGTTCAGCAAGGGGCAGGTCGCAGTTGAGGTCGTGGAAGTCCTCAACTCCCATGTACCCGGAGGGCCGGGGCAGGGAAATCAAGAAGTCGCGCGGGAAGATGTCCGCCGCGTCGTCCGGGTCGACGAAGACGTTCGCGAAGGGAGTCGCCGTGTAGCCGATGTACTGGGCTCGCGGCATCAGGTCCAGCAGATCGCAGACGAGGCTGTTGATCGCTGACCGGTTGGCCTTGCCCTCTTCCCGCTTGCGGGGATCCGTGGTGTTGACGGAGGCCTGGTCCGACTCGTCGTCGATGATCAGAGCGGGAATTTCGCTCAGGATCGGGCCGATCTTCTTGAGATCCTTCACCAGCTTGGTGAGGACGGCCTTGTTCTTCTTGACGACCATGATGCGTGCTGCCGCATGGTGCAGATTGGCGGTGTCGTAGAGAGGGAGCGAACGGTCGAGCTTCTCGATGTCGAGTGCCCGAATCCCCTGTTCCAGACCTTGGTAGTCCTTGTCCTTCGTGGTCAGCCGCTCCATATCGAAGGCCCCGAGCTGGGACGGCCGGCCGCCGTGCGATACGAACTTCCGGGGCCAGTCTTCGTCATCCTGGTAGTCGACGCCGATCAGGGAATCGAGATCACCGGGATCTGCGCCCCGCAGGATGTTCTCCCGTCCGATCAGTTCCATGTCGAGGCGGCGCTGTGTCTGGCCCCGGAGCAGGTTGAGAGTTCCGCCGAGCACGATGACGAGCCGGTAGCCGGCGTCTACCCCCTTGGCGATGACACCGGTGAAGTTGGCGGTCTTGCCTGACTGGACATAGCCGACGACCAGCCCACGGGCGCCATAGGCTTCCGCACGTGCAGGATTGGCCAGGCGCTCGACGACGCTGTGCGCCGCGTCTCCCAGACTCGTGATCGCCGGTTCGGTCCAGCCTTTCGAGCGGAGCAGGTTTTCGTACGCAGGCCAGTAGAAGGACCGTGAGGCCGCGCCGTCCCGCGTGTACCACGCCTGGTTGGTCTCACTGATGACGACGGCACGAGGTTCCTTGTCGACCGGTGCTGCCGCGTCGAGAATCTTGCGCAGATCCGCGCCGAATCCGAGGCGGGTGTACGCGTCCAATCGTCGTTCATCCGTCCTGGGCGCGGCGTAGGACCATGCCGTGTCCGGCACGGCATCCCATTGGGCGAGGGACCGGTTCCACAGCGCGGAGAGCTCGGGATCTCCCCCAGTCATGCGGGACTGGAAGAGGTCAAGGTCCGCGTCATGCCCGTCGGCGGTGTCGCTCAGGCTTGCCGCGAGCGGCGCGAAGGGCCGCGGCGCGCGCCGCATGGCTCCGAGGGCGTCGGTGTGAAGGTTGAGGAGATGGTCCTGCATGGAAGTCAGCGGCTCCAGTCAGCGGGAGATTTCGCAACGGGCGGCAGACAGCAGGATGCTGTTCCATAGAGCCATCTCGTCGTCGCGCTGGGCACTTGAACGACCCAGGCGGAAGTTCTTTTCGAGCATGAGGTACAGCAGACCCTTCAGGACCGGAGCGTCATTCGCACCGGATCGCCGGCCGTTATTGAAGGCCGACCGGAAGTCCTTGTTGAGTCGGATAACGTGCTCATCGCGGACGAGATCGAAGAAGAGATGAGGCGGCAATACGTCCCACCGGAAGGTGACTGGTGCTTCACCGTCGAGCTGGGGTAGTTCGTCGCGGAGCGTGCGCTTGAGCTTGGGGTCTATTCCCTTGCCGGGAGGCACGGCTTCCTTGCGCTGAACTTCCGCGGACCGTTTGGCTGCTTCCCGGTAGGCACTCTCCGATTCCGCCAGATATGCGGTGAAGGTGTGTCCGCTGGAATCGGCAGCGCTCTCCAGGCCGCGGGCAAAGGCGGGTGTGACGGTCACGCCGTCCTTCTTCACGGTGAGACTGAATACCGCATTCGGAGAAGAGGGGAGATCGAGGGCGATGCGGGCCAGGTTGTGATGCGTCTCAGCACTCCGGGTGCCATTCCAGCCCCCAGCCTGGACCAGGCGGTCATTGCGGTAGATGTAAAAGCCCTGCCGGTCTGCGAGCGGGCCGATGCCCCGATAGGGGACCAGCTGGGACTTCGGCGGCCAGATGTGCGCGTTGAGCGTGACAGGGCCGACCCCCTCAACGAGTGCTGTGTACGCCCGCGGATATCCGGACCGGCCCGGCAACCGATATCCGAATGGGTCGATCGGCTCTACCCCGCGGTGGTCAAGTTCTTCTTTCGTCCTGACGTCCTCGACCACGAGGTCGATGTGGAAGTCATCCCTTGCGAGGAACCGGTGGAGATGCAGACCGAGATGGGTCTCGAGTTTGTCGATCTGCTCATTGAGGAAGCGGTCGCTCTGTCCGGAAAGGATCGTCTCGAAGGCGCGGACGCCGTCCCAGCGGACGATGGTGCCATGCCAGTCGATGATCCCGTCGTAGCGGTCGACCAGGTCCTGGCAGTACTGAGAGTCGACAATGTCGCAGCTGAAGTCCTGCTGCGCGTGTGCGGTGAGCCAGCGCCGTCCGGTGGCGGGGCTTCGCTTGGTACGGCTGATGACCGTCAGTGAGTCAGCGTGAGAGAGTGAGGCGGCCTTGAGGCCGGCGCCGAAGTGCCCGAGTGAGTTGTCCTCGTACGCTTCACGACCGCCGACGACCATGGCGACATCCAGGGCGCCGTCGTCCATGCCTTTGCCGTCATCTATGACCAGCAGGCTGACCAGACGGTCGCCGTCGCGAAGGAAGCTGACCACGACGTTTCTGGCACCCGCGTCGATCGAGTTGTCGACGAGGTCAGCGATGGCAGCTTCAAAGCCGTACCCCTGGTGGGCCAGGGACTCCACGTAGCGGGCAGCTGGCGGAAGCCGTTTGCTGCCCTGCGTGGGTACGCTGAACTGCCAATCGCCGGAACTTGAGTAGGGCATGTGAGCGGCAAACCTCTTGTGTGCAGGGGCAGAGGCACCCGGCATCGGAGGCAGTTGCCACTCCACGTCTGCGGATGTAGGACGACGCTAACGCACGGATCTTATTTCAGGCAGTCATAGGACATTACTGTCCGAGATGCGATACGCATGGATTCGGCGGCGCTACACCGGGCCGGGGGAGGTGTCGCCGTGGCACTCCGCGTACGGCTTGCCCGAGGTGCACCAGCACGGGGTGGTGGGGGTGGGGGGCCAGGGGGTGGCTTTGCCGCGGGCGGCCAGGGTGGTGGCGTACTCCGCCAGGAGGGACGGGGAGGCCGGGGAGGTCTTCTCCGAGGCGGCGAAGGCCTCGTACGAGGGGACGCTCGCGGTGACGATGCCGAGGTTCGTCGTGCCCGAGGCGGCCAGGGCGCGCAGGGAGGTCTCGATCTGCGCGAGGTGGGCCTCGTGCGAGGGGTACTCCGCGCCGAGGGTCGGGTAGCTGGTCAGGAGTTCGGCCAGCTCGCGCTGCGGCCAGTGGAGGATCGCGACGGGGAAGGGCCGTGAGAGGGCGGCGCGGCGGTCGCCCAGTTCGGCGCGCAGGCGGGCGATCTCGGCCCGCAGCTCGGCCGGGTCGTCGGAGCCCAGGGCCCAGATGCGCTTCGGGTCGTGCAGCTCGTCCAGCGGGATCGGGCCGATGTGACGGGTGTCGGCGACCATGTCCCAGTCGTCGTGCGGGAGCCCGAGCAGGCGCCGGACCCGGTGGCGGCCGGTGAGCAGCGCGGTGGTCGCCCGGGTGAGGGGGGCGTTGTCGGGGATGAGGAGGGTCGCCGCCTCCGTGAAGCAGTCGTGCGAGGCCTCCAACTCGTCGTGCGCCTCCAGGGCTTCGGCGATGACCTCCCAGGGGGCCGGGTCCGCGGGGGCCGCCGCGCGGATGCCCTGGATGAGGGCGCGGGCCTCGGGCTCGTGGCCGTACTCCCAGAGGTTGGCCGCCTGGAGGGCCTTGATCAGGTGGGGGTCGGCGGGCGAGGCGGCGAGGAGCTGGTCGTACAGCGCGCTGGCGCGGTCCCGGGCGTCGCCCAGTTCGAGGTGGGCGGCGGCCTGGAGGAGCAGGGGCTCCTGGTCCTCGGGGTAGCGGGTCGCCGTGCGGATGAGGCGCTCGGCTTCGGCGATGTGCTCGGCAGGCGTGTCGGGGCGCATGGTTCACACCGTACTGCTGCTGGTCAGTTGACGGGGGAGGACTTAAGGTGCGGGCCGTGCGGGATCACGTGCGGGTGGTGGTGCAGGGCCGTGGCCGGCGGGTGCGCCGGGCCGGTCTCGTGGGGCTGCTGTGGGTGTGCGCCGAGGTGGCCGTCACGGTGGGCGTGGTGGTGTTGTTGCTGGTGGTGCACCAGGTGTGGTGGACCAACCGGCAGGCCCTCGCCGCCGCGCACGAGCGGGTCGGCCAGCTGGAGCGGGAGTGGATCGGTCTTCCGCCGGATCTGCCCCCGACACCGTCCACCTCGTCCGCCCCGTCCCCGCCGTCCGCCTCGTCGGACCCGCCGGCTGTAGTCGATCCGAGTCACGATCCCGATCCCGCTTCCCCCGCCCCCGTCGCCCCCAAGCCCCGGCCGCGGGAATCGGCGTACGGGGTGCTGCGCATCCCGCGCCTCGGCGTCGTCGTGCCGATCGCCCAGGGGGTCGACAAGCGCACCGTGCTGGACAAGGGGTACGCCGGGCACTACGCCGGGACCGCGCAGCCCGGAGCGCAGGGGAACTTCGCGCTCGCCGGGCACCGCAACACGCACGGGGAGCCGTTCCGGTACATCAACCGGCTGCGGGCGGGGGACGAGGTCCTCGTCGACGTGCGGGGCAAGCGGTACACGTATGTCGTGGGGAAGGTGCTCGCCGAGACGACCGAGCGGGACACCGGCGTCATCGGGCCCGTGCCGCGGAGCGCCGTCAAGCCGGAGTACGGCTACAGCGCGCCCGGGGCGTACATCACGCTCACCACCTGCACGCCGGAGTACACCTCCAAGTACCGCCTGGTGGTCTGGGGGACCCTCAAGTCCTAGGGTGGGGCGGTGCGTCGGAATCGGGTGATACGTCCTCAGTTGTTGTGGCTGGGTGTGCCGTTCGTGCTGTTCTGCGGGGCGCTTCCGCTGGTGAACCGGGTGGAGCCGCTGGTGTTCGGGAGGGTGCCGTTCCTGCTGGCGTGGCTGGTCGGGGCGACGCTGGTGACCCCGTTCGCCGTCTGGCGGGCCTGGCGCGGTGACCACGGCAGTACCCACAGCAGTGCCCACGGCGGTGGCCGCCGGTGAGTGCGGCAGCCGTGGCGACCTCCGTCTTCGCCGTGTTCATGGTGGCGACCGTCGTGCTCGGGCTGCTCGCAGTGCGCGGCGGTCCGGGGAAGGGGAAGAAGGGTGCGGGCGGCGGGGGGCTCGCCGAGTGGTCGGTGGGCGGGCGTTCGCTGGGGACCGTGTTCATCTGGGTCCTGATGGCGGGCGAGGGCTACACCAGCTTCAGCTATCTCGGCGCCGCCGGCTGGGGGTACAACTACGGGGCCCCGGTCATGTACGTGGTCGCGTACATGACCTGCGGATACGCCCTCGGCTACGTGGTCGGTCCGATGCTGTGGGACTACGCGCGGCGCCACGGGCTCGTCGGGATCACCGACATGGTCGCCCACCGCTACCGGCGGCCCTGGCTGGGCGCGGCCGTGGCCGTATTGGCCACGGTCTTCCTGCTGCCCTACATCCAGCTCCAGATCACCGGGATGGGTGTCGTCGTCTCCACGGTGACGTACGGGGCCGTGTCGCTGGAGTGGGCCTACTTCGTCGCCTTCGCCGTGACCACCGGCTTCGTCGTGGTCAGCGGGCTGCGCGGCAGCGCGTGGGTGTCGGTGCTCAAGGACGTGCTGGTCATCGGCACGCTCGGGTTCCTGGCGGTCTACGTCCCGGTCCACTACTTCGGCGGGTACGGGGAGCTCTTCGACCGGCTCGTGGAGCAGCGGCCGCAGTGGCTGACGCTGCCCGGCCACGGGAGTCGCGGGGCGGACGCCCAGGGGGCGGGCGGACGCGGGAACCTGGGGACGGCGTGGTTCGCCTCCACCACCGTCCTCAACGCGCTGACCGTCGTCATCTTCCCGACCACGGTGGCGGGGTACCTGGGCGCGCGCGACGCGGACGCGCTGCGCCGCAACGCGATCCTGCTGCCCGCCTACAACGTGCTGCTGTTCGTGCCGATGCTGCTGGGCATGGCCGCGCTGTTCGTGGTGCCGGGGCTGGCGGGCGCGGACTCCAACCTCGCGCTGTTCAGGCTGGTCGTGGACCTGCTGCCGGCGTGGGCGGTCGGGCTGATCGGGGTGGCGGCGGCGCTGTCGTCGATCGTGCCGATGGCGGTGTTCATGCTGGTGATCGGGACGATGTGGGGGCGCGGCGTGCTCTCGCTCGCGCCGCGCTGGAGTTCGGGGGAGCGGCAGAAGCTCGCCTCGCAGGTGGTCGTGGTGGCGGTCGGGTCGGTGGCGCTGGTGATGACGTACATCGCCCCCAACACGCTCGTGCGGCTGTCGCTCGTCTCCTACGAGGGCATGGCGCAACTGGTGCCGATGCTGCTGCTGGGGTTGGTGTGGCGGCGGTTGACGACGGCCGGCGCGCTGAGCGGGCTGCTCGTCGGGGTCGGGGTGGTCTGCGCGCTGGTCTTCACGGGCAACGACCCGGCGTGGGGCGTGAACGCGGGCATGGTCGCGCTCGCCGCGAACCTCGCGGTGGCTCTGGCGGTGACCTGGCTCGGGCCGCGCGAGACGGGGGACGGGCGCCCGGACGAGCAGGTGCTGGCCCGCGATCCGCTGCCCGGGTGCGGGGACGACGACGGGTGCGGGGACGGGTGCGGGTGCGGGGACGGGGAAACTCCAGGGGCTGTACGGCGTGTTGTCAGTGGGCCCGGTTAGTATCGGAACCGAGTACTGGTTCTCGTACGAGAGTTCGTGCGCGGGAGCGCGAGCGGGAGGGGGCGGTTCGGATGGTCCGGCACAGCAGTGCGCGCTCGCTGTCGTTCCTGTCCCTGTGCCTGCTCCTGGTCGGTGGATTCCTCGGGCTCTGCCTCGGGGAGGGCGGGCTGGTCGGAGTGGGCGCCGTCGTGGTGGCCCTCGCGGCCACCGTCGCCGTGGGCACCGCCGCACTGGCCGCGCGTCTCGTCCGGCCCGTGCCGCCGCACCGAATACGCACCGCGATCCGTGATCGCGAGCAGCGCACGGCGTTCCTGCCGCAGCGCGATCCCGACGCCTCGGGCCGGTCGAGGCCCAGGGCTCCCGGCCGTCTCGTCCTGACGGCCGCGTAGGGGCGCGCAGTACTTCTCGACTTCTCGACTTCTCGCCTTCTTCTGACTGATCACTGCTGTCGCCCCTCGCGGGTCGTCACGCCGAAATGCACCTCTTTTCGACGTTCGACGAGACCCCTCGGAGGGCCCGCGTGTCCGTTTTCACTCATCTTGTCG
Source organism: Streptomyces sp. NPDC051183 (assembly GCF_040682455.1). NCBI lineage: Bacteria > Bacillati > Actinomycetota > Actinomycetes > Kitasatosporales > Streptomycetaceae > Streptomyces > Streptomyces sp. NPDC051183. The sequence goes on from NZ_JBFBBA010000019.1 coordinate 109,153, forward strand.
CCGAGCTGGGCCGGCTCCTGGAGCCGGCGCTGGCCGGGTCCGCGACCGCTGCCGCGATCGTGCTGTTCACTGTTCTCGTACGGCTCGCCCTGCACCCGCTGAGCCGTGCCGCCTTCCGCGGGGCGACGCCGGCGGCGGGCTGCCTGGCCGTACTGCTCCAGCTGCCGGTGTTCTTCGTGATGTACCGCGCGTTCTCCTCCGACCGGATCGGCGGGGCCGCCAATGAGCTGCTGGGCCACCGGCTGTTCGCCGCGCCCCTCGGGTCCCGGTGGACGGAGGCGCTCGGGGAGGGCGGCCTGTTCGGGGCGCAGGGGCTGGTGTTCCTCGGACTGTTCGCGGCGACCGCGGCGGTGGCCGCGTGGAGCGCGGTGCGGGGGCGCCGGGCGGCGGCGCTGACGGCTGCCGCGGCCGCGGAGACGGCGTCGGCGGTGTCGGCGTCGGGCCGTCGAGCGAAGGCCGGGGCCAGGGGTGCGGCCACCAGGGCCGGGGCGAACGGCCGGGCGGGGGTCGCGCCCGCCGTGACCGCCGAGCAGCAGGAGCTCATGCGCAAGCTGGGCGGCGTACTGCCCCTGCTGTCGTTCGGGACGCTGATCACCGCTGCCGTCGTGCCGCTGGCCGCCGGGCTGTACCTGGTGACGACCACGGCCTGGTCGGTGGCGGAGCGCGTGTGGCTCCAGCACCGCAAGGATCGGGCGGAGTCGAAGATCGCGGGAGTGGGAGCGGAAGCCGGAGCAGCGCGTTCCAGTCTGTGAACAGGGTCTTGCGGATTGGTCCGACTTCTTGGAGGATCGACCAATCCTCCGATGGCCGCAACCCATCGGCCGGCCCCGGGCATGCCCATGGGCCGACCACCCTCGACCACGGGAGAATGCCCATGAAGCTGCTGCGTGTCGGACCGGTCGGATCGGAGCGCCCCGCGCTGCTCGACCAGGACGGGACCCTGCGGGACCTGTCCGGCCTGATCACGGATGTGGACGGCGCACTCCTGGCCGACGACTCCGTGCTGTCCCGGGTACGGGACGCCGCGGTATCGGGCGAGCTTCCGGTCCTCGACGCCGAGGGGCTGCGCATCGGCGCGCCCGTCGGCCGCATCGGCAAGATCGTGGGCATCGGCCTGAACTACTTCGGGCACGCGGCCGAGGTCGGCGCCGAGCCGCCGGCCGAGCCGATCCTGTTCCTCAAGGCCGCGGACACCGTGGGCGGCCCCGACGACACCGTGCTCATCCCGCGCGGCAGCGTGAAGACCGACTGGGAGGCCGAGCTCGGCGTCGTCATCGGCAGCACCGCCCGCTACCTGGCCTCCGCGGAGGAGGGCCTCGCGCACGTCGGCGGGTACGTACTCGTCAACGACGTCTCGGAGCGCGAGTTCCAGATCGAGCGCGGCGGCACCTGGGACAAGGGCAAGAACTGCGAGACCTTCACCCCGCTCGGCCCCTGGCTGGTCACGGCCGACGAGATCCCGGACCCGCAGGTCCTGGACGTGAAGCTGTGGGTCAACGGCGAGCTGAAGCAGGACGGCAACACCGCGGACCAGATCTTCCCGGTCGGCGAGGTCGTGCGGTACCTGAGCCAGTTCATGACGCTGCACCCGGGCGACGTCATCGTCACCGGCACCCCGGCCGGTGTGGCCATGGGCCAGCCGGAGCCGAAGCCGTACCTGCGCGCCGGCGACGTCGTGGAGCTGGAGATCGAGAACCTCGGCCGCCAGCGCCAGGAGTTCAAGGGCGCGTAGCGCGCAGCGCGAGCAAGCGGAAGGGGTGGGACGCCGACGGCGGTCCCACCCCTTCCGTCGTACGTGTCAGCCCTCGGCCGAGGTGCGGCGACGGCGGCCCGCGAGCACGAGGCCCGCGCCCGCGGCGAGCGCGGCGGCCGCGGCGCCCGCGATCCAGCCGTTCTCGTCGCCGGCGCCGGTCTTCGCGAGCGAACCGGAGCCGCCCGCCGGGGTCACCTTGGTGTTGCCACCGGTGCCGGTGCCGGTGCCGGTGCCGCTTCCGGTGTTGGTGACGTTGCCCGTGCCTGTCGCCACGGCCGGCTTGGCGGCGCCGGTGTTGTCCGCGTCCGGCTTGCCGGTCTGGCCCCCTGCGGCCTTGTCCTTGGCGCGCGCCTCGTGCTGCCCGGTCTTCAGGAACTGGGCGCGGTCCTCGGGTGTGCCGTTGAGGGCGGCGACGGCGGCCTTGTTCATCTCCGGGCCGGCTTCCTTGCTCAGGATCGAGAGGATGAGCACCCGGTTGTCGGTGTCGCGCAGCTGGTGCTGCGTGGTCTTCACGAACTCGCGCAGCTGCGCGGGGCCCGGGTTGCCTTCGAGGAGCTTGACGATGCCCGCCTTCAGGCCCGGCCCGGCGCCGTCCAGCATGCGGAGCACCGCGACCCGGTCGTCCTGGGCCCGCACCGTGTGCTGCCCGTTCGCGACGAACTCGCGGACCTGCTCGCGCGTCCCGGTGTCCAGCAGGCGGTTGGCCGCCTCGGTGATGCCCTTGCCGGCGCCGTCCAGCATCCGCGCCAGCTCGACCCGGTCGTCCTCGAAGCGGGCCACGTGCTGCCCGTTCGTGAGGAACTCGGTGAGAGCCGCCTGGGTGTTCGCCGCGAGGGCCCGCTTGGCCTCGCGCTTCACGGCGACGCCGCCGGCGGTGTGGATCTGCGAGACCCGCACCCGATCGTCGGTGAGCTGCTCCTTCGCCCACTCGACGTCGAGGAACTGCCGCATGTTCGCGGCCGTTCCCCGCAGGGCCGTCTCCGCTGCGCGGCGTACGCCGGGGCCGCTCGCCGGGTCCCGTAGGAGCGCCTCGATCGCCGCCCGGTCCCTCGCGGCCTGCGCGTCGTCGGCCCCCGGCCCCGCGGCCTGCTCCCCGGACCTCTCGCCGCCGGGCAGCCGGTCGGCCACGGCCGGGCCCGAAGGCGCCGCCACCGACGCCGAGTCGGCTGCGAAGGCCGGGGAGGAGAGCATGACGGCCGGGGCCATCGCCGCGGCGGCGACGACGTTTGCGATCCGGGGCAGCTTCAAAGCGGAATTCCATTCTTCACATGTGTGATCATCAACAACCTGTGAAGGATAGATCGTTCTCCGGCCCCAGCACGCCGTTTTTCCGCTAATGCGCCGCCTTCAGTTCGACGGCCACGCCCTCCCGGGACGACGTGCGCGCCGCCTCCAGCACGGCCAGGCACTCGGCCGCCTCGTGCGCCGTGACCGGGGCCGGGCCGCCGTCGCGCAGCGCGGCCGCCACCGCCGCGTAGTACGCCGGGTAGTCGCCGTGCTCGGTCGGCACCGGGGTCCCGCCGCCCGTCAGCGGGGACTCGCCGGAGCCCAGCCGGCCCCACACGTGCGGCGGCTCCTCGCCCCACAGCACGTCCGTGCCCGGACGCAGCCCGTCGCGCAGGGCGGCTTCCTGCGGGTCGAGGCCGTACTTCACGTAGCCGGCCCGCGAGCCCAGGACGCGGAAGCGCGGACCCAGTTGGGCGGTGGTCGCGCTGACGTACAGGTGCGAGCGGACCCCGCTCGCGTGCGTGAGGGCGATGAAGGTGTCGTCGTCCGCCTCGGCGCCCGGGCGGCGCACGTCGGTCTCCGCGTAGACCCGTACCGCCGGGCCGAACAGCACCAGCGCCTGGTCCACGACGTGGCTGCCCAGGTCGTACAGGAGGCCGCCGATCTCCTCCGGGGCGCCGGACTCGCGCCAGCCGCCCTTCAGTTGCGGACGCCAACGCTCGAAGCGGGACTCGAAGCGCTGGATCTCGCCGAGTTCGCCCTCGGCGAGGAGGCGGCGCAGGGTGAGGAAGTCGTTGTCCCAGCGGCGGTTCTGGAAGACCGAGAGGAAGGTTCCGGTCCGGTCCGCCAGGTCGGCCAGTTCGCGGGCCTCGGCGGCGGTCGCGGCCAGCGGCTTGTCCACGACCACCGGGACGCCGGCGTTGAGGGCGGCGGTGGCGAGCGGGACGTGGGTCTTGTTGGGGGAGGCGATGACGACGAGGTCGAGGGCGGGGGCGCGCTCCCAGAGCTCGGCCGCGGAGTCGGCGGTCCGGGCGTCCGGGTACGCCTCGCGCACCTGGGTCCGGCGGTCCGGGTCGGAGGTGACGACGGTGTCGAGGGCGAGGCCCTCGGTGGCGGTCACGAGGGGGGCGTGGAACACGGAACCGGCGAGTCCGTAGCCGATCAGTCCGACGCGGAGGGGGGTGCCGGGGGCGGTGTCGTTCATGGTGAACACTTTGGCAACAGTGTTGCTGAAGTGCAAGGAGGGTGGAGAATGGGCGGGTGAACAGGGGCGATGAGGGCGGTAGCGGTACGGGCGGAAGCGGTACGCGCGATGGGCGCGGCGGGGTGAACCTGCCGGCGCTGCGCGGGCACAACGACGCGCTCGTACTGGACCTGCTGCGCGGCGCCGGCCCGGCGGGGCTGGGGCGCGGCGAGCTCGCCGGCCGTACGGGGCTCACCCCGCAGGCGGTCAGCAAGATCACGGCGCGGCTGCGGGCCGAGGGGCTGGTGGCGGAGGCCGGCCGCGAGCCCTCCACCGGCGGCAAGCCGCGGACGCTGCTGCGGCTCGCGCCGGGGGCGCGGCACGCGATCGGGGTGCAGCTCGACCGCGACGAGCTCACAGCGGTACGGGTGGACCTCGCGGGCCGCGTCCTGGAGCGGTGGCGGGGCCCGCTGGACTTCGGGGCCGGTCCGGAGGCGGTCGTGGAAGCGGTCGTACGGGGGGTAGCGCGGGTGGCGGACCCGGCCGGGCCCCCGCTCGGCGTGGGGGTGGCCGCGCCGGGTCCGCTGGACTGGCGGGCCGGGGTGCTGGGGCGCGTCACCGGGCACCCGGAGTGGGAGGGGTTCCCGCTGCGGGAGGTCCTGGCGGGGCGGCTGGGGGCTCCGGTGCGGCTGGACAAGGACACCAACGCGGGTGCGGCGGCCGCGGCCGGCTTCGGCGACGGCTCCGCGGTGTACGTGCACCTCGGCACCGGGCTGGGCGCGGGACTCCGGCTGGGCGGCGAGGTGTACCGCGGGGCCCGTTCGGCGGCGGGGGAGTTCGGCCACCAGGTGCTGTCGCTGGACGGGCCGCCGTGCCGGTGCGGGGCGCGGGGCTGCGCGGAGGTGCTCTGCCTGGCCGCGGTGGCCCGCGGGGACTCGGCGCGGGCGGCGCGGATCGTGGGCGAGGCCGCGGCGAACCTGGTCGCGCTGCTGGACGTGGACCGGGTGCTGCTGGGCGGGCGCGTGGTGGCGGCCGCCCCGGAGGTCTTCGTGGACGGGGTCCGCGCGGTCCTGGCGGCTCGCGCCCTCACCCCGGCCCCGCCCGAGGTCTCCCTGTCCCCGACGAGCGTCGCCGAAGGCGCGGCGGAACTGGCCCTGACCCCCTTCTTCGGTCGCGGCACCCCGTAGCCGGGCTGCGGCCGGCGTCCGGTCGTGGCGTCGGCCATCGGGTGGGTTGACCGGGTGGCCGAATGGGGGTAAACCCGAGTGATCCGGGCGTGGCGGCGGAGGGGGGTCGCGCACGCGTGGCAGGGTGCGGGCAGGGCCGGAGTGATTGTCGCCTGGTCCGACCATCGTCCTGTCCGGCGAGTAGCGAAGGCCCTCCATGCGACTGCGCAAAGCCCTTGCCCTCGCCGCCGTCCTGGTCGCCGCCGCCGCATCCTCCGCGGCCGCGGACATCGGCACCGGCGGCGGAGCCCGCCCCGCGCCCGCGCTGCCCTCCCGCGTGGAGGCCACGTGCGGGGACGCGAAGGCCCCGCAGTTCCCCATCGGGGCCCGGATCCGGGGCGGCCCGGCCGTGTACCGGACCGGCGGGGACGCGCAGGGCTGGTACCTGGACCTCACCAACACCACCGGCGGTGAATGCAGCGCCATCCACCCGGTGGTGGTGTTCACGGACACGGCCCGCGCACTGCGGCCGGCGCACTTCCGGATGGAGTTCGACACCCAGGGCGGCACCTTCCCCGTCAGCATGGAGCGCACCGACCGCGACGAGATCATCGCCGTGTTCGACGGGGGCGACGCGTTCTCCGGTTTCACCGTCGGTGCCGGCGGGTCCCTGACCGTCAAGGTCCGGCTCGCCTTCACCCCCGACGCCCCGCACGGCGAGGCCGTCGCCGACGCGGCCCTCGTGCAGCGCAAGGGCGACGACGGCGACTGGGTCGGCGAGGCCGGCGGCTACCGGTTCACCGTGGAGGGGCCGGACGACGGCGGGGCGGGCTCGCTCGCGGACACCGGCCCGCGCGGGACGACGTACGCGCTCGGCGCGGTGGCCGCCCTGGCCGCCGGCAGCGGCCTGCTGCTCGGCGCCCGCCGCCTCCGCCGCCCCGCCGCCCACTGACGCGCCGCCGCCCCCCCCCGGCCGGCTGTCCCGCAGCCCCGGCCCGCACCCGCGGCGGGATCCGCGCCCCGGCGGCCCGGACCCCGCCACCGGCGCCCCCCGCGCCCCGTGATCTCCGTACACCTCGCCCACGTACAGTCCGAGGGTGGAAGAACAGACCCGGTATCAGCCCCATCGGCCCGGCCGGCCGGTGCGTTCCGGTATTCCGGAGCACGGCCGCATCCCCAAGTACTACGCCGTCAAGGCCCGCATCGCCGAGCTCCTCGACGAGCTCGGCGAAGGCGGGCTGCTGCCCACCGAGCGCGATCTCGCCGAGCGGTACGAGGTCTCGCGCGAGACCGTCCGCCAGGCCCTGCGCGAGCTGCTGCTGGAGGGCCGGCTGCGCCGCTCCGGCCGCGGGACCGTCGTCGCCGGGCCGAAGCTGGAGCAGCCGCTCTCGCTCGCCAGCTACACCGAGGGCGTACGCCGCCAGGGCCGCAGCCCCGGCCGCCACCTCATCGGCCTGGAGCAGTTCCCCTGCCCGCCCGACCTGGCCGCCGGCATCGGCGCCGAGCCGGGCGAGCCCGTCTGGCACCTGGAGCGCGTACTGCTCGCCGACGACGAGCGCGTCGGCCTGGAGAGCACCTACATCCGGGTCGCCCGCGCACCCCGCCTCGACGGCGATTTCCAGCCGGACTCCTCCTTCTACGGATACCTCCGCGACAGCCTCGGGATCTCCTTCGGCGACGCCGACGAGAAGCTGGAGACGGTGCTCGCGACCCCCCGCGAAGCGCTGCTGATCGGCACCCCGCCCGCCCTCCCGATGCTGCTCATCCACCGCTTCTCGCGCGACCAGGACGGCCGGCCGCTGGAGCGGGTGCGTTCGCTCTACCGTGGCGACCGGTTCAGCTTCACGACCCGGCTGCGGCCCGAATAGTCCCCGGCCGAACAGCCATTAACGGAAGAAAGGCATGTACTGACATCACGGAATGGTAACGGGTCTGGTCCAAGCGTCGGAGGCTGTTCACCGGCCCGTTGCCGGGGGGATCCCCCGGGTCCATGGGCCGCGGCCACCGTGGACGCCGTGAGAGTCATAGTCGTCGGAGGCGGCGTGGTCGGCACCATGCACGCCTGGCAAGCAGTCGAACGCGGCCACGAGGTCGTCCAGATCGAGCGAGAAGCGGAGGCCCGCGGAGCATCCCTGCGTAATTTCGGCCAGATCTGGGTCAGTGGACGGGCCGGGGGCGAGGAGCTCGACACCGCCCTGCGGGCCCGTGAGCTCTGGGAGCGCATCGGCGCGGAGGTGCCCGGCCTGGGCTTCCGTGCGATCGGCTCCCTCACCCCCGTACGGGGCGCCCACGAGTACGCGGTCGCCGAGGCGGCCGTCGCCCGCCCCGACGCCGCCGCCCGCGGCTACGAACTGGTCACCGCCGCCCGGGCGCGGGAGATCAACCCGGCCCTGCGCGGGGACTTCGAAGCCGCCCTGTGGTGCGAGCGCGACGCGGCCGTCGAGCCGCGCACCGCGCAGCCGTACCTGCGCGAGGCCCTCCGGGCCACCGGCCGCTACACCTTCCTGCCCGGACGCGAGGTCCGCGAGGTCGTCGGCGCGGGCGCCGTCCGCGACGACCACGGCGACGTCCACCGGGGCGACGCCGTCGTCCTCGCCACCGGTGCATGGCTGTCCGGCCTGGTCCGCGAGCTGGTCCCCGACCTGCCCGTGCGCCGGGTCCGGCTCCAGATGATGCAGACCGCCCCGCTGGGCGAGCCGCTGACCACCTCGGTCGCGGACGCCGACAGCTTCCGCTACTACCCGGCGTACCGGGGCGAGGCCCTCGACGCGCTGGGCGCCGCGCAGGCGCAGGCCCCGATCGCCGCCGCCCACAGGATGCAGCTCCTGATGGTCCAGCGCCAGGACGGCGGACTGACCATCGGCGACACCCACGAGTACGAGCACCCCTTCGCGTTCGACACCCTCGAAGACCCCTACGACCACCTCACCGGGGTCGTCGAGTCCTTCCTGGGCCGCCCGCTGCCGAAGATCACACGGCGCTGGGCGGGCGTGTACGCGCAGTGCACCGACACCACCCGCGTCGTCCACCGCCAGCAGGTGGCCGAAGGCGTCTGGCTGGTGACGGGCCCCGGCGGCCGCGGCATGACCTGCTCGCCCGCCATAGCCGAGACCACCGCCGACGAACTGGGCTGGTAAGCACAATGACCCAAGAAGAGTCCACCGAGTCCGAGAAGCCCACCAAGTCCAACCTCATCGTCCTCGACATGGCCGGCACCACCGTCGCCGACGGCGGCCTCGTCGAGCGCGCCTTCGAGCGGGCCGCCGAGCACCTCGGTGTCGAGCCCGGCAGCGCCGACCACGCCGCCAAGCTCCAGTACGTACGCGACACCATGGGCGAGTCGAAGATCTCGGTCTTCCGGCACCTCTTCGGCACCGAGGAGCTCGCCCGGCGCGCCAACTCCGCCTTCGAGGAGGCCTACGGGGGGCTCGTCGAAGGCGGTCTCGTCGCCCCGCTCCCCGGCGCCCGCGAGACCATCGAGGAACTCCGCGCCGACGGCCGCACCGTCGTCCTGACCACCGGCTTCGCCCGCGTCACCCAGGACGCCATCCTCGACGCCCTCGGCTGGCGGGACCTGGCCGACCTCACCCTGTGCCCCGCCGACGCGGGCGGCCGCGGCCGGCCGTTCCCCGACATGGTGCTGGCCGCCTTCCTGCGCACCGGCGCCGTGGCCGACGTACGCCACACCGTGGTCGCCGGCGACACGGCGTACGACATGCTCAGCGGCAGCCGCGCCGGGGCCGGGATCGTCGCGGGCGTCCTCACCGGTGCCCACGACCGCGCGGCGCTGACCGCGAACGGCGCCACCCACGTCCTCGCCTCCATCGCCGGACTCCCGGCGCTGCTGGCCCAGGAGTCCGGCGCGTGAGCGGCATCCGGTTCGACTCGGTCTCCGTCGCCTACGGCGGCAACACCGTCCTGGACTCCCTCGACCTGACCGTCGAGCCGGGCGAGGTCATGGCGCTGCTCGGCCCCTCCGGCTCCGGCAAGACCACCGCCCTGCGCGCGGTGGCCGGCTTCGTACGGCCGGTCCGCGGCCGGGTGCTGATCGGCGGCCGGGACGTCACGGCGCTCCCGCCCCACAAGCGCGGCATCGGCATGGTGGTCCAGCAGTACGCGCTCTTCCCGCACATGCGGGTCGAGGACAACGTCGCCTTCGGGCTGAAGGCGCAGAAGGCCCCCAAGTCCGAGGTCCCCGGCCGCGTCGCCGAGGCCCTGGAGATGACCGGGATGGCCGCGTACGCCAAGCGCTACCCCCGCGAGCTCTCCGGCGGTCAGCAGCAACGCGTTGCCATCGCCCGCGCGCTCGCCATCCGCCCCGGCGTGCTCCTGCTCGACGAGCCGCTGTCCGCGCTCGACGCGCAGCTGCGCTCCGGAATGCTCACCGAACTCGCCCGGCTGCACCGCGAACTGCCCGACGTCTCGATCCTCTACGTCACCCACGACCAGGTCGAAGCGCTCACCCTGGCCGACCGGATCGCCGTCATGGACAAGGCCCGGCTGCAGGACTGCGGCACCCCGCAGGAGCTGTACCGAGCCCCGCGCACCGAGTTCACGGCCTCCTTCGTCGGCAACGCCAATCTGCTGCCGGTGACCGTGGCCGACGGCGGCGCGCTCTTCGCCGGGCGCGCGCTCGAACTGGACCCCGGCCGGGCGGCCGCCGGCGCGCGCGCCACGCTGTGCGTACGGCCGCACCTGCTCGGCCTCGGCGACGGCCCCAACGCCCTGAGCGGCACCATCACCGAGGTGCAGTGGCGCGGTGCGACGCACCGGCTCTACGTCGACGTCGGCGGCCACCGGGTCAAGGCGGACCTCCCGGAGCTGCGCGAGACCCCGGCCCTCGGCGACCGCGTCACCCTGCACTTCGAGCCGCGCGACGCCGTGCTGCTGGCCGCGGGGGTGTCCGATGGCTGAGGCCGCGCCGCGCACCGAGGCCGTCCCGGCCCAGCGCGCCGGACGCGGTGTGCCCGCCGAGCCGCGCGGGGGAGGCGGGAAGCGCACCACCCCGCAGGAGCCCGGCCCCGCCGCGCGGGCGCCCCGCGGGGTTCCGCGCTGGGTGTGGTCCCTGCCGCCCGTGGCCGTGCTCGCGGTGGTCTTCCTCTACCCCCTCGCACTGGTCGTCCAGCAGTCCCTCACCCCCGAGAACGGCGGCGGCGCCTTCGACGCGTACGCCTCCGTCTTCGCCTCGCGCGGCTTCCGCGAGGCCCTCGGGACCACGGTGTGGCTGGCCGTCGGCGCCACCGCGGGCTGCCTGGTCCTCGGCTTCGTGCTCGCGCTGGTCATCGCCTTCGTCCCCTTCCCCGGGGCGCGCGCGGTCGCGAAGTTCATCGACGTCTTCCTCTCCTTCCCCTCCTTCCTCATCACCCTGGCCCTCCTCTTCCTCTACGGCACGGTCGGCATGGCCAACGGGCTGTGGACCGACGTGTTCGGCGTCGCGGACGGCCCCTTCCGCTTCCTGACCACGCCGTGGGGCGTCCTGCTCGCGGAGATCACGTACTTCACGCCCTTCGTGATGCGCCCGCTGCTCGCCGCCTTCTCGCAGCTGGACACCGCCCAACTGGAGGTGGCCTCCTCGCTCGGGGCGAAGCCGGGCCGGATCATCCGGCGGGTGATCCTCCCCGAGGCCCTCCCGGCCCTGGCCGCCGGCGGCAGCCTCGTCCTCGTCATGTGCCTCAACGAGTTCGGGATCGTCCTCTTCACGGGAGCCAAGGACGTCACCACGCTCCCGATGCTCATCTACGGCAAGGCGATCCTCGAATCCGACTACTCGGCCGCCTGCGTGGTCGCCGTCGTCAACATCGCGATCTCCGTCGGCCTGTTCGGCCTCTACCGGGTGGTGGGCAAGCGTGCTGGTGCATAGCAAGACCGGCCGCTGGGCGGCCTGGGGCCTCTTCGGCCTCCTCTTCCTGCCCCTCTTCGCCCTGCCGCTGCTCGTCGTGGTCGCGGCCTCCTTCGCCACCCACTGGTCCGGCGCCTTCCCCTCCGGCCCGACCACCTCGAACTACGCCTCCGCCGTCCAGGGCGAATCCCTCCAGGCGCTGACCACCTCGCTGGTCACCGCCCTGGTCGCCAGCCTGCTCGCGCTCACCGTCGGCAGCTGGGCGGCGCTGGCCGCGGACGCGCTGGGCAAGCGCGGGAAGCGGTCCCTGGACGCGCTGTTCGTGCTGCCGGTCGCCGTGCCGTCGGTGGTCGTGGGCCTCGCCGTGCTCGTGGCGTTCAGCAAGCCCCCGCTGCTGCTCAACGGCACCAGCTCGATCGTGATCCTGGCGCACACGATTCTTGTCACGGCGTTCGCCTACCAGTCGGTTTCGGCCGCCATCATGCGTCTCGATCCCGCGTACGAGCAGGCGGCGGCCTCCCTGGGCGCCCGTCCCTCGTACGTGCTGTGGCGGGTCAAACTGCCCCTCCTGCTGCCGTCCCTCACCGCGGCCGCAGGGCTCTGCTTCGCCCTGTCCATGGGCGAGCTGAGCGCCACGATGATGCTCTACCCGCCGGACTGGCTGCCCCTGCCCGTCCGCATCTTCACCGCCACCGACCGCGGTTCGCTCTTCAGCGGCTCCGCCGTCGCCGTGGTCCTGATGGCCACCACCCTGCTGGTGCTGCTGGCCGTCTCGCGCATCCGCACCAAAGCCTCGTACCGCTGAGGTCTCCGCTGCTTCCCCCGCTGACTCCCTTTCCCCGTAAGGAAGTTCCATGCCCAGCAAGCTCCTGCTCCGTACCGCCGCGGCCGTCACCGGCAGCCTCGCCCTGGCCGTCTCCCTCACCGCCTGCGGCGGCTCCTCCACCGCGGACTCCAAGGACGGCGGCGAGAAGGTCGTCACCGTCTACAGCGCCGACGGCCTCAAGAGCGACAAGGGCGACGGCTGGTACGACAAGGTCTTCGCCGACTTCACCAAGAAGACCGGCATCGAGGTCAAGTACGTCGAGGGCGGCTCCGGCGAGATGGTGCAGCGCGCCGTCCGCGAGAAGACCAACACGCAGGCCGACGTACTGATCACGCTGCCGCCGTTCATCCAGCAGGCCGACGGCAAGGGCCTGCTCCAGGCCTACAAGCCGCAGGGCTCCGACAAGGTCAAGGGTGCCGACAAGGCTGCCGACGGCAAGTGGACCTCGGTCGTCAACAACTACTTCGGCTTCATCTACAACAAGAAGGAGCTCGCCGCCGCCCCCAAGACCTGGGAGGAGCTGCTGGACGGCAAGTACAAGGGCAAGCTCCAGTACTCCACGCCCGGTGTCGCGGGCGACGGCACCGCCGTGCTCATCAAGTCGATGCACGACTTCGGCGGCAAGGAGCCGGCGCTGGAGTACCTGAAGAAGCTCCAGGCCAACAACGTCGGCCCGTCCTCCTCCACCAGCAAGCTCGCGCCCAAGACCGACAAGGGCGAGCTCCTCGTCGCCAACGGCGACGTCCAGATGAACTTCGCGCAGTCCAAGTCCATGCCGAACCTGGGCATCTGGTTCCCCGCCAAGGACGGCGGCAGGCCCACCACCTTCGCCCTCCCGTACGCGGCCGGCCTGGTGGACAGGGCCCCGCACACCGAGAACGGCAAGAAGCTCCTCGACTACCTCCTCAGCGAGGACGCCCAGAAGCTGGTCAGCGGTGTCGGCGGCGGCTTCCCGGCGCGCAGCGACGTCAAGCCCACCGATGCCAACGCCGTCGAGCTGACCAAGATCATGGGTGGTGTCGAGATCTTCGAGCCGGACTGGGCCGACATCGACAAGAACCTCACCTCCTACGTCGACGCGTGGAAGTCGGCAACCGGAAGCTGACTGGTCGCCTCCTGGTCACCCCCGACCAGGACAGTGACACTTGCATAACGGGTCTGGACCGAAGACCGCACCTTCGGTCCGGACCCGGCGCATGTCCGAGCGCCTTCCCCACGATTACTCCCGGAGGAGTACGTGCCCACTGTCCTGTCCGGACGGACCCTCGCCGTGGCCGCCACCGCCACTGCCCTGCTCGCCACCGCCCTCGGCGCGCACGCCGCCACCGCCGCCCCGGCCGCCAAGGCCGCTGCCAACACCGACAAGGTCCTCGTCATCGGCATCGACGGCGCTGTCCTGGACCGCGTCAAGGTCGCCGACGCCCCCCACCTGAACGGTCTGATGGCCCAGGGCCTCACCGCCCGCAGCAGCCTCTACGCCGCCCCGATGGGCGCCACCTCCTCGGGCCCGGGCTGGTCCACCATCGCCACCGGCGTCTGGCCCGACAAGCACGGCGTGAAGGACAACTCCTTCACCGGCAAGAACTACACGGCGTACCCCGACTTCCTGACCCGCATCGAGAACGCCAAGCCGGCGCTCAACACGTACGCGGCCGCCGACTGGGAGCCGGTCACCTCCACCGACCAGAACGGCCCGATCTTCTCGGCCAAGGTCGACAAGCGCCTGAGCCTCAAGGGCGACCGCGACGGCTACGGCAGCGAGGACCCGAAGATCGCCGCCGCGGCAGCCGCCGAACTGCGCGACCAGAACCCGGACGCCGCCTTCGTCTACCTCGGCGAGATCGACCACGCGGGCCACACCTCCGGCGCCGCCAGCCAGGAGTACCTGAACACCATCGCCCGCGTGGACAAGCTGGTCGGCCAGCTCCTCACCGCCGTCCAGTCCCGCCCGACGTACGGCCAGGAGAACTGGAAGATCGTGGTCACCACCGACCACGGCCACACCGCCACGGGCGGCCACGGCGGCTCCAGCATCGCGGAACGCGGCACCTTCGTCATCGCCAAGGGCGCCGGGATCCCGGCCGGTTCGGTACGCGACGACGTCAAGCTCGTCGACGTCGCGGCCATCGCCCTCGGCCAGGTCGGCGTCACCAGCCCCGCCATCGACGGGCTTCCGCTGAACGCCCCGGACAGCGACCCCTTCGACACCCTGCGCCCCAGCCTCCAGGCGCGCGTGGACGAGACGGGCATCCCGGCCGGCACCAAGGGCTTCACGCACACCCCGCCGGCCGGCTGGTCGGTCGACAACTCCAGGATGGGCACCGGCGGTGTCACCGAGTGGGCCGGCTGGGCCTTCGCGACGGACGAGTTCTGGAGCCAGTCGCAGCGCGACCAGTGGCGCGAGCTGAACGTCCGCTCCCGTGACGTGTTCGCCGTGGCCGACTCCGACGAGTGGGACGACAAGACCCACACGGGCACCTTCGACTCCACGCTGGTCACCCCCAAGTGGGCGGTGTCCGGCGGCACCACGAAGAACCTGACCTTCCAGACGCACTACCGCCACGAGACGGGCCAGACCGCCCAGGTCCTGGTCTCCTACAACGGTGCCGCCCCGACGGTGGTCAAGACCTACACAGCGGACGCCGTCGCCCGCTCCGAGTCGCTCGCGCTCCAGGTCCCGGCCGGCGCCACCGACGTCCAGATCCGCTTCCGCTACAGCGGCACCAACAACTGGTTCTGGACCGTGGACAACGTCCGGCTCGGCTGATCCGTCCGGGCCGTGGACGCCGAACGCGTCCGCGGCCCGGCCCGGATAGGGTGGTAGAGACCACAGGTCCCAGAGGTCAGACGCCACCGAGAGCGGAGAACAGTCCAGTGGCAGAGCGCAAGCCGATCGAATCCTGGCTCACCGACATGGACGGGGTCCTCATCCACGAGGGCACCCCGATCCCCGGCGCCGATGCCTTCATCAAGCGGCTGCGCGACTCCGGCAAGCCCTTCCTGGTGCTGACCAACAACTCCATCTACACCCCGCGCGACCTCCAGGCCCGCCTGAGCCGCATGGGCCTCGACGTTCCGGTCGAGAACATCTGGACCTCGGCGCTGGCCACCGCGAAGTTCCTCGACGACCAGCGCCCGGGCGGCACGGCGTACGTCATCGGCGAGGCCGGTCTGACCACCGCCCTGCACGACATCGGCTACATCCTCACCGACCACGAGCCCGACTACGTGGTCCTGGGCGAGACCCGCACCTACAGCTTCGAGGCCATGACCAAGGCCGTCCGGCTGATCAACGGCGGCGCCCGCTTCATCTGCACCAACCCCGACGAGACCGGCCCCTCCACCGAGGGTCCGCTCCCGGCCACGGGTGCGGTCGCCGCGCTGATCACCAAGGCGACCGGCAAGAAGCCGTATTTCGCCGGCAAGCCCAACCCGCTGATGATGCGGACCGGTCTGAACGCCATCGGCGCGCACTCCGAGAGCAGCGCGATGATCGGCGACCGGATGGACACCGACGTACTGGCCGGGCTGGAGGCGGGGATGCAGACCTTCCTCGTACTGACCGGACTGACCTCGGTCGAGGACACCGAGAAGTTCCCCTACCGGCCCACCAAGACGGTGAACTCCATCGCCGACCTGGTCGACCTCGTTTAGCGCGTTCGGCTGACTCGTACGGGCCAAGAGGGCGCCGCTCCGGATGCGGCGCGTCGCGTCGCGCGTGAATCTCCTTGTTGAGGAGGTTCACCATGCGCACCGATCCGATCGCTCTCCGTGCCGCCGGGGTGGCCGTCGTCCTGACGGCCCTCACCGCCGTGACCGCACCCATCGCCCTCGCGAACGAGGGGAACCGCGGCAGCGTCTCGGCCGACCCGAACCCGGCCGAACCGGGGGCGCAGGTCAAACTGCGCGTCCACGGCTGCGACGCCGACTGGGCCGTCGCCCAGTCCTCCGTGTTCGTGTCCGAGGTCCGGCTGTCCTCCGGCCGCGACGACCGCCGCACCCTGTGGGGCGACGCGATGATCCGCTCCTGGGCCGATCCGGGCCGGCACGACATCCGGGTGAAGTGCGGCGGCCGGGGCGGCGACCGGGAGTGGGGCTCCATCGAGATCGTCCGCCGCCGCGACCACCACCCCAACCCGCACCACACGCCCGTCTGGCCGGTCCACGCGGGCGGCGGCGGCATGGCCGCGGAGCTCGCCGAGAAGGCGGAGCTCGCCGAGGCGGCCAAGGCCGGGAAGAACGCCGCGGCGCCGCAGGCGGGCGAGCAGGCCGCCGCTGCCAAGCGCAACCACGAGGGCGACGGCCCCGGTCTGCCGCACACGGTGATCGGCGCCATCCTCGCCGCCGTCGCCACCCTGGCGGTCGCGGGCCGGGCGCTGACCTTGCGCCGTCGCCGCAGCGGCGAGTGAACGAGGGCCGGGCCGGCAGCGGCGGCCGGCTGCTGACCTTCGCCGCCTGGTCGGTGCTGGTGCTCGGGCTGTGGCTCTGGGGCCGCGAGATCACCGGGGTCCCGGCCCCGCTCACCGGTCAGGCCGGGGGCTCGGCGCTGCCGGGCCTGCCGGCCGCGCACGCCCCGCTGGAGGCGGCCGCGCCCGCGCGGGTCGACGTACCGTCCATAGGCATCCAGGCCCCGGTGATCGCCCGGGACCTGGACCCCCAAGGCGCGATCGACCCGCCCCCGTACGACCGGCCGGGCGCGGTGGGCTGGTGGCGCGCCGGCGCCCAGCCGGGCGCGGCCGGGACCGCGCTGATGGTCGGGCACGTGGACACGAAGTCCAAGCCGGCCGTGTTCTACGGCCTGAGCTCGGCGCAGCCGGGCGACAAGGTGCGCGTGGTGCGGGCGGACGGATCGGTCGCGGAGTTCACGATCGAGGACGTACGGGTCCACGAGCGCGCGGGCTTCGACCCGGACAAGGCCTACGGGCCGCGGGTCAGGGGCAGGGCCGAGCTGAGGCTGGTGACCTGCGGCGGCACCTACGACAAGACGAGCAAGCAGTACACGGCGAACGTGGTCGTGTCGGCCTACCTGACGGGCGTCGGGGTCCGGCCCGGCACGGCGGCGTGAGGAAGTTCCGCTCCGGCCGCCGGCCGGCCGGCCCTCGACCGCGCGGGAGTGCCCGGAGCGCGGGAGGAGTCCGGGAACCGGCGGGAGGCCCGCCCGCCACTGTAGGGCCGTAGGGCACGACGAAGAAGCCCCCCGCAGCTTTCGCTGCGGGGGGCTTCCTCCGTCTGTGCGCCGCCAGGGACTCGAACCCCGGACCCGCTGATTAAGAGTCAGCTGCTCTAACCAACTGAGCTAGCGGCGCTTGCTGACAGGGAAAACTCTACCCCACCTCCGGCGGTGCTCGTGACCAGCCGCGCCCGCGTTGTCCGATTAACCCATGTTTGGGGGGTTTATCGTGCACGATATGTCTGGGTCAGGCCGTATCTGACGCCCCGCCAGATGCGGCCCGCCCGATCAGTGGCAGCAGGGGACGAGCAGGGGAGTGGACGGAACCGCATGACGACGCAGCCTCCGAAGCACGTGTGCACGCCGACGTCGATGCCGATGCCCGTTTTCGAGGAGTACGAGCCCGCCGGCGACTGCGTGTGCCGGGGCTGCGCGCAGCGCCGTCGCGCTCTCGCACGCGGCCGGGCCATACGGCTGCGCGACGGCGGACACCCCGCCGCGCGCGGGGCCCGCCGGGCGCTGGTCCTGGCCACCGCGGCGGGAGTGGTGCTGGGCGGTGGCGGCGGGGCCGCGGTGGCGGTGACGGCGCAGAGCCCCGAGGCCGTCTCGCTGGACGACCCCGGCTCGCCGCAGGGCGAGAAGTCCCCGCTGCACGGCCGTCCGGCGAAGCCGGGGCCGGTGGGGACGCCCGGGCGGCCGGGGGCGCCGCCCGCGGTGAAGCGGATCGACCGCACGACGATCGTCAAGCGGGCGAAGCTGTGGCTGGACGCGCAGGTCCCGTACAGCATGACCGAGTACTGGACGGACGGCTACCGGCAGGACTGCTCGGGGTACGTCTCGATGGCCTGGAACCTTGGTACGAACGAGTGGACCGGCAGCCTCGACACCTTCGCGACCAAGATCACGAAGGAGGAGCTGCTGCCGGGGGACATGCTGCTCTTCCACAACCCGGCGGACCCCAACAAGGGCTCGCACGTCGTGCTCTTCGGCGGCTGGGTCGACGAGACGCGGGGCCACTACGTCGCCTACGAGCAGACCCGGCCGACGACGCGGAAGCAGGCTACGCCGTACGGGTACTGGAACAACTCGGCGAAGTACATCCCCTACCGGTTCAACGGGGTGACGGGCGGGATCGTCCCCGAGCCCCCGGGTGCCGAAACGCCCGCCGAGCCGCCCGCCGAGCCGCCCGCCGAGCCGCCCGCCGAGCCGCCCGCGCCGGGCGCCAAGCCGGTGGTCTCGGCGACCTTCCCCGGCGCGTCGAAGTTCGGCCCCGGCGCCAGCAACGAGTACGTCGCCCAGCTCGGCGGGATGCTGATCGAGCGCGGCGGCGCCCGCTTCTACCCCCAGGGCGCGGGCAAGCTGTGGACCGACTCCGACCGGCTGGCCACCCAGGCCTTCCAGCGCGCCCAGGGCTGGACTGGCGCCGACGCCGACGGCATCCCGGGCGAACACACCTGGCGGCTGCTGGCCCTGCACCAGGGCAAGGACATCCCGCCGACGCCGGGCAGCGCGGTGGGCGCACCCGGCCCGTCGGGGGTCCCGGCCTACCCGGGGCGGGCCGCCTTCCGTCCCGGGGCGTCCCACCCGTCCATCACCGCCCTCGGCCGCCAGCTGGTGAAGAAGGGCTTCGGCAAGAACTACACGTCCGGCCCGGGCCCCCGCTGGAGCGAGGCCGACCGCCGCAGCGTCGAGGCCTTCCAGCGCGCCCAGGGCTGGCGCGGCGCCTCGGCCGACGGCTATCCGGGCCCGGAAACCTGGCGCCGGCTGTTCGTATGACGGAGGCAACGATGTACCCCACGCGCACCACATCGACCACGGGCACCCTCCAGGTCCCCCCGGCCCTGCCGATGGCGCCCCTTGCGCCGGAACCCACCCCGCCCCCCGCGCCGAGCCCCGGCGCGGGCTCCGCGCCGGAACCCGCCTCCGGCTTCGCGCCGGGCCTCGGCGCGGGCGGCGCGTCCGGCTCCGCGCCGGAACCCGCCGCGGATTCCCGGCCGGGCTTCGCACTGGGCCCCGCCCCGGGCCTCGGCTCGGCCCTCGCTCCGGAACCGTCGGGCTTTGCGCCGGGCGTCGCGCCGGACGCCGGCTCGGGCTTCGCGCCGGGACACGCCGCGGATTCCGTGCCCGGCCGGGCGTCGGGCTTCGGCTCGGCCCTCGCTCCGGGCTTCGCGCCGGAACCCGTGTCCGGCTTCGCGTCGGAAGCCGCCGCGGATTCCGCGCCGGGCCTCGCTTCGGGCTTCGGCTCGGACCTTGCGTCGGGCCGGGCGTCGGAGCACGCCCCGGGCCTCGCGCCGCACGCCGGGTTCGGTCTTGCGACGGAGCCCGCGGCGCGGTCCGTGGTCCCGGCCGAAGCCTCGGGGCAGTCGGTCTGCGACGTGCCGGCGGCGCGGGTGGAGACCGAGGCCGAACCGGTCCATGCCGCTACACCGGCGCCGGGTGTGGACATCCCGCACCCCCAGGACGAGGCGGCCCACGCGGACGTGGCCACCCAGCGCCTGCGCACGCCCGAAGCCGTCCTCGCGGCCGAGCCCGCGTACGGGCAGCGCCACCCCTGGCCCGCGGTGGTCTCCGCCGGGGCGGAACAGCACGCCCGCTCCGCGGACGAGGCCGCGCCGTACGTCCGGGACGCGGCGCCGCCCGTGCCCGAGCCCTGGCCCGCCCCGGTGGCCCTGGCCGCGGCGCAGCCGCCGGCGCCGGCCCCCGAGCCCGTGGCCCCGTACGTACGGGACATGCCCGCACCGGCGCCCGAGCCCGAGCCCGAGGCCTTGTACGTACGGGACATGCCCGCACCGGCGCCCGAGCCCGAGCCCGTGGCCCCGTACGTACGGGACATGCCCGCACCGGCGCCCGAGCCCGAGCCCGAGGCCTTGTACGTACGGGACGAGCCCGCCCCGGGGTACGGGCCCGCCCTGGACCGCGAGTCCGTCGCGGAAGACGCGGCGCCCGAACCGGCGGCCCCGTACGTACGGGACGAGCCCGGCGCGGGGGAGGCGGCGCCCGAGGCGGCCGCCGTGCCCGGCGTCGCGGTGGCGGACATCGTCGCCCGGGCCGTGGCCCGGGGCATGGAGGACGACACGCTCGACCTGCCCGCCGTCGGCCGCGTCCGCGGCACCGCGGTGACCGACGTGCCGGTGCACCTGCCCTTCCGCGGGGCCGCGCAGGCCCCGGCCCCCGCCCAGGCCCGGCGTCCCGCCACCCGCCGCCCGGCACCCGCCCCCGGACGCCGGGTCCCCCGCGGGGACGACCGGCTCCGCGAGCACCGCGGCCCCGTCATCCCCGGCTGGATCGGCGTCGCCGTCGGCGGCATCGCCCTCACCGGCTGCGCGGCGGTGCTCTGGCGGGCCGGGGCCGTCCCCGCCCCGCTCGTGGCCGCCTTCGGCGCGACCCCCCGCGCCTACCGGGGGCTCCAGGCGACGCACTGGCCCCCGCTCGCCTTCCTCGGCATCGTCGCCCTCCTCGCCCTCGGCGGGCTCGGCCGCGCCCGGACCGGCCACGCCTGGGTGCTCACCCTCTTCGGCCGCTACCGCGGCACGGTCCGCCGTACCGGCCTGACCTGGGTCAGCCCCCTGCTCCTGCGCCGCCGGGTCGACGTACGGCTGCGGCACTGGCGCAGCGATCCGATGCCCGCCGTCGACTCCGGAGGCCTCGCCCTCCAGGTCGTCGTCCAGGTCGTCTGGCAGGTCAAGGACACCGCCCGCGCCACGCTCGCCGTCGCCGACCACACCGAGTACCTGGCCGAGCAGGTGGAATCGGCCATGGCCCGGGTGCTGTCCCAGCTCCCGGCCGACGCCTTCCACGAGGACGCCCCGACCCTGCGCGACGCCGAGGCCGTCGG
This sequence comes from Streptomyces sp. NPDC051183, assembly GCF_040682455.1. Lineage (NCBI taxonomy): Bacteria > Bacillati > Actinomycetota > Actinomycetes > Kitasatosporales > Streptomycetaceae > Streptomyces > Streptomyces sp. NPDC051183. Next base: position 130,152 of record NZ_JBFBBA010000019.1, read on the forward strand.
CGACGCGCTGACCCGGATGCTGGCGGCCGAGACCGAGGCCGTGGGCGTGGAGGTGTACTCGGCGCAGCCGACCCGCATCGAGTACGCGCCCGAGGTGGCCGAGGCCATGCGGCGGCGCCGGGTCGCGGCGATCGACGCCAAGCACCGGGACACCGTGCTGACCTCGGTGGTGGACGCGGTCGACGACACCGTCCACCGCCTCACCTCGCGCGGGCTCGTGGAGCTGGACGACTACGAGCGCAAGGCGCTGGTGAAGGACCTCACGGTCGCCTTCTACACGGGGCGCGCGGAGTAGGCGGCGACGCGGCGTCGGCAGGGGCCCGGGCCGCCGGGCGGAGCCAGGAGAACGGGTGGAGCCGGAAAGGACCGGACCACCCGTTCTTCCGTTGGTATGGACATGGCCAACTCCCGTCAATAATCTGAGACTTGGTCTAGACCTAAAACATCCCCACGCGTGCGCACGCTCTCGTCGAACTCCCCCCACGTTCAAGGAGCATCATGCGTAACATCCGCATGCCCAGATCCGGCCAGGCCAGGAAGGCCGGCGCCGCCGCGGTCGGCCTCGGCGTCGTCACCGCCCTCACGCTCCTCACGGCCCCCACCGCGAGCAGTCACGGCTACACCGACACCCCCATCAGCCGCCAGAAGCTCTGCGCCAACAAGACAGTCGCCGACTGCGGAGCCATCCAGTGGGAGCCGCAGAGCGTCGAGGGCCTCAAGGGGTTCCCGGCCGCGGGCCCCGCCGACGGCAGGATATGTTCCGCGGGCCTCACGCAGTTCGCGGAGCTCGACAACCCCCGCGGCGGCGCCTGGCCCACCACCAAGGTGACCAGCGGGCAGAGCTACGGCTTCCGGTGGCAGTTCACCGCCAACCACTCCACCACCGACTTCAAGTACTACGTCACCAAGAACGGCTGGACCGGCACCAGGACCCTCACCCGCGCCGACCTCGAACCCCAGCCCTTCCTCACGGTGGCCTACAACGGGGCCCGCCCCGCCATGACCACCGTCCACCAGGGCGCGATGCCGAGCGGCAAGAGCGGCCGGCACCTGATCCTGGCGGTCTGGACGGTCAACGACACGGCGAACGCCTTCTACGCCTGTTCCGACGTTCAATTCTGACGATACGTCAGCTACCCTCCGGCGGCATGCGGACGACATCCGGAACCGTCGCGGAGCTCATCGCGCGCCAATGGGGCGACCACCGGCCAGGACTGGCATTCGAGGAGACCGTCCTCAGCCGCCACCGGACCGCCCAGGAGGCCGCCGCGCGCGCCGCGCTGCTCGTCGACCTCCTGCCGCCGCGGGCGGAGCCGCACATCGGGGTGCTGCTCGACAACACCCCCGAGTTCCCGTTCTGGATCGGCGCGGCGGCCCTCGCGGGGGCCGCCGTCGCCGGAATCAACCCCACCCGGCGCGGCCCGGAGCTGGCCCGCGACATCCTGCACACCGACTGCCGGATCCTGGTGACCGAGCGGACCCACCTGCCGCTCCTCGACGGGCTCGCGCTGCCCGGCGTACGGATCCTGGTGACCGACACCGAGGAGTACGCGGCCCTGCTCGCCCCCTACGCGGCGGCCGAACCCGGCGCGGCGACGCTGGGCGGCCGCCCGCCCGGCCCGCAGGACCGGCTGCTGCTCTACTTCACCTCGGGCTCCACGGGCGCCCCCAAGGCGGCCATCTGCACCCAGGGCCGGCTGGCCGGTGCCGGGGGCTCCCTCGCGCGGCACTTCGCGGTCACCCCGGACGACGTCCACTACATCTGCATGCCGATGTTCCACGGCAACGCCGTGATCGCCGACTGGCTGCCCGCGCTGGCCGGCGGGGCCTCGGTGGCGCTGCGCCGCCGCTTCTCGGCGTCCGCGTTCCTCGACGACGTCCGCGCGTACGGGGCGACGTACTTCACCTACGTCGGCCGCGCCGTCCAGTACCTCCTGGCCACCCCGCCCCGCCCGGAGGACCGCGAGCACTCGCTGCGCCTGGGCTTCGGCACCGAGGCGGGCGCCGTGGACGCGGCGCGCTTCGCCGAGCGCTTCGGGGTCCGGCTGGTGGAGGGCTACGGGGCCACGGAGGGCGGGGCGTCCGTACAGCGCACGCCGGACACCCCGCCGGGCGCCCTGGGCCGCGCGGGGGCGGGGGACGACCTGGCGGTCATCGATCCCGGGACCGGCCTGGAGTGCCCGGCGGCCGTCCTCGACCCGCGGGGCCGCCTGCTCAACGGGGCCGAGGCGATCGGCGAGCTGGTCAACAAGGGCCGCAGCCTCTTCGAGGGGTACTGGCGCAACCCGGACGCGGAGGCCGCGCGGACCCGCGACGGCTGGTACTGGACCGGGGACCTCTTCTTCCGCGACGCGGACGGCTTCCTCTACTTCGCGGGCCGTACCGACGACCGGCTGCGCGTCGACAGCGAGAACCTGGCCGCGGCGGTGATCGAGAACATCCTGGCCCGCTGGTCCGACGCGGCCGCGGTCGCCGTGTACGCGGTCCCGGACGAGGTCGCGGGCGACCAGGTCATGGCGGCCGTGGCCCTGCGCGAGGGGGCGAGCTTCTCCCCGGACGCGTTCGCGGCCTTCCTGGCCGCGCAGCCGGACCTGGGCACCAAGATGGCCCCGCGCTACGTCCGCGTCCTCGACGCCATGCCGACCACGGCGACGAACAAGGTCCACCGGGTCGGCCTGCGCCGCGCGGGTTTCCTTCCCCGGCCGGCGCCGGGAGGCGCCCCCGGCCCGGACCCGGTGTGGTGGCGGCCCCCGGGCGAGGCGGCGTACCGGCTCCTGGACGAAGCAGCGCTGGCCGGGCTCCTCGCGGCCTACCGGGCCCAGGAGCGCCTGGTCCTCCTGGAGCGGGGCAATGGTTTTGAGCACCCCGGATGACCAGGTAGTATTTTCTCTGTCAGCAGGCGCCGCTAGCTCAGTTGGTTAGAGCAGCTGACTCTTAATCAGCGGGTCCGGGGTTCGAGTCCCTGGCGGCGCACCTGTCCTTCGGGCGGTTTCCGGTTCACCGGGAACCGCCCGAAGTGTTTTCCGGGCCTCCGCCTGCGGCCCTCCCCCTCCGGCCGGGGCCGCAAGGATCACAGGGGTCACAGGGTGAGCGACAGCAGCAGGGGTGCGGCCTTGCGGTTCAGGGCGTCGGCCGCGGCCCGCAGCCGGTGGGCGTGCTCGACCGGCAGCGACAGGGCCAGGCAGCCGACCGAGGAGCCGGCGGTGATCGGGACGGCCGCGCAGACGGTGCCCACCGCGTACTCCTGGAGGTCGAGCATCGGCACCGTGGCCGGCTGGCTGTCCAGCTTCGAGAAGAGGATCCGCTCGTTGACGATCGTCTTCGACGTCAGCCGGGCGATCTTGTGGCGGGACAGGTGGTCGCGCCGCCCGTTCAGGTCGAGCTGGGTCAGCAGGCACTTGCCGACAGCGCTGGCGTGCGCCGCCGAGCGGAAGTCGACCCACTCGTGCACCTTCGGCGTGCGGGGGCTGTCCGCGAACTGCGTGATCCGGACCTCGCCGTCCACGTACCGGCTGATGTAGACCGCCGCACCCACCGAGTCCCGCAGCCGGTCCAGGGTCTCCTGCAGCTTGCTCTGCAGGGCCGTCTGCCGGTCCACTCCGGAGCCGAGCAGCACCAGCGAGTCGCCTATGGCATAGGCGCCGTCCGACACCTGGAGCACGTACCCCTCCCGGCGCAGCATGAGGAGCATCGGCGCGAGGTGGACCGCGGGCAGGCCGGTCTCTCGTGCGATCTGTACATCGGTCACGCCGCCGGTATGGCGGGCGACCGTTTCGAGTACGCGCAGGGCGTACTGCACCGAGTGGAACGGCGCGGTCGGCTCGGGCTTCAGCGCCACGGTTTCCCCCTAGCAGGTTGTTACCGCTTGCCCTACCACGATAGCCATCAAGAGGCCCACGTGGAGCGCCTGTTGATGAGATTGATGGCTCAATCATGTCCCCCTGCCTGGATCTACCCGCTTGGCATATGCCATGGTCACGCGCGGTGTCCCGGAGTGCCGGGAATGCCGGGCCGTCATCGAGAGTTCGAAATCCTCGTACGGATGTGTACGGATGTCGTACGAACGGCAGCACGAGGCGGGAGCGACGATGAGTGACACCGGGGACGCGCAGCAGCAGGGGAGTCGCGGCGGGCGCCGCCCGGACCCCGACGGCATCCGGGGCACGGCCCTCGGCCGGGCACCGGTACCCCTGTCGGTCCTCGACCTCGTCACCGTCGGCGCGGGCAGCACGGCCCACGCCTCGCTGCGCACCAGCGTGGAGATCGCCAAGCTCGCCGAGTCCCGCGGCTACCACCGCCACTGGGTCGCCGAGCACCACTCGATGCCCGGGGTCGCCAGCTCCTCCCCGGCCGTGATCCTGGCCCACCTGGCCGCGCACACCTCCCGGATCCGGCTCGGCTCGGGCGGGGTCATGCTGCCCAACCATGCCGCGCTCGCCATCGCCGAGCAGTTCGGCACCCTGGAGGCGCTCGCGCCGGGGCGGATCGACCTCGGGCTCGGGCGGGCGCCGGGCACCGACGGGCGCACGGCCGCCGCGCTGCGCGGGCCCGGGCGCCAGGGCGACGCCCCCGACGAGTTCCCCCGGCAGCTCGCGGAGCTCACCCGCTTCCTGGACGACGACTTCCCCGACGGGCACCCCTACGCCCGGGTGCACGCCGTACCGGGTCCGGTGCAGGGCCCCGCCGGGCGGCCGCCGCTGTGGCTGCTCGGCTCCTCCGGGTTCAGCGCCCGGCTCGCGGGCGAGCTCGGGCTGCCCTTCGCGTACGCCCACCACTTCTCGGCCGCCGGCACGCTGCCCGCGCTCGACCTCTACCGGCAGAGCTTCCGCCCCTCGGCCGTACTGGACGCTCCGTACGCCGTGATCGGGGTCGCGGCGCTCGCCGCCGACACCGCCGGGGCGGCCCGCGCCCAGGTGCTGACCGGCGCCCTGTCGATGCTCCGGCTGCGCACGGGGCGGCCCGGGCTGATCCCGACGCCCGAGGAGGCGGCCGCGTACCCCTTCGCCCCGGCGGAGCGGGAGTTCGTCGACGCGTGGATGGCCAACATCGTCCACGGCACCCCCGACGAGGTCCGCTCCGGACTCGACGACCTCGCGAAGCGGACGGGCGCCGACGAGCTGATGCTGACCTCGAACGCCCACAGCGGAGCCGCCCGGCTGCGCTCGTACGGGCTCGTCGCAGATGCGTACGGGATGCCGGTGGAGGCCCCCGCTGCCGGTTGACCGGACGCTGACGGAGTTCGGCTGGTTTGTTGCCGAAACCTTGCGGGAGCATGGCTGAAGGCAACCTTAAACCGCTCGTCACCCGGGGTGGCGGGCGGTTTTTGACGTGCCCTCAAGTCTCTGACGTGGGGATGTGGGCCATGAGTGGTCTAGTCCTTCTTTGGTCCAAACCATTGACGCGGGCCTTGCGTGATCGCTATCACTTCTCCCACCTGAATCAATTGCTCTCCCCTCCCACCCCCCGGAGGCAGTTCATGCACATCCGTAAACCCCTCATCGCGGCCGCTGCCACGGCCGCGCTGGCAGCCGGAGCGCTGGCCACCTTCGCGGGGCTCGGTACCGCGGCGGCCGCCGACGCCACGACCACCGCCGCGGCCGGCAACGTCAAGATCGCCTACTACGACCAGTGGAGCGTGTACGGGAACGCCTTCTATCCCAAGCACCTCGACACCCGCGGGATAGCGGGCAAGCTGGACGTCATCAACTACTCGTTCGGCAACATCCACCCCACCGACCTCACCTGCTTCGAGGCGAACAAGGCGGCGGGCGACGACAACAACCCCAACGCCGGTGACGGCGCGGGCGACTCGTACGCCGATTACCAGAAGTCCTTCAGCGCCGCGGACAGCGTCAGCGGGGTCGCCGACAAGTGGGACCAGCCGATCGTCGGCGTCTTCAACCAGTTCAAGCAGTTGAAGGCCAAGTACCCGCACCTGAAGATCAACATCTCGCTGGGCGGCTGGACGTACTCGAAGTACTTCAGCGACGCGGCCAAGACCGACGCCTCCCGCAAGAAGCTCGTCTCCTCCTGCATCGACCAGTACATCAAGGGCAACCTGCCGGTCGAGGGCGGCTACGGCGGCGTCGGCAGCGCGGCCGGAATCTTCGACGGCATCGACATCGACTGGGAGTACCCGGGCTCGTCCGGCGGCCACCTCGGCAACCACTACGCCCCCGAGGACAAGCAGAACTTCACGCTCCTGCTCAAGGAGTTCCGCACCCAGCTCGACGCCCACGGCGCGGCCAACGGCGGCAAGAAGTACCTGCTGACCTCCGCGCTCCCGGCCGGCCAGGACAAGATCAAGTACATCGAGACGGACAAGATCGGCGCGTACCTCGACTACGCGAACATCATGACGTACGACATGCACGGCGCCTGGGACTCCGACGGGCCGACGTACCACCAGTCCCCGCTCCTGCCCTCCTCCGCCGACCCGACCGACCCGATCGCGCCGGGCAGCGAGAAGTACAGCATCAAGAACGCCATCGACTCCTGGATCGACGGCAACGCGGCCTACGGGATCGCGGGCGGCTTCCCCGCCAACAAGCTGACGCTGGGCTACGAGTTCTACTACCGCGGCTGGAAGGGCGTGCAGGCCGGCGCCACCAACGGCCTCGCCCAGCCGGCGAGCCAGGCCTCCGGGGCCCGGCCGACCAGCCAGCAGGCGGGCATCGCGCTGTACAAGGAGCTCGGCGGGATCGTCGACAGCCCGGCGAACACCTTCTGGGACGACCAGGCCAAGGCCTCGTACTTCTTCAAGGACGGCGAGTTCTTCACCGGCCTGAACCAGCGGTCCATCCAGGCCCGCGTCGACTACGGCAAGCAGCGCGGCCTGGCCGGCGCGATGATGTACTCCCTGCTCGGCCTGGACGCCAACACCACCCTGCTCAACCAGATCTCGGACGCCCTCGGAGGGACCACACAGCCGCCCACCACCCCGCCCACGACGCCTCCGACCACCCCGCCGACCACGCCCCCGACGACCCCGCCGACGACGCCGCCCACCACGGGCTGCACCGCCGCGGCCTACGTCCCGGGCAGCATCTACACCGGCGGCAGCGAGGTCTCGTACAACGGCCGCAAGTGGAAGGCCCAGTGGTGGACGCAGAACGAGGTGCCCGGCACCACCGGTGAATGGGGTGTCTGGAAGGACCTCGGCGCCTGCTGATCCCCCCACCCCGCGCCGAGCGCCGGCCGCCCCCGCCTCCTCCCCAGGGAGGCGGGGGCGGCCGTGCGCCGCGTTACGGGAGGGTCCCGGGCCGGTCGGCGATCATCTCGGCGATCCGCTCCGGGGCCACCGCCCGCGAGTACAGCCAGCCCTGCCCGGTGTCGCAGCCGACGCGGCGCAGCCGGGCCGCCTGGCCGGCGGTCTCCACGCACTCCGCCGTCACCGTCAGGCCCAGCCGGTGCGCGAGCTGGACCAGCGCCTCCACGATGGTCTCGTCGGCCGGATTCGGGTGGGTGCCCTCCTCGTAGCGGAAGCCCCGGACGAAGGAGCCGTCCAGCTTCAGCACCGACACCGGCAGCCGGCTGAGGTAGGCGAGGTTCGAGTACCCGGTGCCGAAGTCGTCGATGGCGATCCGCACCCCCATGTCGCTCAGCGCCTGGAGGGCCTGGAGCGGCCGCCCGGCCGAGCCCATCACCGCCGACTCCGTCAGCTCCAACTGCAGCAGCTGCGGAGCCAGTCCGGTGTCGGCCAGGATCTCCGCGACGTCGCCGACCAGGTCGGAGTCCCACACCTGGCGCACCGCCACGTTGACGGACACGAAGACGGGGGAGTCGCTGGGCTGCTCGATCTGCCAGCGCCTGGCCTGCCGGCAGGCGGTCTGCAGCACCCAGCGGCCCAACTGGACGATGGAGCCGTCCTCTTCCGCAATTCCGATGAACCGATTCGGCGTCAGGGTGCCGAACTGCGGGTGGTTCCAGCGCACCAGGGCCTCGACCCCGCGCACCGCCCCGCTCTCCAGATCCACCAGCGGCTGGTACTCCAGCGCGAACTCGCCCCGCTCCACGGCCGGCCGCAGCGTCGAGGACAGCGCCTGGCGCGTCATGCGGTGCGCGTTGCGCTCCGGGTCGAAGAGGGTCCAGCGCGCCTTGCCGTCCGCCTTGGCCCAGTACAGCGTCGTGTCCGCGGCCTGCATCAGCCCGGTCGCCGAGGTCCCGGCCGCGTCGCGCTCCACCACGCCGATCGAGGCGGAGACCGACAGCCGCTGCCCGGCCAGGTCGAAGGGCTCCTGTACGGCGGCCAGTACGCTGCGCGCCAGGTCCGCGAGCTGCTCGGTGCCGGTGGACTCCTCGACCAGCAGCGCGAACTCGTCGCCGCCGAGCCGGGCCACCAGGTGCCCGCCCGTGCGCCCGTACCCGGACTGGTCGGCGCACTGGGTCAGCCGGGCCGCCACCGCGGTCAGCAGCCGGTCGCCGACGCGGTGGCCGAGGGTGTCGTTGACGGCCTTGAACCCGTCGAGGTCCAGGTAGCACAGCCCGATCCGGCCGGTGCCGCCGTGCTCGTACGAGGAGGCCTCCAGGGCGGTGGAGAGCCGCTCGAAGAACAGCGCCCGGTTGGGCAGCCGGGTGACCGGGTCGTGCATCTGGAGGTGCCGCAGCCGGGCCTGGAGGTCGCGCCGGTCGCTGATGTCGGCGACGGACAGCAGGACGTCACGGGTCCCCGGCACCGGGCCCACCGTCACCTCGGTCCACAGCGAGTGCCCGTCGGGGTGCTTGAGCCGGCGGGTGCAGCGCAGTCTGGCCTGGCGGCCGCGCAGGACCTCGCGGTACGCCTGCCAGGTGCGGGCCTCCGCGGCCAGGTCCACCAGGTCGGCGGCGGACTGGTCGACGAGCGCGTGCGGCTCGGTGCCGAGCAGACCGGCGAGGGCCTGGTTGGCGGCCACGACGTGACCGTCCCGGTCGACGACGGCCATGGCGAGGTGGGCCGCGTTGAAGGCGGCCCGGTAATCGTGCAGTTCGGACTCGGATCGGACCGGAATTGCCGTTGCCGACACCGTGTTGTGACGCTCCGTGACGGCCGATCGGATGCTGTCGGCCGCCGAACCGGTTCCTTCTGGGGTTCCGCTCACCGTTGGCCCCGCATTGCTTGTGAGTGTCCGTGCAGGAAAGTGTGCCGAATCATAGAGGCTGCCGGACGGCCCTATCCAGCGGCGTCGCCGTGTGGGGCACGGCACTTCCCTGGGCTGACGCCGTGCTGACGCAGCGTCGGACCGGCGCCGGGCGATCGAACCTGCGCGGCTCTGAGCACCGATGGCGGCGGCTGATCTCACGTGACCGCTAGTAACTTTCCGTAGGCATGTGCCCGGGGTCAGGCGTCACCGGCTTGCCGTAGTGCTCACTCTTGTGGGGCAGCGGAACAGGGCGTTAGTAAGACAATCGCCTCAAGGTGGATGAAGAGGGTACGAATCCACCACCGGAGGTCGATGTGCCGCGACAGCAGACACCCGGGGGAGTGGACCGCTCCCGCATGCGAAGTACTGCGGCGGCGCTCACTTCCCTGACGGCGCTGGCCGCCATGTCGCTCGTCGCGGGACCCGCGGTGGCCGTCACCGGGGCCGGCCCCTGCGAGCTGACCCGCACCTCGGCGCACCATTCCCTGGGTCTGGACACCTGGAACGCCGCCTACCCCAAGCCCGAGCGCACCCTCAACGCGGTCATGGTCTTCCTCTCCTTCCCCGACCACCGGACCACGCTCACCACGCAGCAGCTGACCGGCGACTACTTCCCGGCGACCAGCGACTTCTTCGAGCGGGCCTCGTACGGGCGGTTCCGCCTGGTCCCGCACCCGCAGAAGCGGTGGATCCAGATGCCCAAGTCGTCCACCGCGTACGGGATACAGCGCGACTGGGCCCCCGGGAACCGGGCGGCCTACCTGCGCGACGCGGTCGCCGCCGCCGACCCGCAGGTGGACTTCAACCAGTACGACGTCGTGTACTTCATCGCCGACCCGGACGCTCCCGGCGTGGACTCGGACGCCACCAAGGTCGTCAACTTCGAACGGCCGATCGTCGCGGACGGCGCGCAGCTGCGCCGGATCGTCACCGTGTTCGAGAAGCACCCGCCGGACCGGAACGTCCTGGCGCACGAGACCGGGCACGTCTTCGACCTGCCCGACCTCTACCACCGGCCGACCGACGGCAAGGGGGACTGGGACACGTACGTCGGCGACTGGGACGTCATGGGCAGCCAGTTCGGCATGGCCCCGGACCTCTTCGCCTGGCACAAGTGGAAGCTGGGCTGGCTGGACGACTCCCAGGTGGCCTGCGTACGGTCCGGCTCCTCCCTGCACACGCTCCAGCCGCTGGCCGAGGCCCCCCGGCAGGGCGGTACGGGCGGGACCCGGCTGGCGGTGATCCGTACGGGCACCGGCAGCGCCATCGCCATCGAGGCGCGCGGCTCCACCGGCAACGACGGGGAAACCTGCACGGAGGGCGTGCTCGTCTACCGGGTCCGCAACGAGGCCGTGTCGGGCGGCGGGCCGATCGAGGTGATGGACGCGCACCCGGACACGGAGGCCTGCTGGGAGCGGTCGGTGTACCCGCCGCTGGCGGACGCGCCGCTGGAGGTCGGGGAGAGGTTCACGGTGCCGGGCGAGCGGATCACGATCGAGGTGGCGGACCGGACCCAGTCGGGCGCGTACACGGTGAAGGTCACGACGTAGCGGCGAGGCCGCGGGAGGACGAGAAAGGCCCCCACTCGCGTGGGGGCCTTTCCCTGTCTGTGCGCCGCCAGGGACTCGAACCCCGGACCCGCTGATTAAGAGTCAGCTGCTCTAACCAACTGAGCTAGCGGCGCCTGCCTGACGTCGTAGACATTAGCACCCGGATCGGCGATCCGAAAAATCGATATCCGCAGCTCCGGCTGCCCGGGCGGCGCGCACCAGCGACCAGAGCAGCGCCTCGGGCCCGGGCAGCCACGGCAGCCGCGTGTCGGGGGCCACGAGCCAGCGCGACGGCCCGGGAGTCGCGGCCAGCGGGGGCACGGTGACGGCGTCGCCGTGGCCGTGGCACAGCGGCGCGGGGACGGGGGTGCCCCACTCCTCCCAGGCCAGCAGGGCCGGGAGCCGGTGGGCGGTGCCGGGAGCGGCGAACAGGAGCGTCCGGCCGCGGTGCACCGCGGCCGGCCCGGAGCCGGGGCCCTCGTGCCAGAGCAGGTCGAGCATCCGGCGGCCGAGCACGAGCGGGACGTTGACGACGTCGAAGGCGGTCCCGCAGGGCAGTACCGCGGGCGCGGTGGGCCGGGCCTGCCAGGCCGCGAGTGTGCTGCCGGGGTGGGCCGAGGCGGAGGCGAGCCAGGCGGCGCCCGTCGGGGTGACGTGGGCGGCGGCGGGCGCGGCGGTGCGTACGTCGAGGGCGGGGCAGCCGGTCAGGGTCGTCATATGCCAAGGTCTACCCGCCGTAGCGCTCCGGTTTCCGGGAGTTACCGGAAACCGGGACGGCGTGGGGCGTGTTGGGGTATCTTGCGCTTCGCATATTCCATGTGTGACGTACGCCGCATCCCGGAGGCGCCTCGGTCAGGAGGCGTCCCCGTCGCCGCCGCGCAGGAGCGACTCGCCGAACTCGATCATCTTGCGGGCGTAGTCCTCGGTCCACTGGGCCTGTTCCGCGATGGCCGCCGGAGCGAGCCGGTCGAAGCGGCGAGGGTCCGCCAGTTGGGCCGCGGCCAGGGCCTGGAACTCCACGGCCCGGTCCTGGGCCGCCCGGAAGGCGACCGTCAGCTCGGTGGCGCGGGCCAGCAGCTCGCGCGGGTCCTCGATCGACTCGAGGTCGAAGAAGTGCTCCGGATCGGTGACGGCCTCCGCGGGCTCGAAGAGCAGCGGTGCGGGCCGCAGCCTGCGCTCGGTCCGCTCGGGCTCTGCCATGCGTGTCCTCCTGTGCGTGCTGTGCGTGCGTGCTGTGCGTGCGGGCCGTGCGCGTGGATCCGTACGGCCGAGTGGGCCACCGTCCATTGTCCAACGCCGCGCAAGAGCGCACGTGGGGCTAGGGCAGCCAGGGGGCGCGGCGCTCCGCGAGGTGGGCCAGGATCGAGTGGTTCGCCTCCCAACCCTCGGAAAACAGGATCACCATGTAGCTTGGTATGAGCAGAGGAGCTACAGGGGGGAACGACATGCTGAACAAGCCGTCACCTGGCAGCCGAGTCCTGAAGATGCGACGCATCAGCCGAGACTCTGAAGGCAGCTCTGCCTTGGCCCGGCAGGCTGAGGCACTGGACGGAGCGGTCGCCGAAGGCCGCTACGACGCCGTGGGGGAGGTAGAGGACTCGTTCGTGTCGGGTGCGGTCCGCCCCGAAGAGCGGCCCAGCCTCGGCAAGTGGATGCGTGAGCCGCTCTGGTACGAGTGGGACGCGATCATGGTCACTTCCCTCGACCGCATCACTCGGAATCAGACCCACTGGGAGATGTTTGCCGACAAGTGCTATCAGGGAGGAAAGGACGTCATCTGTCTCGATGACCCTTCCTTGGACATCACCCCCGGCAACGGCCGGATGATCGCTTACATCAAGGCGACGCAAGCGCAGGAGTACCGGGAAGCCATCGTGCAGAAACGCCGGAATCAGACTCAGTACTACCGTGATGAATCCCTGTGGGGCGGCGGGACTTGGCCCTTCGGTTACCGCCCGGTGCTGACGGAGTGCCAGGGCAGGCAGCGCTACAAGCTGGTTGTCGACCCGGTGACGGGCCCCCTGATCCGTGAGGCATACGAGCGAATCGGCGTCCAGGGGTGGAGCATGAGCCGCCTCTGTGAGGACTGGAACAAGCGGGGTGTCCTCACGTCGCAGGACTACCAGCGGAGCGTGAACGCAGGCGAGAAGAAGGCCGGCGTCAAGACAGCTATCAAGGGAACCCGGTGGACCACTGCCACCTTGGGGAAGATTCTGAAGAAGCCGATCCTTCAAGGAATCGCCATGCACAAGGGTGAGCCGCTTCTCCGCGACGGGATTCCTGTGCGATGGGCAGACCCAATCCTCAGCGATGATGAATTCGCCAAGTTGCAGGTGGCCGTTACTGCCCTCGGCCAGCATCGTGCGGGCATCAAGTCCAATGCATCTCCCATGGCGGGTGTTCTCCACTGTCCGTGCGGAAAGAAGATGTACGAGAACAGCTCGGTCGGAAAGTTGAACACGGGAGAGGTTCGGCCGCACAAGTACTTCCGCTGTTCCTCATGGTCCAACGGCAAGGCGTGTGAGTTCTCCGTCTCCTGGCCTCAGGATCAGCTCTACGCCATGGCGGAGCATGCATTCCTTGCCAAGTTGGGTGACGAGGCAATCATGGAACGCCAGTACGTTCCGGGTAGGGACAACAGGAAGCGGATCAAGGAGCTGGAGCGCGCCATCGACAATCTGTCGCAATCAATCGCCTTGGCCGCCTCTCCTGCCGTGATTTCCTCCCTGACCGGCACGATGGAGCGGCATGCGGTCAATCTCGAAGCTCTGGCGGCTGAACCCTTCGTGCCGGGGCGGTGGGAGGTCATCGGAACCGGCCAGACCTACGCCGAGAAGTGGTCCAAAATGACAGGCTGGAAGGAGCAGGGACCCTTCCTTCGTGAAGCTGGTTTTCGGTTGTTCGTCTGGGGGCACCCCAAGGAAAAGGGGCGAGATATGGCTGTCTATGTGATCTCGCCGCATGATGTCGCCGAGAGGGCTAGTGGCGCTCTGGCCAGATCTGTTGAGCCAAGTGACGAAGAAGCGTGGAATCTAGAAGCCTTGAAAATCTTCAAGGAAGTTCTGGAGCTGGAGACCAGTCGGTTGAGGGTCGGTTCCTCCTGACTGAGACCTGGTCCCCCGTTCGGGCAGGGGCGAGGGGGGAGTGGGGCTCAAGCGGCTGTCCGTGAGGTTCTCGTCGGGATCGACCCACGAGTTACTTCCAGGGCGTAGCCCACCGTGACGATGCTTCCGTGCCCACCTGGAGATGCGCCGGGGTCTGATGCTGGCCCGGTCTGGTGACCGAGCGGGCGGAGCAGCCCATGCGGGGGTAGCGCCGAGATACGGGGCAAAGGGGCAATGAGTTGATCTTGCAGTCCTGAACGCCCCGCCCCCGCCACCCGTTCGGCCCAGTGTCGTTGGTGTTGATGTTGTTGTCGTCTGGGCACGGGGCGGGATTGTGACCTCGATCGAGCGGACCGCGTATCCGCGGTTCAAGCGGCTGATCACCGCGCATGAGCTGCATCTGTTCTTCTCGCCGACTCGCGATGAGCTTCAGTGGGCGGCCGATGCCACGGATGGGGATGAGCATCTGCTGGCTCTGCTGCTGATGCTGAAGTCGTACCAGCGCATGGGCTGTTTCCCGGCGTTGGAGGAGGTCTCGGAGCAGGTCGTGGAGTTCGTCCGGCGGCAGGTGGAGCTACCGGAGGGCACGCTGCCGCTGTATCGGGCGGAGCGGACCGCCAAGCACCACCGGGGCCTGGTCCGCAAGAAGGTCGGCGTGAAGTACGACCAGGGCGAGGCCCGGAAGATCGTCGAGCGGTCGATCCGCAAGGAAGCCGCGGCGAAGAACCGGCCGGCGGACCTGATCAACATCGCGCTGGAGAAGGTCGTTGAGGCCGGGCTGGAGCTGCCGGGGTTCTCCACCTTCGACAAGATTGCCTCGAAGATCCGCACCGAGGTGAACGCGTCGATCCGTGCGGGCATCCACGACCGGATGAGCCCCATTGAGCGTGCCGGGCTGCTGCGGCTGCTGGAGGAGCGCGACAGCGACGGCACGACGCTGTTCAACCGGTTGAAGAAGCCCGCCAAGGGGCCGACCTGGTCGCACTTCAAGAACCTGGCCAAGCGCCTGGAGTGGGTGGACGAGCTCGGCGATACGTCGGTGTGGATGGAGTCGGTGGCCACGGGGAAGATCAACGACTTCGCCGGGGAGGCGGACGCGGCGGACGCCTCGGAGCTGCGGGACTACGCGCCCATCAAGCAGGTCGCCCTGATCGCGTGCCTGGCGCACAAGGCGAGGATGCGGGTCCGCGACGACCTGGCGACGATGTTCTGCAAGCGGGTGGCCACGAAGATCAAGAAGGCGAAGGAGGAGCTGGAGGAGATCCGGCTCGCCGAGCGGGAGATCGTTGAGGCCCTGATTGGGAACTACCGCACTGTGCTCAAGAACATCGACGCCGACGGCCCGGCTCAGGAGGCACTGGCGAAGGCCGCGGCCATGACCGCCGAGGTCCGCCGCGCCCTGGAGGGCCTGGACGACGAGGCATCGGTGGACGAGGTCGCCCAGCGGCTGGACGGCAAGGTCTCCCCGGCGGTCCTGGCGATGGCCAAGGCCCTGGTGGTGCAGGCCGGCGGGCTCGGCGCCGTCACGAAGGCGGTGGAGGGCTTCGGTGGGTTCGCGGGGCAGTACGAGCAGATCGAGAAGGTCTGTGCCCACCAGGGCAACTTCTGGGAGGTGCTGCTGTACGGGCAGATCGGCCGGGACCGCGCGGTGATGTTCGACCTGGCCGAAAAGCTGGAGTTCACCGAGACGTCCGAGGACCGGCGGGTACTGGACGCGCTTGCGCACGCCCAGCGGCACCGACACGCCCGCGGCGAGTACATCACCGCCTTCGATGAGGAGGGCAAGGAGGTGGACATCTCCTTCGCCACGCAGAACTGGCGCAAGGCTGTGGCGGACAGGACTCGTACGGGGCAGTTCGTACGCAAGCACTTCGAGGCGATGGTCTTCACCGCGCTCGCCGAGGAACTGCGCACCGGCGACGTGGCGGTGGTCGGCTCGGAGGAGTACGCGGACTGGTCCAAGCAGCTGCTGGACTGGGAGGTCGTGAAGGAGAAGCTGGGCTCCTACCTGGTCGAGGTCGGCCTGTGCGAGGAGGGCGAGAGTGCCGCGTTCGATGCGAAGGTCTTCCGCCGGCAGCTGGAGGACAAGCTGCGGAACGCCCCCGCGGCGGCGGACGCCGGGTACCCAGACAACGAGGGCCTGGTCATCGACCCCGCCACCGGCATCCCGTCGCTGAAGCCGCATCGCTCGGAGGGACAGCGGCCCTCGGCGAAACGCCTGGAGCAGGAGATCAAGGCCAGGATGCCGGAGCGGTCGCTGATGGGGATCGTGGCCCGGACCGCGTACTGGGTGGACTGGTGGCAGCGCTTCGGCCCTGCGTCCGGCAACGAGCCGAAGCTGGATGATCCCTTCGGCCGCTACGTCATCACGACCTTCGTCAAGGGCACGAACATGGGCCCGTACGAGGCCGCCCGGCACATCCCAGGAGTCTCAGGACACGAGCTGTCGTACACGGCGAACCGGCACTTCTCCATCGTGCTGCTGAACGAGGCCATCGCCGACCTGGTCAACGCGCACGCCCGTCTGGACATCTCGCAGGCGTGGGGCGACGGCACAGCGGTGGCGGCCGACGGCACCCACATGGACACCTACCTCGACAACCTGCTCGCCGAGACGAGCGTCCGGTACGGCAAGCCGGGCGGGATCGCCTACCACCACGTCTCCGACACGTACGTCGCGCTGTTCACGCACTTCATCCCGTGCGGGGTGTGGGAGGCCGTGTACATCATCGAGGGCCTGCTGAAGAACTCCTCCGAGGTGAAGCCGACCACGGTGCATGCGGACACCCAGGGCCAGTCTCAGCCGGTCTTCGCGATGGCGCATCTGCTGGGCTTCGACCTCATGCCCAGGATCAGGAACTGGAAGGGGCTGACCTTCTACCGGCCCAGCAAGCAGACCGAGTACGCGCACATCGACGCGCTGTTCGGCGAGCCGGGCAAGAACGTCATCGACTTCGACCTGATCGAGTCCCAGTTCAGGCACCTGATGAAAGTGGCCGTCTCCGTACGGGAGGGGGCGATCTCCTCGTCCACGCTGCTCAAGCGGCTGCGCTCGGGCTCCAAGAAGAACGCCACCTACGCCGCCTTCCGCGAGGTCGGCCGCGTGATTCGCACCGTGCAGCTACTGCGCTACCTCTCTGATCCGGCGCTTCGCCGGAGGGTGACCGCGGCGACGAACAAGACGGAGTCGTTCAACCGGTTCTCCCAGTGGATCGGCTTCGGCAACCGCGGGGTCATCGCGGACAACGACCCGGTCGAGCAGGAGAAGGCGATGAAGTTCAATGCTCTGCTCACGAACGCGGTCATTTTTCATAACGCCCTGGACATCGCGGAGATCGTGCGGCAGCTCCTGGAAGAGGGCTGGACCATCGAGCCGGAGGACCTGTCTCACATCTCGCCGTACCTGACCGAGCACATCAACCGGTTCGGCGAGTACAGCACACACGAGCTCGGCGTCCAGCCCGAGGCGTACGACCCGAAGCTGGACGTCGACTTCACCCAGCTCCGCGACCAGGACCTGGCTGCCGCCGGCTTCGGCCAGGCCGCCTGACGCGGCCGTATCATCCAGGCGCGGCTGATGGAGAGCCCGTGCTCCGGCGCGGGTGGACGGAAGTCACGGGCCCCATCTTGTGCTTGGGGAAGCAGTACCCAAGGCTATTCGTCGTCCTCGGGTTCGGATTCCCTTACGAACCAGAGGTCGAGGGTGTACTGCTCAGCCGTGGAGCACTGTTTCCACGCTGCTCCGATCTGTTCCGCGTCCCATTGCTCATCGACAGCGCGCTGGAGGCACGTGTTGTAGTAGGCGGCCGTGGCTTCTCGTCCGCTCCATGCCGCGTGCCCTTCGTAGACGCCGGGTCGGGGCAGGTCCATTATGCCCGCCGGCCCGAAGGTGAGCTGGTTGACGACGAGCTGGCCCGTCTCTGACTCCAGGGAGACAGGGATCGTGCCCTCAGCGTCTTCCGGGGGCTTCTGGGGGGTGTCCCAGACCCTGATGGTGACCTGTACTTCGATGTCGGGTTGGAGGCTGTGAAGGTAGAGGTGATAGCCGTTCCCGGCGACTACCTGGGTCCTTGACTGCTGCAACGCCTCTTCGTCGCCGAGGTAGGCGTCAGAGTCGTAGACCTCCACGATCCCGCGGTCCGGCTGGGCCATGGTGCCGTACTCGGCGATGAGGGGCATGGGGTGTCTCCGTCGTCACTCAGGGAGTGATCTTCACGTAGAACGCGTCTCCGTCGAGGACGCGGTTCAGGGTGAACATGTCGTTGAGGCGGCGGCCGCCCGTCTCGTTGTCGGCGCCCTCGATGAGCCGGGCGGAGAATCGGTTCCCCGGGGCCGCGGCGCCCTCCTTCGTCGAGGCGAACGGGTACTCGTCGCACTGGAGCTTGGTCCCGCTGTAGTCACCCCAGACATCGTTGCATGTCGCGATCGCGTTCTCCCGGTTCTTCTTCTGCTTGTCCTTGTCGATGAGGCGGTGCAGCGGTTCCGTGGCGCCAGGCACGGTCTTGCCCGCCCAGGAGGGGAAGGTGCGCTCGGGAAGCTGCTGGGCGTCGAGGATGTGCCGGGCGCTCTGGTCGACGGCAGGGTCTTTCAGGCTCATCACGAGTTCGACGCGGGCTTCGGTGAAGACGGTGCCCTTGTGCTTGCCCGCGGTCGGCCCGGCGTAGTCGAAGCGGACGCTGGAGTAGGCCATGACGGGATCCGTCCAGGGCACTGCCGTGGGTGACGACACCCGCATGTCCAGGGTGATCATCCCGGTGACGACCTGGGTGTTGGCGGGGTCGAGTTTCCCGGTGTCGGGCGAGGTGTAGTTGAGTTGCCAGAAGGGTTTGGCAGTCCACTGCGCGATGTTCTCGCTGCGGGTGGTGACGGCCGGCTTGGTCATCTGGGGGTTGGGGCCGCTGGCCGACGCGTTGATTGTGTGGCTGAAGTTCTGCTCGATCTTCCACGTCGCGGGATTCTCACCGGCGACCGCCTTGGTGCGGATGTTCTCGATACTGCTGGTGTAATCGACACGGCGGGATCCGTCGTAGGAGAAACCGAGGATCCACAGGTCGAACCAGAGTTCGCCCCTCAGACGGCGCTCTTTGTCCATGAGCTTGAGGTAGACGGGCTGGTGCACGCACGTCTCGAAGCGGCTCTTGATCCAGCCCTTGCGGGTCTTCGCCTCCGGATGGGCGGCGCACTCGGTGCGCAGGTCCTTCTCCTCCTGGCCGACTGCGGCCGTGGCATTCGGACCACCCTGCGGAATCGTTTCCGCATTGACTGGACCAGCTGTTCCGAGGCCGGCTGCGAGCATGAGCACGGTGGACAGGACCATCGTCGCGGTTCGGCGCTGGCGGGGCCGGCCGGGCAGGGGCGTGCGGCCGTCAGGCACGGAAGGCTCCTCGGCTATGGGCGGGGCGGTCACGGCGGTGGTGGTCAGGAGCGGCACATCTGCCCCCAGCAGGCATCCAGGAGCTGCCCGGTGCTGGCCGAGTAGGTGGCGCGGAAGCCCCCAAAGGTCAGACCCCGCTGCTCCAGTCCGTGGTTCGGCGCCGAGGACTCCACGGTCACCACGTTGGTGTCACTGGCGGCGGGCGACGGGAAGCTGAGACCGAACGTGGCTGCGGCGTTGGGTGCTCGGGTTCCCGTGGTCACGCGCACGGTGTTCTGGGCAACCCCGAAGGACGCCGCAGCGCGGGCGCCGATGTCAGTAACTTCCCCCGGGCCGCTGCCCGCGCGCGCGGAGGAGCGGGGGGCGCTCTGGAGCGCAGCGGCGTTGCAGACCTTGGCGGTCTGCACGCATGTGGACAGGCCTGGCACCGAGGTCAGACAGGCGTTGGGGTCGGTGGCCAGGCACCGCGACAGCGCCTTCTGGTCGACGCCGTTGAACGTGCCCGTCGACTGGGGAGGCAGCGGGCTCGCCTGCGAGGTGGTGGCGCCGGGCTTGCTCACGGTCCACTGGGTGAACTTCGTCGCGTCCGTCAGCTTCGCATTGAAGCAGTACGGGGCGGTGTAGACGGCCGTCGGGTCGGAGGGCAGTCCCTTCGACTGGCCGCAGATCCCCAGAGTGGTGACCTGGGCGGTATCCGCGGTCGCGGCCCGGGACCAGGCTTTGTTCTCAGCCATGAACTGGACCCGGTTGGCGATCTCCGGAACGGTGACGTGCTGCGGTCCCATGACCTCCAGACCGATGTCGATCCGATTGGAGTTCCCGCGTGGGACCTTGAGCTGGTCGGTGGTGCTGCCGACCCAGTTGAAGTCATACAGCACGTCCCACTGGTCACCACTGGCCTGGCGGACCGTCATGTAGGTGTGGTTCATGTTGTCCGCCAGCGCCGGGTTGATTCCGGCCGTGATGGCCTTCGTCTTGCCCCCACTGTTGCCCAGCTCGGTCCATTGCGGCCCGTACGTGCTGGTCGTCGGACCGGTCTTCTCGGCGTAGAGACCGACCTCGATGGAGTTGGCGAACATCCCCCCTTCGGTGTTGGGGACCATCCGCAGGTAGTTCGACGCCTGCGCCGACCCGGCGTCCCCGCCGCTGCCGAAGGTGATGGGCACGTTCCGCCAGGTGCCGAATGCACCGATCACCTCCTAATGCTGTTGTCAAGCGACCGCTGTGACCTGGAGTTCACGTTGGAAGCACTGTCCGTCACGGATGAGGGCCCACAGGACGTTGACGCGTCGGCGGGCCAGTGCGAGGACGGCCTGGGTGTGTCGCTTGCCTTCGGCGCGCTTGCGTTCGTAGAAGCGGCGGGACTCGTCGCAGCTGCGGATGCTGATGAGCGCGGAGGTGTAGAAGACGCGTTGCAGGCCGCGGTGGTAGCGGCGTGGACGGTGCAGGTTGCCGCTGACGTTGCCGGAGTCGCGGGGCACCGGGGCGACTCCGGCGAAGCTGGCCAGGCGGTCGGAGCTGCCGAAGCGGCTCATGTCGCCGGCGGTGGCGGCCAGGAACTCCGCGCCCAGCAGCGGGCCGATCCCGGGCATACTGGCGATCACTTCGGCGAGGCCGTGGTCGCGAAACCGGGCCGCAATGAGCTTGTCGATCTCCGTGATCTGCTCGGTGAGGCCCATCACCTCCTTCGCCAGGGTGTGGACCACCTGGGCGGTGATCTTCTCCCCGGGGACGGTGGTGTGCTGACGCTCGGCGGCCTCCAAGGCGGCCTGGGCCAAGGCGTCGGCGCCGCGGACCTTGCGGTTGCGGAGCCAGGCCTCCAGCCGGCTGCGGCCGGTCCGGCGCAGGGCGGCCGGAGTCTGGTAGCCGGTCAGCAGGACCAGCGGGCCGACGTTGCCGAGGTCCAGGACGCGTTCCAACGCTGGGAAGATGCCCGTGAGTTGGCCGCGAAGTCGGTTGATCCGGCGTGTGCGGTCGGCGGTCAGGTCGGAGCGGCGGTCGGTGAGGATCCTCAG